>CAMBEJ010000077.1 GCA_945865375.1 Akkermansia muciniphila | reverse complement strand
CCGGGAGGTGTCGTTCGGAGGACAATACCTACCGCAGAATGGGAAGAGTTAACCACGGATAACACGGATAGCACGGATAAAGTACCCCTCTCAGCTCCCTTTCCTCATCCGTGTTATCCGTGTCATCCGTGGTGTCACTTCAGCGTGGTTAAGCGGCGGGATACCCGCGTCAGGGGAGGCGACCTCGGATAACGTGAGTTGCACCCCTCGAGGAATCGATGTCGCGGAATCCATTGCATTTAACAGGGGGTATGGTATCAAGCCTGATCCCAAATCGCCATGCCTAACTGCCGAGCTCTCGCAAAACAGCGAGCCTTCACTCTCATTGAATTACTTGTCGTCATCGCCATCATCGCCATTCTAGCCGGAATGCTGCTCCCTGCGTTGAGCAAGGCCAAGGAAAAGGCCAAAAAAGCGAGCTGCTACAACAACCTGAAGCAAATGGGATTAGGCGTGATCCTGTACGCCGAAGACAACAACGGACGCATCCCCCGCGGAAACGCGCCATTCTGGTGGCAGATGTTCATCCCTTACCTCGGAGGAACGGCGGCAGCCCGCGATCAATACGGACGCATTAAAGTGTACACCTGCCCCAGTTTTCCGGACAAGCGGCAGGTGATGTGTTACGTGGTCAATGCTTGGCAGTTCAGCAACCCCAGAGACCGCACCGGCACTGAAATCACCACACCCTCGAACATCGACCGAGTGCAAAACCCGGTGGAAACTGCTTACTTTGCGGATAACGAAAATGGAGCATGGCGTCCCGTGTTCACCCTCACGAACATCATCGGAAGCGAGGACTTAAACGATGTTTGGTCTCCCAGCCACCTCCCTTACAGCTCCCCTCTCTCACCGCGTCCGAGCGGGGACCGACGCGTGGCAGCCAAAAGGCACGGTGAAGGATCGAATTTGCTATTCTTCGACGGCCATGCGGGGTGGAAGAATGCGCGCAGGATGACGGTCGATGATTGGCGGGAACTGCGGAATTGACCCGTCGCCCGGACATGCAAGAAGCTCCGCTCTAACCCTGTAGCCCCGAGAGTCACAGCCGCCCAGCTCGGTGCTCAAACAGCGGGGATCCTTCGTGCCTGGGGACAGGACGAGTTGGCGAGTGTCGCCCCCGGATTCCAACCCCAATGCCACTGGCCCTGGACAGGCGATGGATTTGTGTCGGGGACGGACGTTCCAGGAAGACTCTTGCGAGGGGTTGAATCCTACCCCGGTGCCCTTCCAGCGCATGCTTGATCTCCGCTCGTGAATTTTCATCCATAACAAGCGAGGGCAGGCGCAAACGCAGGGCTGATTCAAGAAAACAGCGGATGCTCAGCCAGAGGGGCCGGAGCGCCGATTTCCAATCGGCTTGGCTGCGCGACCGACGGATCGTTGAACCAAAGCCGGCTGGAAGCCAGCGCTCCGTTTTCTTGAATCAGCCCTGGCGCAAACGGTTGTGCGGCGCTTTATGTTTGCGGATGGCCGCGATTTGCTTTAAAATTTCCCCCGCATGAATACGACTTCACCCAATCAGCCTGGTCTTGCCTGGCTCGCTTACGCTTTGCTCACTGTTTTTTCATGGGGGGTTTACGGAATTTTTCTACACACCGGCCAATTGGCGATGAAGGACCCCGTCAACGGACGCTACAAAGCATTCTTGTTTGTGGGTGTGGCTTATTTCCTCACGGCGGTCCTAGCCCCGTTAGGGATGTTGCTGATTAAAGGGGCGACCTGGAGCTTTCCGGCCAAGGGTTTGTGGTGGTCACTGATCGCCGGCGTTGTTGGGGCGTTGGGTGCGTTCGGGGTGTTGCTGGCGTTTGGAGCGAAGGGGACTCCCGCGGTGGTCATGTCGATTGTGTTTGCGGGGGCTCCCGTGGTGAACGCGTTATATGCCATCATCGCGCATCCGCCCGAGGGCGGTTGGGCCTCGATTAAATGGCCCTTTTATCTGGGGATCGCCTTGGCGGCCGCAGGCGGTTGTCTGGTGACATTCTACAAGCCCAACCCACCCGCTACCAAGGTGGTGGCTGGGATGGCCGAAGCGGCGGCGACATCTAGCACCGTCGGCTCGCAAAAAAAGTGAGCGGACACTTGCCGTTCCCATCGACGAAAGACATCCGGGCGCAACAAACCGTTCTGTTGCGCAGGCTTCTCCGAGAGTTGCCGGGTCACAATGCTTTTTACTCTGACCGAATTCGACGTTCGAAGGCCGAGGCAGATTCCGTCACGCTCGAAGAGTTTGCGAGGCAATTCCCGTTTTGCACCAAAGTGGATTTTGCGGCTGACCAGGAGGCAACCCCCCCGTTTGGAACAAATTTAACCCAGCCGTTG
Organism: Akkermansia muciniphila; assembly: GCA_945865375.1. Taxonomy (GTDB): domain Bacteria; phylum Verrucomicrobiota; class Verrucomicrobiia; order Limisphaerales; family F1-80-MAGS106; genus F1-80-MAGS106. Next base: position 24,417 of record CAMBEJ010000077.1, on the reverse strand, counting down.
GGGGATTACTCACGTTGCCATCAAACCAGCGGCACCTCCGGGCGGATCATTCGATGGCTCGACACTCCCGAGAGTTGGAGTGGGATGGTGGACCAGTGGGCGGAGGTGCTGCGTGCTGCGAGTGTCGAGCGCGGTGACCGGGTCTACTGCGCCTTTTCCTTTGGCCCATTCCTGGGCTTCTGGCTGGCGTTCGAGGCCGCTGGGAGGCTGGGCTGCCTTTGCTTGCCGGGCGGGGGTCTGGGCAGCTCGGCCCGGGTTCGGTCGATTGTCGAATCGGGGGCCACGGTGCTGTGTGCGACGCCCACGTATGCGATTCGTCTGGGGGAGTTGGCTTTGGCGGAGGGCGCGAAGCTGGCGGGGTCAAAGGTCCGCCTGATCGTCGTGGCAGGCGAGCCTGGGGGGAGTGTGCAAGCCACTCGGGACCGTATTCGAACCCTGTGGAATGGGGCCAGGGTCTTTGATCATCATGGGATGACGGAAGTCGGGCCTGTCACCTACGAATGCCCGGAGAATCCATTACGTTTGCATGTGATGGAGGCGGCGTTTCTGGCTGAGATCGTTGACCCAACCACGGGTGAGCCGGTTCCACCAGGGATCGCCGGAGAATTGGTGCTCACCACCTTGAGACGCAACGCGTCGCCGGCGTTGCGCTATCGCACGGGTGACCTTGTTCGAGAGCGGTGTCGAGCGGGCTCGCAGCCCGGTGGGGACGATCCGTCCGGGAGTGTCTGTGAGTGCGGACGAAGCGAGCTCGCGCTTGAGGGTGGGATCCTTGGGCGATGTGACGACATGGTGGTGGTTCGCGGTGTGAACGTGTATCCCTCCGCCGCAGAGTCGCTGATTCGGGTTGAGAGCGAGGTTGCGGAATACCGGGTGCGGATCTTGTCGCGACAATCGATGTTGGAGATGGAAATCGATCTGGAACCTACCGGGACATGTGAGGATGCCGCAGCATTAGCCGAGCGCGTGATCGCGCGTTTCCGGGAGCGCCTCGCTTTGCGTGTTTCGGTCCAGATCATTCCTGAAGGGGGATTGCCTCGCTTTGAGATGAAGGCAAACCGGTGGTTCAAACTTTAAAAGTCCCGAGCGGCAGGGAGGGCAGAACCGTCGGACATGATAGTGCGACGTGATGGCCATGCCCTTTCAGCCCCTCCACCCTCTGGCGTGCGCCAACGGCATATCAGGGTTCGCAGGGCACAAGAGCCCTACCACACGCGAGGTTGAGGGGGTTCTGGCGGCGGTTTTGGAATCGGCCCTGTCACGGGAACCGTTCCAAGAACATCGACCAATGCCTTTGCGAGCTCTCGAAATTCGAAGGGCTTCTCCAAGGTTTTTACGGTGCCGAGCTTCCGGGCAAGATCCAAATAGTGGCCAGGACCAATCCGGCCCCCGCCGGACATGGCGATCACCTTCACGTCGGGTTTGATTTTCTTGAGATGCATGATGGTTTCAAACCCCTCCATCGTCCTCCACCAACAACACCCCGGGAATCGTTGGACGTCTAGCTCATTCGCACTTCTTGCGCAAGGACGAATAGCGAGCTTGGACCTATTTTTCAAAATGAGAACTGCTGGGGTGCAACTCACGTTATCCGAGGTCGCCTCCCCTGACGCGGGTATCCCGCCCCTTAACCACCCTGAAGTGACACGGATAACACGGATGAGGAAAGGGAGCTGAGATGGGTACTTTATCCGTGCTCTCCCTGTTATCCGTGGTTAGGAACTCTTCCCATTCTGCGGTAGGTATTGTCCTCCGAACGACACCTCCCGGAAACCGTGAGTTGCACCCAAACTTATCCCAGCCGCAAGTAAATGCACTTGAGATACGCCGCCTGCGGAAAACTGGAAGGATGATCAGCCGGGTGGCCGGTCCGTTCGATTTCCACAAAACGCCGACCGCTCGATCGACACGCCCCCAGAACACTCTCAAAAAATTCAGCCTCGCTGACGTGAGACGAACATGAAGCCGCCACCAAAATCCCGCCGTCCCCACGCAGTTGACGAATCGCCCCCGACGCCAATCTTGCATACTGCCGGATCGCCTCCGCACGCTCTGGCTCTCGCTTCGCCATGGAAGGCGGGTCCACCACAATCAAACCGCATCCAATCGGCGGCGTCTCGCGAAACCACTCGAACACATCCGCCCTCAGTCCTTCCCTGGAACAAGCCCATCCGCCAACACCTGCGTTCCGATCAAAATTTCTCTTCCCTGCCTCGAGAGCAGGAGCGCTCACGTCAACATCGACAACCCGCGTCGCCCCCCCGCGCGCTGCATACACCGAAAACCCTCCCGAATAGCTGAATGTGTTCACCACAATCCTCCCTCCAGAGAGCGCCTCAACCCTCCTTCGATTGTCACGTTGATCAAGAAAAAAGCCCGTTTTCTGGCCCCGAATCACTTCAGCCTCAAAACATAAGCCGTTCTCACGAAACGGCACCGTGTCGTTCTCCAGAATGCCGTGCAACACAGATCCGTCACTCAGTGGGAACTCCCTGGAGACGCCTCTCCCCGCACTCGATGCGGTTGCTTCTCTCCTCACAGCCTCCGAACAATGGCGCCCCATTCTCAGCACGATCGCGGTGGGATCGAAGATGCGAACCAGCTCATCCCTGACCCTCCCAAGCCAAGGCATCCAAGCTGCCGTGTAGATCTTGACGACCAAAACATCCCCAAAACGGTCCACCACCAAACCGGGCCATCCGTCGCTCTCGCCGTTCACGACGCGGTAGCCATCCGTTTCATCACCCACGACCCCGCAACGAGCCGCCACCGACCGATCCATCCGCTTCGCCCAAAACTCTCCGTCAACCCGGCATCCCCGCCCCCGCTCCAGCACACGGAGCCGAATCGGAGATTCCGCATCAAAAAGACCCACCGCCAAAAACCGATCGTTGCGGTCGTACACGACTCCAATTTCGCCCGTTCTCCCGCTCCGGCTGCACTCCCTCACGCTGTCCGCAAAAATCCAGGGATGCCCGGTCCGCACCGCCGACTCCGCGCTTTGCGAAATTCTCAAATGCAATCGTTTCTCGCTCACAGCTTCACCCCGCTCCATCCTCTCCAGATCGATCCCTCACCTGGTGGAACTAATTTTTTCATAAAACTCATCGACACGCCTCTTCACCGCTTCGTCCATCCTGATCAAGGGCGGCCACTCTCTCTTGAAGCCCTCGCCAGAAAGCTTTTTCGTCGCGTCGATCCCCAATTTGCTGCCCATGGCAAACTCCGACGTGGCATGATCCAGCGCGTCCGACGGCCCCTTCGTGAAGATCGAATCCCGCTGAGGGTCTGTGTTCGCGCACAAGTGAAACAAAACCTCGCTTGTGTTATGCACATCCACGTCGTGGTCCACCACGACAATATACTTTGAGAACATCATCTGCCCCATCCCCCACAGGCCATGCATCACTTTGTACGCCTGCATGGGATACGTCTTTTTGATGCTTACAAACACGAGATTGTGGAACACGCCCTCCGCCGGCAATGCCATATTCACAATCTCCGGAAAATTCATCTGGAAAATCGGCAGAAACAGCCGAACACTCGCGGATCCAATGTAGAAATCTTCCATGGGAGGAATCCCGACTATCGTTGCTGAATAAATCGCGTCCCGCCTGTGTGTCACCGCTGTCACGTGAAACACAGGATAGAGGTCCGCCAGGCTATAATACCCTGTGTGATCCCCAAACGGCCCTTCCATACGCAACGGCTCCTTGGGATCGATGTACCCTTCGATTACAAAATCGGCGTTGGCGGGCACTTCAAGGTCATTGGTCTCGCACCGAACCAGTTCCACCGAGCGACGGCGCAGATAACCCGCCAACAAGAATTCATCCACTCCATCAGGCAACGGTGCCGTGGCACAGAACGGATAAACTGGATCGCCTCCCACAAAGATGCTGACTGGCATTCGCTGTCCGGTCTCATAGTAGCGTCGGCCATGCCTCGCGGCCACTTTCTGCAATTGCCAATGCATCCCTGTGGTCTGTCCGTCATACACCTGCACGCGATACATTCCCAAATTCCGCTCCCCTGTATCCGGGTCGCGCGTCACGACACAAGGCAAAGTGATAAACCTGCCGCCGTCCAACGGCCAACATTTCAGGATAGGAATGTTTAACAATGTAGGAACCCCGCTTCCCCCACCGACGCGACCCACGCCCAATCCCACACTCTCGTTCGCATCGAACCGCGTGACAACTTCTTTGCAAGGCCCGTCCTTGACAAGCTTGGGTCGGGCATGCCGTATCTCCCAGGCTTTTGAGAGCAATCGCGCCGCTTCCTTTAAACTCGTCGGTGGCTTCGCACGCAGCAGTCCCCCCATCTCATCCGCAACCTCCGCAACCGAGGCCGCTCCTAAACTCATCGCCATCCGCCTATCCGAACCCAGCGCGTTGATCACCACAGGAAAGGGTGAAAGCACACCATTGATCGTTGGCTTTTCAAAGAGCAGGGCCTTGCCTCCGTCACGCAACTTCATCTGCCGATCCGCAAACTCCGTCATCTCCAACTCCGTGGCCACTGGAAATGGAACACGCAGAAGTTCCCCAGCGCGGTCCAGCCGATCCACAAATTGCCGAAATGAGTCAAACGCCATTGCTCTAGGATTCTAGACTACCTTTGCACCCAGGTCACAAAAAAAAGAAACAAGAAGCAGGACGTGCGACTCTCAGATTTTTCCAGATCTTCTCGTAATCGTAATCGTAATCGTAATCGTAATCCTATCCCGGGTTTCCCTCGTGCAACCGGTAATCGGAGGTTGCCTTTATCAAGGCGACCCGCATCGCAACGACGCTCCCGAGGCGGTCTTTTCCTGACAGAACCACATTTCCCGTTGCCGTTTTCAGATTCGCGGCCATTCGCGTGATTCGCGGGCACTCTTCTGAATTAGTGCGTTAAAAGTTCAAACCTTGTTGGCTAGGATTACGAGTACGAGTAGGAAACGTGAGCACGAAAAATCGTGGAGCCGCACACGCAGGACGATCCGCCCTGCGTCCTGTTTGACCCACCGGCTCGCGACGCTTCCTATTGTTTGATCAGCCGATAAAATCGAACCGGTGCCGTCCCGCTTTCCTCATCACGGAACTCCAAGGGATTGGTGACGGCGGTAGTGACCAGCACCGTCCTCCACGAAATCAAGTTGACCGAGGTCTGGAGCACATATTTGGCTCCCAACACTCCTGGAACCTCAAGCCGCATCAGACCTTTGTCAGGAGCCGGCGGCGGAAGTCTGATGGCCACATCGGGCAATACGAGCGCATAGTTCAAACCCACGATTCCAGTCTGCCCGTTGGGTCCATCCACGGCAAAATAGTAGGAAATCCCCGCTTTCACCGGCACAGTCACCACGCTGGTTTTGCCGTCCGCTCCACTATTGTTATCGCATCCAAGCAGCGTCAGCGCCTCGAACCCTTGATCCGCGGGTCCGGTAAACACTCCCAATAACGTGTCGAAATCGCTGCCCTCCGTGCTCACTCGCAATAATCCGTCCGAAGGGGCCACGTAGCTCGACCACTGGGACGCACCCCCAATGATGCCGCACAAATCGGGCTCGCCCAACTCCGTGGTGGAACCATAGGTGTTGAAGACTTGAGTGCCTCGAAACCCCGATGCCGCCGCCGCGCTGACAGGCTTGAACAGCCTGTGACGACTCGCCAAAGCTTGAGAGGTCGAGGTGTTGGCCACGGTGGCGTTGTCTCCCGGTTTATCGACCGGAAACTCTCCAGGGTTTGTCGTCAGAACCAGCCTTGCCGTGCTGCTCTTGTCGTTCTCGAAGCGGCCGTTGCTCACAACCACTTCGTACTCGCCCACATGCGAGTCGTTCGCCTTGCTGATCCGGTACTCAGGGCCCGTTTCACTTTGCTGCTTCACCCCGTTGAAAAACCACTGATAAGTGAAAACGTTCTTAGCCACCACACTGAAAATAACTTCGGCCCCTTCAGCCGCTGAAATATCCACAACCTCTGAAATTATGTCTGGGGAGAGGATGAACGTTTCCTGGAATCTGGAGTTCAGTTTGATGATCCCCTCGTCACCAGCGCGACCATCCACCACCACGAAATACTCCTGATCCTTTTTGGCGTTGAACTCCAATTTGCTGGTAAAAGATCCGCCGCTATCATCATCCGAGGCCACCAACTCCAACTGCCCCACTTTCGGAGGCGACGAAGCGGCCCGATAGACCCCGAGCAACGTGTCGAAGTCGCTGCCCGTGGTATTCAACTTCATCGTGCCGTTTTTCGGTGCCGTCCACTTGGCCCACACAGATTTGCGCCCGATTCTCCCAGCGATCTGAGGCTCCCCAATCTGGCGTGATGCGGTGGTGTTGATAGCCGTGACCGTCCCACTCTGGGAAAGTTTATTGGCGATCACGACCGACTTCTTAAGCTCGAGTAAGGGTGCGGATTCAAAGGCATCACTCATCGCCAACGAGTCCCCGATGACCTCCACTCTGACCAAACGACTGCTCACCGAGTCGGCTGAGTTCCGCCGCTTCACGACCACCTGATAAAGGCCTCCATCCTCACTTGTGGCACGCTCCCGGATGAACGAGGAACCCGTCTGCCCGAGCACGCGCACCCCCCCCTTTCTCCACTCATATTCGTAGTCGCCAACGTCGGTCTGCACATCGAGCACAAAGGTGCCTCCCTCAGCTACCGTCGTGTTTGCCTGCGGGTCCTGAACGATCTTGGGCGGTGCTAGCACCGTCAGTTGGACCGTCGCAGAGGATGTGCCTAACTCGTCCTGGACCAGAAGGGTGTAACCCCCGGCATCTTCTGAGACGGTCGAAATGATAACATAGCTCGAACTCGTAGCCCCAGTGAGCACATCCGAACCCTTTTTCCACTGAAAGCGCAACTCCCCGGTGCCTGTCACGTTCGCAGTCAATGTGACCTTGGTCTGAGTCCCGACAATCAGCCCAGGACTCGCGCTGACGCTCGCGGTCAAAGGCACGATTTGAGGCTTCACAAACACTCTAAAAGTGAAGGAATCCGAACCTCCATCCACGTCCGTCACGGTGATCGTGACGGGCGCATCAAAATTCGCAAGCAAAGGCGCGATGTGGACACGCAGCTTTCCTTCCACAACCGATACGGAAGAAACTTGGAACAAATCAACATTTCCAACCACCGAGGAAAACGTGAGGCCCGCAAGCGGAGTCTCCACGTCCGCCACGTCGAACAGAACCGCTTCGCTCTCCTCACCCAAAAACACCGTGAGGCTGCCGGCCTTGGAAAGCCCGCCCGCCAACACGATCTCCGGCCGGTGCGTCACAATCACATCGATGAACACGACCGTTGTCGTTTCCCCATCCCCCACCGACAGCTCAATCTGGCCCTGACCCGTCTTGCCTTCACCAGACTTCACAGCCACGGTCCTCTGGGATGCGCCCACCACGCCCCCGATGACGATGTCCGAATCGGCGAAGAGAGCGGGACTACGCGAACGAACGCTCACCTTCAGGCCCGACGGCGGCGTCTCCGGATCACTGATCTTAAACGAGCGCGCGACACTGGACTTCCCCTCCACCACGGCCAAGGGGCTTCTGTTGCCGTCATTGTCGAATTCTATAACAGGGGCATCGTTCACAGCGCGCACGCGCACTCTGAACCGTTGTGTCAAACTTTTGTTCGGTGCAGCTCCATCCGTCGCTGTCACAGCAACCGTTAGAACTCCATTCTGACCCGCCCCTGGCTTGTAACTCAACGCAGCCACTTTCGCGTTAGGCGCGTAACTCATCACCAAATCCTGGAGCAACTGCAAGTTCTCCCCAGCCTGAGGATCCAACACCGCCGTCACCCCCTTCACCAACTCGGTCTCGTCGGAGGGCCCAGCCGAAATGCCTGTGATCGAAACAGTCTGAACCCCTGCATTTTCGTTGATTTCACCAGGGTCGGGAATCGTATCTATCGTCGGAAAATCATTCACCGGTGTCACGGTAACATTGAAGCTTGTCGAAGCGACGAGCCCCGAAGGGTCGCTGACAAAAAGTGTCACCGTCGCTGTCCCATTCGCGTCTTTTGCGGGAACCACCTGCACCGTCCGATTGAGACCCTGCCCGGCAAGATTCACCGAGCCAATGAGCGCGGTGTCTGAGACAGAATAAGTGACCTTCAACGACGCGATGTCGGGTCCGTCCTGATCTCCCACGGTGAACCCTCGCGTGGAGGAGGACGTATCCTCCGCAGTCACAAGATTCGCACCGCCCCCGGATGGCACATCCATCGAGATCGTGGGCGCGTGCTGGTTGACCACAAACTTCACTAGAAATTTTTTGGACACACTCTTTTTCGTCACCAGGCTGGAGCCATCGGGAAGGGCTCCTTCATCCGTAACGGTAACCGTCACCTCAACTGTGGCATTTTCCTGAACGCCCGCCGTCACCGGACTCAGTTTCAGAATCCGCCTGCCCCCGTTCCCACTCAACTCCACCCGCGACTTGGGCAGTACATTGACGTTGCTTGACTGGATGTCCAAGCTCAACTTCTCGGAGTGTGTCTCCTCATCCTCGATCAAAATGACTTGTTGAACTGTCTGAAGGCCCTGCGCAGCGTCCAGAGAAACACTGATCGGCCCCGCGTTTCCAAACTCCAATATCGGCGGGGTGTTCGCGAAGACCGAAACTTCGAAGGACCTGGTCACAACCCCGCCTTGGCGATCGTTGACGATCATTTGAACCATCCTCCCCGATGCCACGGTCGAATCCGCAAATATCGTGAAAAACCATGTGGACCCGTTCCCAGTGACGGACGTCATGACAAGGCCCGTGTAATCGGAGAACGTGAATCTCTCAGGTGCAAGCGAGGAATCTTTGTCGGTTGCAGAAAACGTCACCGTGGTGCTGGCTCCGTCCACGATCACAACCTGGGACCCTATGTTGCCCACCTCTGGCAGATCGTTCACAGCGGTCACATTCACCTGGAATCCAACCTCGCGCGAAACGGCCCCATCGTTATCCCTGGCAGTCAACACAAGAACAGCGCTGCCGTTCTGATCCGGATTAGGCTTAATAATCAAGGTCCGCCTCGCTCCGGTCCCTTCTATCAATAATCCTCCAGGACCAAACAGGGAAGGATTCGATGACGTCGCCTCCACAGCAACGTTCACCAACGCAAGGTCTGTGTCCGAATCAGAGACCTCTACAGGAATCTGCACGCTGCTGTCTTCAGGAAAGGTTTGCGTCCCCACTGCGGCAATGCTGGGTGCCGCGTTCACATGGCTCACCGTCACCGGGAAATCCACTTTGGCTTGACCTCCATCCGTATCGGTCACCGTCAGCGTGACGATTGCTGTCCCAAACGAACTAGGCCTCAGAACCAAACCGCCGGCTTCAAGACTGCTGCTTCCAGGAGGGAATAACCTCCGATTATTGGAGCTGACTAACAACTCAAGCTGCGATTTAGGGGTCTCGATATCGCCGTAGCTCAGCGGTATGGGACCGATCGAGCGATTCTCAAAACCGCTTTGCGCCCCAATCGCGCCAAGGGTTGGCCGGTCGTTTTTGGACCGCACAGTGACCGTGATTTTCGCCATGCCTTGCAGGCCTCCAGAATCCGTGGCCGTAATGGTGATGACGGTCTCTCCAAACTGGTCTGCCGCCGGAGCCAAACTCAATTGCCGCGCGTCGCCACGACCCGGAACCGGCTTGATATCGATCGAAGGAAAAAGAACCGGGTTGGAACTGATGGCCGTGAGGACAAGACTGCCGATGGGTGTGAAATCGTCATCAATCACGAATACCGGAGAGGTTCCAACGGCGTTGGCCGTGAACAAGGTGGTCGGAATGTCTTCGTCCATCTTCCAACCGACAGGCGCCGAGATGGTTGGAGGATTGTTCTGCGCTTTGACCAAAACAAGAAATGTGAGATCGGTTCTCCCCCCGTTCTTGTCGCTAACCTGAATCGTCACCGGACCGACCCCCAATTGATCGCTGGACGGCTTGACAGTGATTGTCCAGGTTGAACCAACCCTTGTTACCAATACATTGCTCGGAGGAATCAGTTTTGCGTTTCCTGAAAACACTTCAAACGTGAGCGCGTCTGCCGCAGTCTCCGCATCTGTCACCGTGAAGGTCATCGGAGTGGATGTCCGACCCTGCTCAATCTCGATGTCCTGCAGTCCAACGATCACGGGAAGATTGTTGATGTGATTCACGGTGACATTAAATTCGATGGACGTGCTCGCCCCACCATCATCCGTTGCGGTCACCTTGATCGTGGCCGATCCACCCTTGTTCAACTCAGGTTGAAGTGTAATGTAACGGGTCGATTGTTCTCCTGCGCCACCCTCGACCTTCAACCCATTAGGACTGAACAATTGAGGATCGGAAGAAATGGCCGTGATCTTCAACTTCGAGAGGGCGGTGTCTGGATCGAAAACCCTGAACGGAACAGTTTTTGAAGTGTTCTCGGCCATGAAAAAGCTGTCCTGCTCCAATCCAAACGAGGGCGCGTCGTTAACCGGCCTCACCGTCACCTTGAACTCACCTGAAATCTTTCCCTTGCTGCTGTCTGTCACCGTCACCGTCACGGTCGCGGTTCCGAATGCGTTTGCCACAGGTCGTAGAAAAAGCTTGGTCTTGTCCGGAGAGAGGAACAGTCCTCCACGGGGTAATAATTTCTCGTCGCTCGAAATAACCTCAATATCGAGATCCCTCGTGGGCGTCTCGAGATCACGCGCCGGGATCAGCACTTCGACAGGAGACGGCGGATCCTCATCGAAGCTCACATCGCCTATCACCGCAAGGGTGGGTGGATTGTTCACCAGCGGCTTGACCGTCACCTTAAATTGAGTCGTGCTCTCGCGTGGGGGAGTCCCCTTATCGACCACCTTCAGGGTCACTTGAGAAACTCCTGACTTCCCGGCGGCAGGCACAAGGCTCATCCTCAGCTTCCCATCGGTCCCCGGAGAAATCGAAATCCCACTCTTCGAAAGCAGGGTCTCATCGCTCGAAGTCACCACAGACACCTCAAGCTCGCTTAAAGGATTGTCGATGTCATTAACCAGCACATCGATCCCTTCTACGGCCTTGCCCTGATCTGTCACCACATCGTCGATCGCCCGGATCGTTGGCGCATCATTCACAGCGCGCACGGTCACTAATAGCGTTTTGGTGTCGAAGGCCCCTCGGGGATCCGTCGCTTTCAGCGTGATCGTGATCGGGGATTCACTGGATTGATCCTTTGCGGGTGTGAACTGCAGGAATCGGTTCTGGCTCCCCCCCCCTATTTGCATCGAGAGATTCGGAATCACCCGGGTGTTGCTCGATGTCGCCGAGACCACCACAGCAAAGGGATCCGCCCCCCGGTCCGGATCCCCAATCTTAAAAGGGATCTGTCCCGACGAGGAGTCTTCGTCGATTGTCACGGCCGCGACCAAATCAGTGATCGTCGGCGGCTGATTCACAGCCGCCTTCACGCTCACTCCAAACTGCGTGCTCCCCACGCCACCGCTCGAATCACGCGCCGTCAAGGTCACGATGAAGTTGCCGGACTTTCCGGGTGCCAACGTAAATCCGAGTTTCCGTCTCCCACCGGTTCCTGAAAATAAGATGCTTTTCGAAGGCAATAATTCGGTATCTGACGACTTGGCCTCCAACTTGAGACTCTCAAGAGGGCTGTCCACATCCGAGAGCACCACGTCGATCCCCTCCACGCTCCCGTCCTCTAACAAACTCTGAGATGGGATACCCTGAATGGCAGGCGCGTCGTTCACAGGCTTGACCACCAAATCAAAATGGGCCTCATTGGAAGCCCCTTCCGGATCCCTGACCAAGATCGTTATTCTGGCCGTACCAGTCTGATTCAATGCCGGATGGACGCTCAGTCGCCTCTTGCTCAAATCACCGAGCACGGACTCGATCACAATGGCCGTGGGATTCCCTGGAACAAGCGCCGGTTCGCTCGAACTCACTTCAAAACGCAGATCCTTCAACGATTCACGATCCCCTACCGCAAAGCTCACGGGACCAAAAGTGTTATCCTCATCCACATCCACAGACCCAGAGCTCAAGGAAGAAATCGTGGGGGCTGTGTTGGCGGCTGCCTTCACTTTTACCGAAAAGGTCGTGGACGCTTCCGAACCGCCAGAATCCTTGACTGTCACCTCAACGGTCGCATCCCCAAACTGCCCTTTGACCGGAGTGAGTTTCAACAAACGCGTCCCTCCGCTCCCCGAAAGCACGATGGCATCAGAGGCCGCCCCAGTCGGATCGGGTAGTAATATTTGTTTGGAAGATTTAACAGAAACTTTGAGCTGACGCAGGGGTGGCGTATCGTCTTCAACGTCAGCAATAACGAGGGAGATCCCGTCCTTCGAACCGTTCTCCTCCAATGCTTGATCCGGGATGTTCGAAATGGTGGGCTTGTCGTTGACTGCCTGAACGATGAGCTTAAAAAGCCCTTCTGTGAAAAGCCCTTGAGGGTCTGAAACTTTCAACGTAATGTTGGCTTCACCGAATTGATTTGCCGCAGGGGCGAGCACGAAACTCCTTCTCCCCGCCGACCCGGAGTTCAACACCGCTGATGCCAACTCTTTCGCGGGCACGAGTGTTTCGTTATCAGAAACCGCAGCCACCCTCAGCTCGCTCGCCTGAGTTCCCTTGTCTTCCACATCAAAAGCGATCGTTACATTACCATCTTCGAGCATCACGCGGTCCCGCAAACCCGCTAGCGTGGGAGGCGTGTTCACGCTCGGTTTTACACGGACGAAAAATGTGTCGTTCGCTTTCGCCCCCAAGCTGTCAGTTGCCGTCACCGTCACTCTACTCACCCCGAGCTGCCCGACCGCGGGAGTCAACGTCAACGTGCGCTCGTCCGCTCCCAAAACAAGGCCGGATTGCGGCAACAACTTTAAGTCGCTCGAAACAAAGCTCAGCGCGACACGCTCGCCCACATCCACATCCGTCACCACGAAAACCAAGGTCGCAGTTGGGGCCACTCCACCCTCATTCTGCGTCAGAACCAACTCCCGCGCACCCGCCAGACCCGTCGGCAGACCGGTGATGGCTGTGATCGTAGGAACCGTGTTCTCAGCCGATCTCACGCGGACCAAAAAGGTCTCCGTGGCGATCTCATTAGCTTTGTCCGTGGCAATGACCGTCACTCTCACCTCTCCTGTCTGCCCTCGCGCCGGGGTCAATGTCAACGAGCGCCGGTCCGCTCCCAAAACCAAGCTGGCCCTTGGCAACAAGGTGGTGTCGCTCGTGGTAAACGTGAGCGTCACAGTGTCGCCCACATCCGCATCTGTCACTGTAAAGACCACGGTCGCCGAAGGAGTCACATCGGTTCGGGATTGTTGCAGGACCAACTCCCGCACACCCGCCACGGAGGCCGGCACCCCTGTCATCGCCGTGATCACGGGCGCATCGTTGACGGATGTGACGCGCACCGTAACACTCTTGGAAACAACGGTCGTCCCATCGCTGACTGTGAAATTGATGACCCCCTCACCAGATTGATCTGCCTTCGAAGTGAGCAGGAGCACTTTTCCATCGCCTCGCGTCGCCGCAACGATCGTGGCCCCCAGAAACGTGGGGACAGGCGGAGTGATCTCGACTTTCAAACTTGCAGCCGGAGTGTCCGTATCCGAGATCTCCAAATCAATCCTGTGCAGGCCAAAATCTTCAATGACTTCCTGTGCGGGAATGTTTAGCACCACGGGAGGAGCCTTTATATCCTCGATCACTCTCAGTTGAAACCCTCCTAACGCTCCCCCTCCGTCGGTATCCTGTAGCGTGATCTCCACCGTTATCAACCCGGCTATCGTCCCGGCTTGAATCGATTGCCTGAACTTTTTCCCTCCTGAACCCTCAACCCCGACCGGGATGGTCAGAGGTGCCGCCAGCGCCAACCCCGATGTTTTCACTGAAAACTCCAGTGCGGACAAGTCCGTGAGATCGTCGCTGATCTCAAACTCGAACTCGTATTTCTTCCCGACAATCACCGTGCCTTCCTTTGGCAGAATCAACACTGGATCCGCGTTCACTCGCAGTTTCAAAATACCCGACGTGCTGTCGCCATCCTCGTCACTCACCGTCACTTTGATTTGCACGTCCCCGGACTGACCCGGCAACAAAGCGACGGTGAGCCCGCGCTCCTTGCCGGTGCTATCGAGGATCTTGACCGGTATGTTCGAATTCGCTATCCCCTGGCCGCTGATCACCTCGGCACTGATAATCAAATTCTTGGCCAAAGTGCCCACGTCATCCACCCCAAATGTGATCTCAGTGGTGCTCCCTGATTCAGCACCCGCTCTAGCGGCCAACACCAAAATCGGAGCGGTTTTGATCTTGGTCACATCCACTGAAATTTTCCCCGTGGAACTTGCGTCTCCCGAATCTTTCACGGTCAAAGTAAGCGTGGCCTTTCCACTCTCCTTAGGGGTGATTATCTTGTAAGTTAACACCCAAAAATCCCCTTCTTTCCCGAAAACAAAGTCGTTGGGAACCAAGTCCAACCGATCCGATGAAGCGAATAAATTCGTCGCCGTGAGCGTTTCTTCATCGATCAACTTGAAGCGCACAGCGTTGCGCCCTCCAATGATCTCAACAGCATCAAAAAACGGCGGATTATTCCGATCCGGTATCGTCAATGTAAACTCCTTCCGTGCGATCAGTTTGAACTTGTCGGTGGCTACCAGCGTGATCTTTGCCGGACCTCCGCTACGAAAAGGACGGGGTGTCAGTTGCAACACCTTCGACACCGCCAAAATCTGCGCGTCGCTCAAGAGCCTCTGCGCAACGTCATCGAGCTCCACGGAAAGCGTCACGCTGTCCTGAGCATCCACATCTCCCACCTCAAAAGGAATCCTCAGAATGAGTGACGAAGCGGGGAGTTCATTCTCTGTTAGCGGCTGGAACTCGGTCCCTGTGAACGCGGTCGTCGCCGCAGTAATTACCGGAGCATCAGGCGTGGCGTTGACTTTTATCGACAGCACCTGGGTCGCCGTCGCGCCGTCCTTGTCCTTCGCCACCAATGTGACCGTCACCTCGCCATTCTGATCCGGCTGAGGTTTGATCTCGAAGTAAGGCGATGGCCCCGCGGCGCGGGACTTCGGAACCACGGCCTCCGCGCTGATCATACTCGGATTGCTAGACGATTTCTCAATCACCAACCCCTCGGGCGCATCATCCGCTAGAGTAAATGCGACCTCCAAAACTCCGTCCTCATCCACTGCCCATATTTTCGAGGAACCGTTCCCCGCTATGGCAAAGTCCGGAGCTCTGTTGACGATCACAGCCCTGACTATCACATTGATTATCACACTGCCCTTCCCAGGAATCCTGTCCTTGTCCGTGGCAAGGATGGCGACCTTCAATCCAGCGGGATAGACTGTGCCAGTAGGCACGTTGGCCTGCTTGATCTTGAGTTGGCCAGTGCCGTTTCCGGCGGCATCCACCACGATTTCCACCATTTCAAGATCGCTGTTCTTGATTACCTCTTCGTTGTCGCTAACTCCTGCCAGTGTGAGCAGCGCGGTGCCTTCAGGATCCGAAAAGGAAAAAGGAATGACAATGGAATCCTGACCCGTCGTGAACTGGTTCACGGTGTAGGTGGCTTGAGCCCCTCTTGCGAGGTCCAAAGTCACTTGCGGAAAGTCGTTCACCACCGTCACATTCACCGTCATGCTCGAGCTTAAATTGCCCGCCGTAAAATGGATCACATGCGCGCCATCACGAGGATTGTCAGAGGTGTTTTCATACTGAAGCCCCTCCAGGAATTCACGGAAACCTTCTTGAGTACCGGCAAACTTCAACAATCCGTCGGCATTGCTCGTCAATCCTCCCGAGGTCAGTTTGTCTCCGCTCAGGTTCGCCGCCGCGACGGTGAGCTCCTTGACTCCCGAGAACGACACCAACGAGCCCTTTGCCAGAGGAACCGCCGCCGCGTTCTCACGATAGGCCACGGAGTTGACGATCGAAAGAGCCGTGCCACCTCCCACACGCAGAACTTCCGGCCCATCCTGCGCGAGGAGGATAAACCCAAAATTCGCAGGGCTGCCCTCCAAAGCTTGCACCTTCCAACCTCCCTCACTTTTGACCCAGAATTCGGAGGCTGAGCTGGAACCGCCACTCGGTCCATCGGCAACCATGACCCCTAAAACGGTGCTGCCCGACAAGCCACTAAACTGCGCAGTCACAACGAAGTCAGGCGAATTCAAAGTGGCGGAGAGCGGCACATAAATTCGACTTGTTCGGGTGATGAGCGGTACCGGAGCAGATCCGGAACTCAACTCATCCCCTGGCCCGGGTCTGTTCCCAAGATCCCCAGGATCGGGCGGCCCATTGAGCTTCCGAATTCTCAGCGTCACGCTGGCGCCTCCCGTATATCCGTTTGGAGCCACCACCACGTAGGCACCGGTGATGAGCACGGGTCTACTTTGAGAAGGCGTCACGGAAGACAATACCACCTCGTCTCCATATTCCACGCCGGCGTTAAAGATCCCTCCTAGGCGCCCGGTGTCGTTGTCGTAAACCACGCCGGCTCTCAAGTCAGCCACGCATCCGAGAACACACAACAGCGTAGCAAAAAACCCCATTCCAACCCTCTTAAAACTTGTTCGAGTCATAAAGTTTTCCAACCAAGCAAGCAATGGAAACAGCCTATACATTCACTTTCGAGCCTCTCAACTTTGAGAGCCCAAAATCCGAACAAAAAATGCATGACCGCGTGCCCATCAATTCATATTGAGCATACGTTTCAGCGTAAACCACTCTAAGGGTGCGGAAAGTATCAACCGCTTTGTCAAATCACGGGCAAATGGGGCTGAAGCATTGATCGAGCCAGTGTCAAAAAAAAAGGGTGACGAATCACTTCGACACCCAAACAAATCCAAACCTGACCCCAAAGCTGAAATTAGCTTATGCTTGTCTTCGGAAGCGCAATCCTAGCAGCGCCAATCCAGCAATGGAAAGAGCCACAGTGCCGGGCTCGGGAATCACGGGTGTCCCATTTATTAAAGCTGCAAAGCTTGCATCACTGCCAGGGATGGTTTTCAAAGCCCAATCATTGCCTGACCGTGCCCAATAATCAGTGAAACCACTCCCAACCTTGACCGGGCCGTATAAACTTAGACCAGCAGCTTCGCCTGCGGCCGCATCAACACCGGTAAATGAGATGGTCCACGTGAACGAACTGGGGACTATCACAACACCCAAGTCACCCAGATCAACCGTGGCTCCGTCCGGAGCCGCCGGAACCTCAAAGGAACCGCTGTCGAAAACTAATGAACCAGGTTTTCCTAGCGCGCCGTCGTTTTTATAAAACTTGATTTGCGCTGCCTCATTCCCGCTGAAGCCAGTCCCAACATATTGAAATATGAACGAATCCAGCTTGGAGAGTGGCAAAAAGCTGTTATCCAGGATAATTTGATCTCCGAACTCAACTGTCTCCAGCAAGCTCTTATTGAGAGAGATCGTTGCGTTATCGTAAACAGTTTTTGCTTCGACCACAGGAACAGTAAAATAACCTAAACCTAGTGCCGCAACTGCAATGAGTGATTTATTCATACTTAACTTTCAAATCGGAATTTTAAAGTGGTTGTTTGAAATATTTTCTTTGAAATTGTTAATCTTCGTTGCTCACTAGTTGCTGTATGCCCGCACGGTGTCCTTACTAAGAATCACCCTAACAATCTCGCTGTCGTCAATCGGATCATCCGTTTTAGCGTCATTCGTTATGACTTTATTCAAAGCGGAATTGGTATTTGTAATTTGAGCTCCAAGGTCTTTGCTTGCATCGCTAGCAAATTTGGTAGCCAAAGTTGAATCTTTCGCAAGCGCTTTACCCAAATCACTATTCGCATCAATCTTCGCTGTATTAATTGTGACCGCACCGGTTTTTGTATCCACAATGATAGCCCCATCCAAGATATCCGATGCGAATCCACTAACAGAAACGGTTCCAGTCCCCGTCCCGCTGGTCGTGCTAAGTTGCTTTTGCAAACTTTCAGCGAGCGCTTTGATCACCTCCAAAGACTTGGCCAAAATAGTCACTTTTCGCTTCACAGTGGTGCCGGTTCCCGCCAACCCAGCCCTCGTCTTACGAACCTCTTTACCGAACGTCGTATTCTCCAAACCCGGCAGTGCTTTGAGCAAGCTCTCACTGATCGCCCCCTCCTGCCCGGTTGCGCCATAAACCAACCCTGAATAAATCACACCGCTCTGCAACGGAAAGGCCCTCGCAAGGGGAATAATCACCCTCGCCGCCTCAGAAGGAGCTCCTTCACCTATGGCGAGACAAATTTTCAGAAGTTCCTTGGGCTGCAACGCCGCCAGCGCCAACGCCACATCTTCTGATTTTCGCGGAGCAGTGCTCACTGCCGCCTTTGCGATGTCAAACAGACGATCAGGCGCCAGTCGAGCAGCCGTCGAGGCCACTTTGGCCGCAGCATTCGGCACCTCTGAGACAACGGCACCCACCACCGCAGCCAGCAAATCGGGATCTGTTTTGGCAATGGACGCAACGACCTCAAGAGCCACCGCCTCTTTGTTTGCCCTGTTCGCCCGGGCCACAAGCTGCGCCGCAGCCGCAGGACGCTCAAGCACCGTTGCACGACCCAAAACAACCGCTGCGGATGGGGACACAACCTTGCCGTTAGCAGCCAACAAGCCAGATGAGGCACTGGAAGCAACCAGCAAAGCCACCAAAATTTGGTTTAACGTGATCATAAATTGTTAGTTAAGCAACCGTCTTTTACTCGATTTAGTCCCTGAGCCAGTTCCAAATACTCTACTCACTTACCACACTGAGTCAATCTTAAGTTTATTTAAATTCCTAGTAGCTCTACTGAAGTTGTCTTTCCCAGGATTTTGTTCCTCCTTAATATTCAGAACTTGCCCGTTTTGCAATCCTTTTTTCCCGTTTCCCCTTGGTTTGTGCGCCTCTCACGATTTTTCCGGACCTTTTCCTTCTCCTAACACTACGGCGACATTTGCCTTTTTCCACCGGAGCGCGGCGTTTACGCTGCCTCATTGTGCGGACTTGACGGCACCTCCGCATTGTAAGGCGCTCAAATTAACAGTGAGTCGTTGCGGCAGCATGGATGCCGCGCTCCGGGCCTCGAAAGTGTCGCTGTAGTGCTAATCCTAATCGTAATCCTAATCGTAATCCTAATCGTAATCCTAATCGTAATCCTAATCGTAATCCTAATCGTAATCCTAATCGTAATCGCAATCCGATTCTGAATCCTACCCTCTGTTATAGAGGCAACAACCGAGGATCAGAACCGGGAGTCAGATTAGGATGACGAAAAATCTGAGATGCCCACCTGTGGTTTTTTCGCTGATCAGCCCGTCGAATGCACCCTTTTGAGGACTCTCGAACCCTGCCCCAGGCCGAGGGCCTCTCCAAATTTCCAGTTCTATCTTGAAAAGGGATTCAACTTCCTGCGAAATGAGCTAACTTGTAAGAGCAGTATGAATCTGAGTGACATTCTCAGCACTGAACAGATCGTCGTCGATCTGAATGCAGTTGATCGCTGGCAAGCAATCGATGAACTCATCGATTGCTTGGTCTCCACCGGCAAACTCAAAGCCGCCGATCGATCTGCCATCGTGTCCGTTGTGCGCAAGCGTGAAAGTTCCATGAGCACCGGCATCGGTTTTGGTATCGGCATCCCGCACGCCTCAACCGACCTCCTCCACGAGGTCGTCGGAGCTCTGGGCCGATCGAAAGAGGGTGTCAATTTTGAGGCCCTTGATAATCAGCCCGTTAATCTCATCGTCTTGTTCCTGGTCCCCCAAGGGCAGTTTCAAAAGCACCTCCACACTCTCGCTAACATCGCAAAACTCCTTCATCGTCGTGAGTTCCGCAAAGCCCTCGAAGACTCCCCAAATGCGGCGGAAATGTACCGCATCATCCGCACCGAGTCGATTTCCAAGTAGCCCCAATGCTCCATTCTTCTATTGAGCAACGCCTCCGTCACGCGGTGGTTGAGGTGGTTCCGGACGTCAATCTTTCGGATATCCACATCCAGCCCTGCCCAGATGCCAAATTTGGCGATTACCAAACGAATGCCCTGATGTCGGTGGCAAAGGCTCTCAGGAAAAACCCGCGCCAACTGGCAACCGACGTCCTCAAGTGCCTCAACGTCGCTGACATTTGCGAATTCGCGGAAATCGCGGGGGCGGGCTACATCAATTTCAAGCTCAAGGATGAGGCCCTTGCGGCGGCGCTCGCCCAGGCCGACGGCCATCCCGATAAGCTGCTCGGAATCCGCTGTAAACCCAGAACGTTCGTCATCGATTTCAGCTCGCCGAACACCGCCAAACCAATGCACGTCGGCCACATTCGTTCCACAGTCCTGGGGGAGAGCATCGCTCGCACTCTCCGGTTTTTGGGGCATCGCGTCATCAAGGACAACCACATCGGAGATTGGGGAACACAATTTGGAAAGCTGATCGTCGGGTGGCGGTCTATCCTGCGGCCCCAAGCCTTGAAGGAAGATCCCATGGGGGAGATGGAGCGTCTTTACAAATCCGTGAGCGCGGAGTGTGAAGCCAACCCCGAAACGCTCGCGCTCGCCCGTCAGGAGTTGAAAACACTTCAGGAGGGTGACGCAGCCAATCTCTCCATCTGGAACGAAATGACCCGTTGGTCAATGGACGAATTCGAGAGGATGTATGGCCGGCTGGGCGTCCAGTTTGACCACACGCTGGGAGAAAGCTTTTATAACTCCCGGCTCAAGGGAGTGGTGGATGATCTCGTCGCTCAAAATATTGCTCGTGAGAGCGAGGGAGCCATTGTCGTTTTTTTCGAGGATTCGACGGAACTTAAAGATCATCCCGCGTTGGTTCGCAAAAGCGATGGTGCCGCCAACTACACCACCACGGACCTTGCAACAGTCGCTTACCGCCTGGAGACTTGGAGCCCAGATGAAATTGTCTACGTCACGGACGGTCGTCAGCAGTTGCACTTCAAACAACTCTTCGCTATCTGCCAAAAATGGCTGAAGTCCGATGCGGCACCTGTCAAGCTCACCCACGTTTGGTTTGGCTCAATCCTCGGCGAAGATGGCAAACCCTTCCGCACTCGATCGGGCGAAACCGTGAGCCTTGAAGGGTTGCTGGACGAGGCCGAAGAACGCGCCCTCGCGGTCGTGACCACCAAGAACCCGGATCTGTCAGAAAATGACAGGCGCGAGATCGCCCGTGTTGTGGGAATCGGGGCCATCAAGTACGCGGACCTGCTTCCAAATCGCCAGAGTGACTCTGTGTTCAATTGGGAAAAAATGTTGTCCTTTAACGGAAACACGGCCCCCTACCTGCAATACGCCTACGCCAGGGTGATGAGTCTCTTCAGAAAAATGGAGCCCGTTGCTGCCCAAGACCCAGCCTCTCCCTTCTCTCTGTCGCACCCTGACGAACGACGCCTGGCGGCACACCTTCTCAATTTCGGCTTGGTGATCAAAGCCGTCGCCGGGGATTATCGCCCCAACTACCTGTGCACTTACCTCTTCGAACTGGCAGGCCACTTCGCCCGGTTCTACGAAGCGTGTCCCGTTCTCAAAGCAGAGGCCGCTCAACGAGAATCCCGGTTGCTTCTGTGCCGTGTTACAGGCCAGGTCCTCAAACAAGGGCTCGACCTGCTTGGCATCGAGACCGTGGACAGAATGTAAGCCTCTAACTCTCCAGGAATTCTCCGTCAACCCTCACCGGGCGACCGCCTTGAGTCCCTCGTAAAATCTTAGCGATTCTTCATATTCTGCCACGGCGGCGGCGGGCAGCAAACCCCGGCTGCGCTGGATCTCTTCGCGAGTCCTTAACGACAAGAACTCAGCTTCCTGACGCGTCGGCGTGGGGGACTCTCCGGGGACGTCAAAATAAAATGGCGCCGTATGCGCAAACCGAATCCGCCCGTCAGCCAAACGACTCCAGCACCGCACCGCGACCCAGCCCGATCCCTTCAATGCCAATCGGTCGGAGAGAGCCGATCTCTCAATGCGCGACCTCTGGGAGTCGTTTTCAAACGAAACCTGGCTCGCCACCTCGCCGTTCACAACAAACTCGATGCTC
Organism: Akkermansia muciniphila; assembly: GCA_945865375.1. Classification (GTDB taxonomy): domain Bacteria; phylum Verrucomicrobiota; class Verrucomicrobiia; order Limisphaerales; family F1-80-MAGS106; genus F1-80-MAGS106. The sequence continues at coordinate 2,402 of CAMBEJ010000077.1, read as the reverse complement.
GTGACTGGATCGTCACTCAGCAGAGTCGCTCGCACTCTCACCTGCCGGACTTCACCTCGTTTCATCCTGAAACTGTGCCCCGGCAGTTCGCGTTGGATGTCTGCGATCAACATGGGCCCCGTCGTCACAAAACTCCGTCCCGCCCGCAGTCCGACCATCCATTTCTCAAAGTCAAATCCTGATTCAAGATGGACATACACCCTTCCGAAGCCGAGAGGGACGGGATGAACTCCGTTCGCCGTCCCTGCCGAGGGGCTTATCCTGAATCCGCAGTTCAGCAACGCATAGTAAGTCCTAAAACCATAAAGTGCCCAATCCTTCTCGGATTCCAAACCTCCCTGAGGGAGCCCCATGTAGGCCGGGGCAGGCACTGCCCACTTCCGAACCGCAAACTCGGTTCGCCAAAGATGATTGTTTGAGAGCTCAAAAAGGTCGGGACGGATTATCGGGACGACGGCCATCGACCACGGCCAGTTGTGCTTCTCCAAATCAATGAGCGCCCCCTCAGAACGGGCCTGATCGACAACTCGTTTCAGCGGAAAAACAGGGACTTCAAAAGGCCTCTTGTGATGGGCCACCACAAAAGCGCCAGACGTGTGGTTGGATCCTCCGGTCGTAAAAATCTCGTATTCGCTGTTCATCGGATAACAGACGTGGGTCGGGTCAGCTTGGATGAGCCCTCGTCCAAACTCGCCTTTGAAATTTCGCGGCCCCAGGCTGGGCGGAATCTGATCCGTCGTTGTCCAATGAACAACCGGCAACACGACGTTCACATCCTCCGCCAATTGTACGTTCGGAATTTCCGCCGGATCGCGATGCACATGCGTGTCCCCCGAAAACCACCCGCGTCCAGCCATGTTCACCCACCGGCGAAGCTTGTATGCCACCTCCACAACAGCCTCGTCACCGACTGTCAAAACCTCAGATAAAACCCGGAACTCTTTCCCCCTCTCGATGCTCACTTCGTAGCGCCCAGGTCCCAGGTCCACCGTGAACGGATGTGCTGAAAGCGTGGTGTGCTGCTCCGTGGCGCGGGTGTTGCCGCCAAACGTCCGCTGATACGGCAGCGCGGAGCCGCCTGCCCCGCTGCTTCTTGGAAAATACCATTTCCCACTCGCGTCCCGAATGTAAATCCGGGCGGGAAGAAGCCCTCCTGTTTTTTCATCCACAATCTTTCCCCGGACGGTCGCGCCCCACGCCGGGACCGCTAATAATTCCAGTGTGGCCAGAACGACAAGACTAAAGAAACGAAGGGTTTTCATGGATGAATCTTTGCGAGTTTCCAACATTTATGTCGCCATTCAAGTTCGGAATTGCGAATTGATGGGTGCGGTGCGGCCAATGATGGGGGTTGCGCTCCACCTTCTCCTCGGTCTTCATTTGACGATCCATTCCATGAACTCAGAATCATCCAAGTCCCTGGCAGCAAAAGATCCTGTCATGGGCGCGCTCATCAACCGTATCGGGCCCATCACCCTCAGTCCAAAACGCCTTCCGGTGTTCCAGTCTCTTGCCCAGGCGATCATCCACCAACAACTCAGCGGCAAAGCGGCCGGAACCATCCTGCAGCGTTTCATCAACCTTTTCCCCCACTCCGCCTTCCCCGATCCAGGGGGGGTGCTGTCCGCCTCACTGGAGGCTTTGCGAAGCGTCGGGCTCTCACGTCCCAAGATCCGCTCCATGCGTGACCTCGCGGAGCGCACCTCCAACCACTCGGTCCCCACTCTCGAAGAGTGCGATGCCCTGGGCGATGCCGACCTGATCGACAAATACACCGCCATCATCGGCGTCGGGAAGTGGACCGTCGAGATGCTCCTCATCTTTAACCTCGGGCGACCCGATGTGTTGCCCATCCACGATCTCGGGGTTCGGAAAGGTTTTCAGATTGCCTATCGCAAACGTCGAAAACCGACTCCTAAAGAGCTGGACCGGGCCGGCCAGAAATGGAAACCCTACCGAAGCCTGGCGGCGCTCTACCTATGGCGGGCAGTCGATACGCCCGACGACGGTGGTGGGCGATGAGGGATTCGAACCCCCGACCTACTGCGTGTAAAGCAGATGCGCTAACCACTGCGCCAATCGCCCATCCTAAAAATTTAGACCGTCAACGCCCGCCACTTTGCCTTGAGAGAAAAAGTGAGCAAGCCAATTTCCAAAAAAAAGCTTGCACCTCTTGGCATTTAGACTATTTTTAAAGAATCTTAGTCGCGGGGTGGAGCAGCCCGGTAGCTCGTCAGGCTCATAACCTGAAGGCCGTAGGTTCAAATCCTACCCCCGCAACCAATTTTTCGGTTTTGGGAAATATTTGGAGGTTTTTTCCTGTGGATCAAGTTAGTGACGATTTCCGTCTACGGTGGCAGATCGGGAATTCAAAGCCGGACATTCGAAACCTCTCCTTTCAG
>CAMBEJ010000076.1 GCA_945865375.1 Akkermansia muciniphila | reverse complement strand
CGGCGGCTACACGTCGGCGGCTACACGTCGGCGGCTACACGTCGGCGGCTACAGGCCGGAGGTTCATGGAGAGGGAGAGTGCACGCGAATCGAGGGGACTCACGTTCAACATTCAACGTTGAAAGTTGGGCGTTGAACGTTTTTGACGCGGCATCGATGGCCCTTCGCGACACTTGCCGCGCTGGAGGAACACTCTAAACTTCCCGTATGCCGGACGTCCCTCTCATCAGCATCGTCATCCTGAATTACAACGGAGCGCGTTGGTTGAATCGATGCCTGGAATCCATCCGCACCCAGACGATCTTCGGGCAGTTGGAGCTTATCATAGCCGACAACCAGTCTAGCGATGGTTCGGACCGGCTGGCTGAACAACTGCTTGAAGGGTGGACTCAAGGCCGGTTTGTGCAGAACGGTTCGAACCTGGGGTTTTGCGAGGGGAACAACCGCGGGGCCCGTGGGGCGCGGGGTCGCTATTTGTTTTTCCTGAACAACGACACCTGGCTGGAGCCCGATTGTCTGGAGAAACTTCTCGCCGCGGTGAGCGCCTCAAACGCTGCGGCCGCGACGCCCATCATGTTGAATTACGACGACGATTCCATCCAATCGTTGGGGGGAGCGGGGTTCGATGTGTTCGGCCTGCTGAGCCGCGAGACGCGGTCGGACCGTACGCGCGAGATCTTCACGGTCGGGGGCTGCTGCTATTTGATTGAAGCGCGACTGTTTTGGGAACTCGGCGCGTTCGATGCGGCGTTGTTCATGTATGCGGACGAGTATGATTTGACCTGGCGAGTTTGGATGTCGGGGCACAGGGCAGTCCTGGCGCCGGCATCGCGCTTGCATCATCGGGGCGCCGCGAATGTCAACCCCAAGGGGGGATCCCGCGAAGTGGAGTTTCGCACCAGTGAAGCCAAACGATACTATTCAAACCGGAACGGGCTCCTCGTGATCTTGAAAAATGCCCAACATATCCTTTTGCTCATGGTCTGCACTCAACTGGTCTGGTTGCTCGCCGAAGCCGTGGTTGTGGGAGCCATGACCGGCCGGTGGCATGTGGTCCGCCGCGCGTATTGGGATGCCGTAAAGGACTGTTGGAAGCGGCGCGATCACATCCGCAGGGAACGAATTCGATTGCGCTCTGTTCGCCGTGTCGGCGATTGGAAGCTGCTGCGATTCCTGCGGCTACGCTTAAACCGCTGGGACGAATTCCGGCGCTTGCTGCAACTCGGCCGGTTGAAGGTGGATTAAGGAAGTCTTATCGCGAGTAGATTTCCCGGATGATGTCCTCAATAGGCACTTCCTGGATATCGATGTCCTTGATGGGGAGTTCGTCAAGGAGGGCTTTGCACACAGGGATCACGCGATCGCGTTTCACTTTCAGCTTCAGGAGAGTCTCGCTATGCTCCAGGACCTCCCCGTATTTCTTCACGCTTTCGATACCTCCGGAAGGGGTGCGATCGGTCTGGACGGTGATCAGCTTGAAATCCGCGAAGCGATCAATGATGTTCGCCAGTTTACCGTCAAAAAACGTGACCCCGCGATCGATGATGATCACGCGTTCGCACAACTCCTGGATGTCCGCCATGTAGTGGCTCGTGAGGAGGATGGTGGTCCGGCGTTTGATGTTGTGATCGCGCAGGAACTCGCGCACGATTTTTTGAGAGACGACATCCAAGCCAATGGTGGGCTCGTCAAGAAAGAGAACCTTGGGCTCGTGGAGCAGCGCGGCAATGAGCTCCATTTTCATGCGTTCTCCGAGGGAGAGTTCGCGTACCATGATGCCGAGTTTGTCGCGAACACCCAACAGCGCGGTCATTTCATCAAGGCGACGGAGGAACTGGTCTTGGGGAATCTCATAAATACGGGCATTGAGCTCCAGGGATTCCCGGGCGGGCAAGTCCCACCAGAGCTGGTTTTTTTGGCCTAGGAGAAGCGCGAACTGGCGGCGATATCCATCGTGACGTTCCCATGGAGTATACCCTAAAACACGAGCGGTGCCGCGTGTGGGATACAAAAGCCCCGCGAGCATCTTCAACGTGGTGGTTTTGCCAGCTCCGTTCGGCCCCAAGAAGCCGACGAACTCACCCTCCTGAACGATGAATGAAACGTCCTGAACTGCGGCGGTCGTTTGTTGTTCGCGGTGAAAAAGGCCCCGGATGGCACCTCGCAACCCGGGCTGCTTCTTGTAGGAAACGTAACTTTTACAAAGGCCTTGGACCTCGATCATGGGACCGCCGAGGCGGTGCATGCAAGGGGGTGGCGCCGTCGCGGATTGGGCAGATTCCCCCATGTGCAGGTCATCTCGCCAATTGTTTCTCGAGGAAAAGAACCACATGGCGCACGGTGGCATCCACCTCCATGCGCCCTTTCACAAGACGGCAGGCGTGGAGAACCGTTCCGTGATCGCGGCCACCGAAGGCGTCTCCGATGCTGCTGAAAGAACTTTCGGTCAGCTGACGCGCCAGGAACATGGCGATTTGCCTTGGAAACGCGATGTTTTCAGGCCGCCGCTTGCTGGTCATGTCGGCGAGGCGGATATCGAAATGATCCGCGACTTTGCGCTGAATGACATCGATGGTGATGGTGTTTCGTCCTTCCTCGTGGAGCACCTCGCGCAACAGATTCTCCACAAGTTCGACCGAGATTTTCTTGCCCGTCAACGACGCGTAGGAAGCGACCCGGATCAGAGCCCCTTCGAGACGGCGGATGTTGGTACGGATGCGGCCTGCCAAAAAATTGACAATGTCATCAGGCAACTGAACGCCCATGCTGGCCTCCTTTTTCCGAAGAATGGCCAGCCGGGTTTCGATATCGGGAGGCTGCAAATCTGTCACCAAACCCCACTCGAACCGGGACACCAAGCGGTGTTCGAGATTCTGGATCTCGTTCGCCGGACGGTCGCAAGTGAGCACGATTTGTTTGTGGGCTTCATGGAGGGCATTGAAGGTGTGGAAGAATTCCTCCTGAATACGTTCCTTGCCCGCGAGAAACTGGATATCATCGATCAAAAGGACGTCCGTCTGACGGTAGCGCTTCCGGAACCGTCCGAGCTGGTTGTCCTGGATGGCCGAGATATAGTCATTGGTAAACTTCTCGGAAGAAACATAAGCCACGCGCGCGCTTTTTCGATGCTGCACGACGTACTGTCCAATGGCATGGAGAAGATGCGTTTTTCCGAGGCCGACGCCGCCGTACAAGAAAAGCGGGTTGTAGGATTTGCCAGGTGCCTGAGCCACGGCAAAGGCTGCCGCGTGGGAGAAATTGTTATTCTCGCCAACCACGAATGCATCGAACGTGTTTCGAGGATTAAACACGTTTTCTTTGTGAACTCCGCTTCGTTCAACGCCAGGATCTGACTCAATTGGCCCCGTGACGATCGGTGCCGGAACGGCCAGAGCCTGCGTCGGCAAAGCCGGGCTTGAAACCGTTCCATTGCCCACCACAAACCGAGCGCGCAAAGGTTTCCCAGTCGCGCTTTGGAGAACTTCCCGGATGAGGTCCGAGTAGTTGTCCTCAAGCCACAGCTGCGAAAAATCGTTGGCCACTTCCAGGACCAGCCATTCTCCATCCACGGAGATCGGACGGATGGGGCGAAACCAAAGATTGAACAGGTCCGAGTTCAATAATCCACAGAGGATTTCCGATGCGTCCGCCCAAAGTTTTTCGGCGGTTGGCATCACATTGCTTTCTGGGCGTCGGGCTTGATTTTAACTGATTTATTCACTTGTCTCATTTCCACTTCGTAAACCGTCTAAACTCAGGGTGTTGCGCCACGCCTAGCAAACCCTCTGCTGGGGCGATGAGCAATCGCGCATCGGGCCGCGCTGCTCGGTAGCGTGATTAAAATCATATAACATATTGCATCAAAACCACTTATAAAACTCATCAAAATCTGATCCGGGCTGTCGAAACCGATTCATTGGCTCTTTCAGACACGCGATCGAATGATGGCCGTGCTTTTTAGAAGAAGAGCGGGAATATGACGAGGACAATATATTAACACTTATTCGCGAGTTATTCACCGATCTTTCCAATGCTTTAGTCGCTGTCCCAGAGTCGGTTGAGTCCAAACCAGCAAACTAGCGATTTGGATCGATTATGGAGCCTCTGTGAATAGACCGAGCAACAAGAGCTTCCAAAGGCATCACGAACTGACTGAACGGGATCAAGATTCGGCGATTTGGCGAGGAATGAAAGCAGAAAAATTTGAAAAACACACCCGTCCCACTTGAGCCATGGCTGACTCAAGAACACCTCAAGTCAGCAACACGACGTTGTTGAGCCTGATGCGAGGCGGATCCTCTCACAGAACAGCTCAGACATCGTCCTATCAGACTGCCCGATCGCCGGTTTCCTCCGTGCGAATTCGAACGGCGTTTTCAATCGGGCTGACAAACACTTTACCATCGCCAATTTTCCCTGTTTTAGCCGCCTTGACAATCGCCGCAACGGCTGCATCCACCTGAGAATTGGCGAGAACCACTTCGACCTTGATCTTCGGCAGAAAGTCCACCGTGTATTCGCTCCCCCTGTATATCTCAGTGTGCCCCTTCTGACGTCCGAAGCCCTTGACCTCGCTGACCGTCATCCCTTCAACCCCGATGCTGGACAGCGCGTCCTTGACCTCCTCAAGCTTGAACGGCTTGATGATTGCCTCAATTTTTTTCATAATATTTTCACGCTGCGACCGCGTAAAGGGTGTCACACCAGACCTCGGACTGTAAATGGGAATAGTGAGATTCGCGAGGAGGTCTTGACTGAGGGTGCGCCACTTCTAAGATGCGTGCCGTTTGCGAAACTGAGTAATTCTATTTATGAGCATCATTAGCGATATTAAGGCCAGAGAAATCCTCGATTCCCGTGGGAACCCGACGGTGGAGGTGGACGTCATTTTGCAGAACGGCATTGTGGGGCGGGCGGCTGTTCCCTCGGGGGCGAGCACAGGGGAGCACGAAGCGCTCGAATTGCGCGACGGTGTGAAAGGGCGTTACCTGGGCAGAGGTGTTTGCAAGGCGGTAGCCAACGTGACCCAAAAAATCCTACCGGCGCTGCGCGGCATGGAGTCAACTGATCAACTCAGCGTGGATTGGGCGATGCTCAGGTTGGACGGCACCGAGACCAAATCTAAGCTCGGTGCCAATGCGATTTTGGCCGTCTCCCTGGCGAATGCGAAGGCTGCGGCAGCAAGCTGCGGACTGCCGTTGTTCAAATATCTTGGCGGGCCGAATTCGAAGGTCTTGCCAGTCCCCATGGCAAACGTCATCAACGGTGGAGCTCACTCCGATGCGCCGATCGATTTCCAGGAGTTCATGATTGTCCCGAAAGGTTTCGAGTCATTCTCTGAAGCGTTGCGAGCGATCACCGAAATTTTCCATGCCTTGAAGGGGGTCCTCAAGAAACGAGGGCTTTCCACAGCGGTCGGCGATGAAGGGGGGTTCGCGCCAAAATTGGACAGTGCCGAGGCCGCCATCGAAGCAATCCTGCAAGCAACCAAGGAAGCCGGTTACAAGGCAGGCAAACAAATCCACCTGGCGCTGGATGTGGCGGCCTCGGAGTTCTACGATGCCAAAAACGGTCATTATGTGTTCAAGAAGAGTTCAGGCCGGAAGTTAACCGGGGATGAGCTCGTGGGTTTTTATGCCGAGCTGACTGGCAAATACCCCATTGTGAGCATTGAGGACGGTTGCGCTGAGAATGATTGGACGACCTGGAAAACGCTGACGGACAAGCTTGGAGAAAAAATTCAATTGGTGGGCGATGACTTGTTCGTCACCAACGTCAAGTTCCTCCAGAAAGGGATTCAACAAGGGATCGCCAACTCGATCCTCGTCAAGGTAAACCAAATCGGCTCATTGACTGAAACCCTGGATGCGGTCGAGCTCGCCCAAAACAACCGCTACACGGCGGTGATCAGTCATCGCTCTGGAGAAACGGAAGACGCCACGATCGCCGACATCGCTGTAGCCACCAACGCCGGGCAGATCAAAACCGGATCCTTGAGCCGTACGGATCGCGTTGCGAAGTACAACCAACTCCTTAGGATCGAGCAATTGCTGGGCACCAACGCGGTGTACGGCGGAAAGTTCTAAAACCTTCACTCATCGGCTCTCATCGCCGAGGCCCAAGGCGATCAGGTCCTTGTAGTCACGCAGGTAGAGAACCCCGCCCACATAGGCGGGATGGGACCAGTTTTTTCCGCAAACCTGGAGCCTGCCCAACTCGCGATAGGCTCCAGGTTCGGCGGCGATCAGCACAAGCTGCCCTTGCTCTGTCAGCGCGAGCAGGTTTTTGCCGACCGCGATTGAAGAAGTGTAGCCCGTCAGGGGTTTGTCGCTGAAACCAGGCTGGGACCACAGCACGCGACCGTTGTTGGAATCGACGCACACAAAGTTCTTATCAGGTCCCTGGCCATAGAGACGTCCGTCGACAAGCACCAGGGATGCGAGGCTGATTTTGAGGTCGCGGTTTGACCAGGCCTCAGTCACAGCAAGCTTTGGGGCCTGCTCGCCCGGCGTCACTTCGAAACATAAAAGGCCCAAGGAATGCGACGACACGATGATCCGGTTTCCCTGGATGATCGGGGTCACCGCATGGCGTTTCGCGGCCGTCTTGAGCGGCACGCGCCAGAGCAACTCCCCGTCCTCGAGGCGGAGTCCCAAGAGGCTGTCCGCGGTGTACGCCACCACCTGAGGGGTTTTGCACAGAGTTGCGGTGATCAACGTGGAGTAAGCCGCTTCGTCACTCTGAGATTTCCACAGAACTTTCCCGTTCATTTTGTTGAAGCCCACCAGGCTCGCCCCGGTGGTGTTCCCAACCGCGACCACGATCCTATCGCCCTCGATCACTGGGGAACCGCTGTGCCCGCGCCGACGCGCGGCAGCCTCAGGCACTTCCACCTTGCCCACAAACTGAACACCGTAATCCTTTTCGAAGCTGAATCGCCACTGCGTGGACCCGTCCTTGAGGCTCAGGCATTGGAACTCGCCCTTGCAGCTCTGCACATAAAGTCTGTCGCCATCCAGGACTGGCGTGCATCGGGGTCCCAGGCCCCACTCGTCGGCGAACGCCTCGCCATAGGCTCGGCGCCAGATCTCCTTTCCCGTGCCGGCTTGAACTAAATGAGCGGTCTCTTGACCCTCGTTCTCATCCACAAAAACCAGCCGACCCTCCGCGAGAATTGGGGATGCAAAGCCACTGCCTACCTTCAGCTTCCACACTGGCCTGAGGTCCAGAGGAAGCGATTTGATCTCCTTTTCAGAACTCGCCGCGTGACCGTCACGAAGCTGTCCCCGGTAGTGGGGCCAATCTGCGGCCACAACACAGGCCAACCCTTGCACAGCGGCACAACACATTAAGACCGCGCAGGGGAGTCGTGACCTCATCCAAGTGACCGACCACACACGAGGTTGCCAGAAATCTTTCATAAATTGGGATGCCGAACTCACTCTCTGCCTCACTTTTCGCCCGTCAAGGAAGAACCGAGGCATTGTGGGCAGGCGGGTTTGACTCTAATAACACTTAACTTTCTCTCAGAAAACGCGCCGCAAAGAGGAGAAAACTCCACAAGTTCTTGCCGTTGCGTTCTCTGCCTTCTTTGCAGTTAACACTACAGCGACACTTTTTGAAATTGACCACGGATTGCACGGATTGGACGTATAAGATGAGGGTGGATTCCCTCCCATCCGTGTCATTCGTGTCATCCGTGGTTGAATTCTCGGATGTTTGGGCACTGTGTAGATCAGTACAATTGGCGAACGAAGTTCGAAGAATTGACCAGTCGTTGAAGCCCAGCAACAATGTCTTTGTCAACGTCCCCTTCGATCTATCGCACTGGCAAAAAGTAGCGGCGGAGAAATATCCTCACGGATTGCCGAAGCCATTTTCGAACGACCCGACTCAATGGCTGTGCAGCGGCCATCCCCACGAAAGGAGCGCTGGCGGGACAGCTGTGACACTATGTCGGCTCATGGAGAGTGCCTTTTCTTGTGCGCTTTTTTTGCTGGGTTCGCCGGCGTTTTGGAGTATCCTTACGCGGATTTCCTACATATTTGGATTCCATCTGTTTTTATGAGCCACGATGCATCTCTTCCGTTGAATGGGAACAGCGCCGACGCGGGGACCGCAGCGTCCATTCCCGCAGTGCCGATTCCTGAACACAGGTCTGCGGCGGCAGACCGAAGGAGGCTGTACCCGTATCGGTTTCCGTCCGATCGCCGTCGCTTGGGCGGCGCGTTCAACGTGGCGGAAGGATCGAGCCGGTTGCTGCGATTTTTTTATCTCGAACGACGGCTGATGCAAACGCTCGGAGCCTGGACGCTCACCATTCCTGAGTTCGAAGTGAAGTTGGAAACGGGGCGTCACATTTTTTACCACGCCGACGCCGCGTGGGTGCTGCGGGAGCGGTTGAAAGAGATGGAGAAGCGGGTGAAGGACATCGATTCATTTCGCGACCCGGAAGTGGACGGGTTGATCGATGAATTGTTGAGCGCGCGCTCGGCTGCGGAGTTGCTCGTGGGAGTTCATCAAGTGGTGGGCCGCGCCCTCGAGACGGCTTACCGCCACCACATCGACAACACCGACTCTCTAACGGACGCTCCAACAATTCGTTGTTTGAAGAGGATTCTCACCGATTACGAACCCATGTTGCGTTGGGCGGAAGAGGCCATCGAAGCGTATGTCGAGGGCGGTGTCGAGGAATCGGATCTGGCAGCGTGGCGCTGGCATTTGCAGCGGTTGCTGTCCTCGATAGGAGGCGTGACGGGAACTCAAACGCAGACCGAGCCGCCGGCACCGTTGCGTTCGGTTGAAAAACCTTTCGTGCGGGGCACGGTTCCCCTCAGGGACGCGCGATTTGACTCCTTCAAAAATACCGGCGACTACGACACCGCAGACGGACATGCGCGATTTGCCAAGGATTCCTATGAGAGCCTGAGGTTGCGATTCATTCGGACGCAGCGGGATGAAGTGGACGCCATTGAAGCTTTCGGAACGTTCATTTGGGACATTCGGTTCAAGGATTTTCAGGCGGAATACGATCTGGCTCGAATCACGTGGGACGAGGCGCGGCACACCGAGATCGGGCATCGCGCATTGCAGGCTTGTGGCTATGACCCGTTCGAACTGCGGAATCGATTGACCGGGTCGACCTGCCGGGGGCCGATGACGGATCCAGCTTTTGCGATGGCGGAGATCAACTTATTCGGCGAAGTGGGGGTGTTGAAAACCATCAGTGGTTTGATCAACACGGCTGCGGAACGTCAGGATTCCTTGCTGTTTCACGTTGCCGACTACATTCGTGCGGATGAACGAACCCATGTTCGCAAAGGGCAGGGTATCATCAAGGTGATGACTGACATGGACGCCAAGGCGCTGGAGTTGCGCACTCGCGAGTTGTTTACGGAATGCCTGGTGAGCCTGGGCGTGGTGAAGAAGGACATGGATGTGTTCACGGTGTCGCGCGAGGACATTGAACAGTTGGTGGGAGAATGATTGGGGAATGTCTGATAGCGCCGAGTCGCGCCCATGTCGTCATGCCGATCCCGGTTGTCGCGTTCAATCGCCCGCATTTCATTACCGCGCCCGGTGAGATGAACCCACCCGCCTACCCGCTCGATCCCCAGGCGTTTGGCCATGTCATCAACCCACTCCGCGATCTGATCTCCAATTCAATTGTCGAATGTCGAGGTACCACATCAAGGGGCATCCTAGCACTACAGCGACACTTTCGAGACCCGGAGCGCGGCATTCATGCTGCCGCAACGCTAGAGTTTCATATCTCCGGGGCGAGGTGATCGGAAATGCGGGAAACCAACGGAATTTCGCTCACTCCGCCGGCCTCGATGCTGAGGAGTTGCTTGACGTGCTCAGGCAGCTTGGGCAGATCACCGTCGATGAAGTAGCACAAGGCCTTGAGAGTGATCATCGGATTGAATTGCTCACCATAGAGCGCCCGGGCGGCCGCCAGGGCACCGGGTAACGTGATGCCGGAATTGAGCAGTGCGGCGATGTCCAGGTAGTCCTTGCGCTCGGCGCGCTCGATCATCACGCGGCACTTCGTGGCCGCCAAGTCTAAACGGCTGGCGATCGCCAGGCCGATGTCCCCGGACCTTCCTGGATGGCCAACTCGTCCAAAAGTGAGTCCGCCAAAAAACGAGATCTTCACTTCATCGACTCGTTTGAGCAACAGCGTCAGCGTATTGGGCGCCGATTGCAACGGTGTGCCTTTGTTTAGAAACGGCATTTGAGCCATGAGCCCTTCCGGAAGAAACGGGACGGAAGTGAAAAAATCGAAGTCCACCGACTGCCGGTGGCCAAGCCACAAGGCGACAGCCGTGCCGCCATACAAAACAAAATGGGGCGGCACTTGACACAGTTCTGGCCAGAGCCGGCGCTGTGGTTCGGGCAGGATTTGCAGACGGGGCGTGAAATCGCTCATGGAATTCGTCGGCGCGGCAACGGCGGCGGCTCGATGGCAAACACCCTGTGCCAGTAATGCCAGGAGCGCTGGTCAAAAACCCCTGGCGGCGCATCCATCAAGACCTGCCGCAGGCGGGCCTGGCCGTAAGCCGTCCGTACTTGGCGCAAGTCGTCCCAAGTGCCGAGGGTCATCACTTGCGCCAGGAAGCGAACGGGGCAGTCCAACGCCTCCTCTGGGGGCAACCACCAAAGGAGCCGCCGCGCGATGCCGAGTAATTCCGGAGTGTGAACAACCTTCGTTTCGACGGCTTTTGCTTCGGCGGCTTCAAGTTGCATGGCTCATTGATTTTCCCCTCTTCAAGCACCGCAGGCAAGCTTAGACCAGTCCGGGTATTGTCTTTTCAGGTTCACTCCTTCCCCGACCTCACTCCCAACCCACGACCGATGGCCACACCCAGTCTCGTCCTTGCACAGAAGACCAGCTTCCTTGGACGGGCTGGCGGGGCTGCGGATCGCCGCCATGAACCTCAGGAGTCACATCTTAACATTCAACAATTCAACCACTTGTCTGAAGCACGCCTGTTCGACTGGGTCCCGGTCGCGAAGGGCTTCATATCGATTTACGGCCATTGCCACCCCGGCGTATTCCGTCAAGCCGGCTTCCCGCGCCAGTTCGTTCAACTTTAGCCCGCACATTTTGCGTCCTAGAAAGAGCACCAAGTCCCGCCCACGGTCGCCGTGGCGGTCTCAAAATGCCTCCCACGGTTCACACTTCACCTTTCTCGAAACAATGGAGGCGCAGATCAAATCGAGGAACCAGTTGCACCAGCAATTCGCAAAAACGCCGACGGTCGCGTTCGTCCCGATAAATCGGCTTCGTGCATTGCCGCGCGCGGTAACATGATACCAACCAACCGCCCGCCCGCCCGATGCACAGGGGTCTGAACACGAACACGACCGTGAGGTGCCCAGTTTTCTAACTCAAGTGCTAAATGTTAAAATGTGACCCTTTTGGTGTTTTTGCAAGCATCGAGCAGTTCCTTCGGCAGGAGCAAACCGAAACCCTCGCCTATCTTCTCAATCTTCGTCTGCATGACGGCAAAATAAGCGTTTCAGGCACTCCCGACAACTGCATTTCCTGACCTCTGCTCGCCGACGGTGCATCCCGAAGTTGTGGGTGGCTGCATCGGGCACAGCGGTCGTCAGTGACGACCGCCCACACGACGATCGCCCATGGCACAGGCAACCACAGGTCGGCCACCCGTTCCATGCTTGTGGGCGGCCGTCACCGACGGCCGCGTTCAGTAGCCCCATGTTTTCCGCCCCTGGTTCATTCGTAACTGTTCAGGCCGCCCTGGGAGCGCTGGCATCCCTGCCGGCGAATTGCTCTTGGTTAGCGCCACGTCGGCAAGGATGCCGGCGCGCCCAGACAATGCTTTTACGGCCACCTGAATAGTTACGTCAAATATTGCTGCGGATGCGTCCCCACCAGCAGACCACGGAAACTCCGAGCCCGATCGCCGCCCTCAGTTGAATTTGCCTGTCCTTGGGCTCATTTTTTTTGTTAGCAAATCTCCCACGAAGGCTCAGATTGAAGCCATGAGTGTTGAGCAAATCGAACAGAGCTTGTTGCAACTTCCCCGCGAGGATCGCCGCCGCTTTCTCGACTGGTTTTATGAACATGAGGATGAACTGATCGGCCCGGACGACAACCAGATTCACCCGGAAGTCCAGGCTGAAGTCCTTCGCCGCCGCGAAGAAGCGCTCGACCATCCCGAAAAGCTGGAGACTTGGGAGAACGCTTTTCCCCGGATGCAACAGCAATTCGATGATCTACGCCGTAAAAATTCTTACACCAGCTGACACCGATGTGGTGCAGGCCGCGCTCTGGTATGAGGCGCGATTGCCGGGCTTGGGCACGGAGTTCATGGCGGAGGTGAACGTGGCAGCGCAACGACTTACGAAGAACCCTGAAATCCACCGTGTCCGTTTTGCCGACGTGAGGCGCGCACCCGTGAAGCGCTTCAAATTCCACGGCATCTACTATGTGATTCAATCCGGGGAAATCTGGGTGTTGTCCGTCCATCATGGCCGCCGCCACCCCCGCTGGCTGCACGAACGGCGACGTCCTCTTGGCTAGTGGTGCTGGCTTCTTCAGATCATGAACGCGCCTCGCTGGCCGTGAAACTTCTCGACACCGTGCCGTCTCCGGGTCGGACATCTCCGATTCAGAAGTTGAGTGGCGGAACTGGAATTGGAGTCCGGACACGTGACCGCGATTTCGCACGTGTAAGGCATGGGGACTTCTGTTTTTCGAAGTAGGCAAACCGCTTTTCCATGGAATCGTCCTTTTGTGCCCCCCAAGTCTTTGAGTCGACGACAGTCTTCGATGATCACGTCGGTCAATCAGTGTGCAGGGCAGCCCTCCTTGACCCGTCTGCGCATTGTCGTTAAGTTCGCCTAAGGACCTATGCTCTCGATCAACATCAACGACCTGTCCGCGGAAAGTGCGCATTTTTTCCAGCATCTTCCACTCGGAGAACCCTGCGCCGTCCCCGATGCCGGTCGAACTCTTGCGTTGGTCATTGGCATGGACGCTCCCAAGCCGGCGACGCCGCGTCCGGCAGGTTTCTACGCCGGTCAAATCACCATTGCGCCGGACTTCAACAAGCCCCTTGCCGACTGGGATGAGGCATTGGATCGCCCTGTTTTTTAGTCGTCATTCGGTCCGCGCGCCAACTCTCATCGGCTGGCGGGCGATTCGCCGAAAGGCACGAGTCTGCAATACCAGAATTCGAGTTCTGCGGTCCGGCGTCCAACCTCACCCTACCGAACACGCTTCCTGCACCGACTTCCATATCCCGCGATGTCTGGAAACAGCGCCGTCCGGAACCGGCAGGCAAGGAAAGACCATGAACCACGCCTCCCTCATCACCGCCAGCAACCGTACGTATTGCCCTGTCAGGACAACCACCAGCATTCCCCCACCATTGTTTCTTTGATGAACGGGCACGCCCTGTCACACCGATTGAAATCCCTGTGACAGGATGTAACCTATGCCCGATGAACTGGACCGAGACCATCCACCAATGGCGCCGACTTCCAGCGGAGGAGAAACTCCGCCGCCGCTGGCAGTCCATACCCATGGACGTGGCGCAGAGCATGGCCTTCGAGAAGGAGCCGGTGGAGATTCGCCGCCTGCAAGAGATACTCGCCCAGATCGCGCCACCCGCTTCCTCGAAACCACTCGCGGTGTCCTATCCTATTTCGAAGTAGCCCCGTTGCTGGGGGAACGCGTCCTGCGTGTTGAAGCAGCCCTCTACCAATTGGAGTTTGCCGCCTGGCCCCTCGACGATCGCCTCCCTACGGAATTCCACCTCCGCATCGCAAAACACATGACCATCCACCTCCGCACCTGGGGCGAACTCGCCTGCTTCACCCGGCCTGAAATGAAGGTAGACCGCGTGAGCTACCCCGTTCCATGACTTTTGAATCGAAGTGGATTGGCAGAAAACTCGCCGACTTGCCGAAAGGCCAGAGTACCGTATCCTCCCCGAGTTGGAACAACTTGTTGGCGAAGTAGCAAATGAACTCCGAAAAAGCAGTCCCTACGATTCCCAAGGGCCGACCCATTAACTGGGAAGACTGGCTCAAGGGCCTCCATGCACGGCGTGAGACGGGCAACCGCGTTGCTCCGGAAATCATTCGCCGCCCCACCAACTCCAGTGACCGGCGTCTGCGAAAGCTCTTCAACGGCGAACGCGGCCTTCCCTTCAAGAAGACCGAGGAATTGTGAACAGCCTTGTTGCACAAACACCAAGTATGAGCACCAAAGACGAGTTGGCGACCTAGCGGACTCGACGCTGGTTTCGGGATTGGAAATGACGCGGGATTAACTACGGTAAAGCCATGAGCACTACGACCCAGACACTCATTGAGGAAATCAAAACCGCTCCGGAAAACGTCCAACGGGAGGTCTTTGACTTCCTCGTTTTCCTCAAAGCCCGGCAGAGAGCGCAAACGGATGGAGCCGAGAGCCTGCTGCCCTTGGCACAAACCGCATGGGCCGCCGACTGGAACTCATCGGAGGAGGACGAGGCATGGCGCGATTTGTAAACGGCGACGTGGTCGTGGTGCCCTTTCCGTTCACGGACCTTTCCAGTTCCAAGGTCCGCCCTGCCCTCGTGCTCGCTTCCTTAACCCGGGGCGATCTGATCCTTTGCCAGATCACCAGTCAGGCCGCAGGGCATCCTGAGGCCGTCCCAATTCTAGTGGCGGATTTCGAGCCAGGCGGCGGACTCTCGCACCCCAGTTTCGCACTACCCCATCGCGTGGTAACGGCCAACGAGATTTGCGTGCGGCGCGCGGTCGGCCGGTTGAAACCGGATAAACTCAATCACCTTCGGGAACGTGTCTGCAAGATCATCCGGCAAAGTTGAATATCCCCCGTCGGCCCACAGTGCGCAGGCAGTGGCTGCGTTCCTGGTTATAGGACGCATGGTGGAACGAGGCCTTGGATCGCTCCGTGTTTTAGTGATCGACCGGACACACCTCATGCACCGACTTCCCTATCCCCCGTGGTTTGGAAACAACGCCATCCCGAATCGACGGGCAAGGAATGACCGTGAAACCCTGTCCCATGCGCATCCACCTCCGCACCTTTGGCGACAACACCTGTTTCACTCGGCCTGAAGTTCGAAATCCGAAGTGCGAAAGACGGTCGAGCCCCGACGCCTGAACGCTGCCGCCCCAGCCGTCAGATTTCTTTTTGGGTAGGACCGTATTTGTCCTACCCATCAAGAGGGTGCAACTCACGGTTTCCGGGAGTTGTCGTTCGGAGGACAATACCTACCGCAAAATGGGAAGAGTTCCTAACCACGGATGACACGGATAGCACGGATAAAGCACCCCTCTCAGCTCCCTTTCCTCATCCGTGTTATCCGTGTCATCCGTGGGTGCGCCACTTCAGCGTAGTTAAGCGGCGGGATACCCGCGTCAGGGGAGGCGATCTCGGATAGCGTGAGTTGCACCCCCATCAAGATAAAGTTCATCGCAAACATGACTCAACACTTGAGGTGGGGAGAGAGTGAGAGCACACTCGGGCCTCCCACCGGAAGCATTGGGGCAAAAGGCCTCATGAACTATTACGCACACACGGCGGAACGGGCGGACGGAACCCGCGACCCGGACACGAGTCGCTGGCAGCCTTTGCACGTCCCTCTGCGCGAGGTCGCCCTCCCGATGTTGCTGCGGATGCGTCCCCACCAGCAGACCACGGAAATTCCGAGCCAGATCGCCGAACTCCTTCGCGAATCTCCGTCAGAGGGCAGGGCAACGCTCCTTGACCCGTATGCGCACTTTCGTTACTTTCACTTAAGGACCTATGCTCTCGATCAACATCAACGACCTGTCCGCGGAATGTGTGGATTTTTTCCAGCATCTTCCCCCTGGAGAACCCTGCGCCGTCACCGATGCCGGTCGGACTCTTGCGTTGGTCATTGGCATGAACGCCCCCAAGTCGGCGACGCCGCGCCCGGCAGGTTTCTACGCCGGTCAAATCATCATTGCGCCGGACTTCAACGAGCCCCTTGCCGACTGGGACGAAGCATTGGATCGCCCCATTTTTTAGCCGCCATTCGGCCCGCCAGCCAACTCTCATTGGCTGGCGGGCGATTCAGCCAAACGGTGCCAGATTGAACTGCGGAAACGGCTTACTCATCAATCCCACAAGCGTCCAGCAATTCCTCCGGCAGGAGCATCGCGAAGCGATCGCCCATCTTCTCTATTTTTGTATGCATGGCGGCAAACTGCGAAGACACGTCAGGCACAGCATAATCGGTCAAAACCTGTGCTGCGGACAGGAATGGCGTCCACAGCGGCTCCATCGGCAAAATCAGCTTCAGCAACGCCACCAAGTCATGCGTCTTGGGAAAAGGAACTCCCGCCTCGCAAAGTCGGGCTTTGAAATACTTCTCGCCCGTTTGCTGGCAGTGGAAGCAAGCGGCGTCCAGCACCCGGAGCTTCCTCCGCTGCATGACCTGCGAAGCCACCAGGAAATCCCCTTCGGCCTTCTCGACCCATTCAGCCGTGAGCGGCTTCATAGAGCACCTCGCCTTTGGTGAGAATTTCCTGGGTGAAACAGTCCCCCCACGCCAACCGTTGCACGATGAACTCCGGCGTGCGCACGATCAAGTCCAACGGAAAACTGGCAGGAACGCGGCGGCGGATTTCGAGCGACTTGCGGCCCTGCTTGCGGTCAAACGGCATGATGACCAGCAAATCGACGTCCGAATCCTCCGTGGGCTTGCCGTAGGCGTGCGAGCCGAAAAGGATGATTTTCTCCGGGCGAAACTCTCGGGCCACGGCTTCGCTGAATTTTCGAATTTGCGTGCGGTCAACCATGACTCATCATTGCCTAAAAATGGCCACCGGGGCAAGCCGTGAAAAAAGCTGGAGCGCCAACACGGTGTTTTCGCCCATGCGCGGATGTAAAAGGGGAGAAATCATCGAATTCCTTCGAAACCCGACGCCTGAACGCTGCCGCCCCAGCCGTCAGATTTCTTTAGGGTACGACCGTATTTGTCCTACCCAATGAGATAAAGTTCATCAAAAACATGAATCGACACTTGAGATTGGATGAGGGCGAGAGCACACTCGGAACTCCCACCGGAAGCATTGGGGCAAAAGGCCTCATGAACTATTTCGCGCACACGGCGGAACGGGCGGACGGAACCCGCGACCCGGACACGAGTCGCTGGCAACCCTTGCACGTCCCTCTGCGCGAGGTTGCGGACTACGATGAAGATCTTGGGCTCGGCCACGTCGGACTTGAGACCTACAACCAATGATTTCCAGAAAACTGTGACCATCCACCTCCGCACAACCACCATTCCGCCGCCTTCGTCTCACCCCCTGTCATGTTCCTTGAAAACTTTGCCACAGGAGGTAGCCTATGGCCGATGAACTGGATCGAGACCATCAATCAGTGGCGTCGTCTTCCGGAGGAGGAGAAACTCCGCCGCCGCTGGCAGTCCATACCCATGGACGTGGCGCAGAGCATGGCCTTCGAGAAGGAGCCGGTGGAGATTCGACGCCTGCAAGAGATACTCGACCAGATCGCGCCACCCGCTTCATCGAAACAGCCCGGGGTGTCCTCTCCAACTACCGTTCAGCGACGACATCCCGGGCTTTAAGCCTAAACGCAGTTGCCGCGGCCAGCATGTGACGGTCGTGAGTGTAGATCTCCTGAAACCCTTGTGCGACCGCGCATGCGAGATGAAGCGCATCCGCAGCTCGGAGGAACACCCTGTCCGAAGCCGCCGCTATCTTCTCGCAAGCGAGTTGCACGCAGTTCGTTTCCACCGGGAACCAATGCCAGACACCGTTGGCCTCGTCCTCTTGAAACCGTCGAAAGGTGGCGGTGGCTTCCTCAGCCGTAATCAGGCGCTCTCTCACGTTTCGTTTCACCGCCGTCCAGAATTCGACGCGACCATGCAGACTGCAGCCCATCCCGTCCGAGGATTCAGCCACCCGCCGAACAGGGGTGCTGCCCGCTTCGTTCAGGTAGCACTTGATGATGTAGGAAGTGTCGAAATAGATCATCGCCCGTTCCGATCCTCCGAAACAAATGTGGTGGAATCGGCACCGGTGGTCGGCAGAGTCGCCGGATCGCGTCGCGGGAGCGGCTTGCCCAAACGCCGCGCGCCGCGCGCGACCGTGAGGACCGCCAACGGCTCGCCGTGCTCCATGATGACGAAACCATCCTGGTGCGCGGTTTCCTGGAGGAGTTGCTCCGTTCGATCATGCAACTCTCGAATGGTAATCGCTTTCATGCGGATTGTTTAACACAGTCGGCACTGCATGACCACTGGGTTTCTTCGCACGTGGGGCAATCTCTCCTGCTTCGCTCGGCTCGAAATCAGGGGCGAGCGAGTGAGTTACCCCATTAGAACGCCCAGCGCCGAACTTGGGGATCCAGGCCACAGCCCGTCTCGTTGGGGCTGGCATCGGGTATTTGCCCGCCTCGGTTGCATTTCCGGATGGCATTTCCGGTGGCTGTGCCTGATCTGGTTAGCCGTGGAATTGGCAGTGTGTTCTGACCGGAGGACACTGGATCCCATGCATGCCAAAACGCTTAGTCAGGTGGCCGAGGATGCGGCCGAGCTTGCGGCACCCGAACGGCTCAAGCTTTGAACTCAGTAAAACGACCCTGCTCAGCCTTGTTCTCGAGCAACTCCAATTCCCTGCTCCTGCTCGTAATCGTAATTGTAATCGTAATCCTCCCCTCTGTCTCAAGGGCAACACCTGAGGATTAGGATGACGAAAAAAGGAGGAATTGAAGTTGCTCGTCCGGATTGCGATTTCAACCGCTTTTGCTGAGTTCTGGACGCTGCCGCCCCAGCCGTCAGATTTCTTTTTGGGTAGGACCGTATTTGTCCTACCCAATGAGATAAAGTTCATCACAAACATGAATCGACACTTGAGATCGGATAAGGGCGAGAGCACACTCGGGCCTCCCACCGGAAACATCGAGGCAGAAGGCATCATGGACTATTTCGCGCACACGGCGGAACGGGCGGACGGAACCCGCGACCCGGACACGAGTCGCTGGCAGCCCTTGCACGTCCCTCTGCGCGAGGTTGGCCGCTTGGCGAAACAGTTCGCTGCGCCTCTCGGTCTCGCTGGCAGCGTCCGGTTCTTTGAAAGCCTGTTCAGCAACCGCCCGTCGGACGAGGCATGGTTTCGAGAAAGGCGATCACCTGCTCCCGCTTCACGGTGGGAAAACCATCGAGAAAATAATCAATCGAATCGCCCGCTTCGAGGTAATCGAGCAACGTTTGCACGGGGACACGCGTCCCGGCGAAACATGGCGTGCCGCCCATCACCTCAGCGTCCTGTCGAACGAGTTCGCGTTTCATGTCCAAAACATCCGACATGGAACCGTAATTTCCAAGCGTGATTCCGATTTTGCCCTTATGAACCCCTATCCCATCCAACTCGAAATCTCCGGACCCACTGCGCTCTGGACGCGACCGGACACCGGCTCCTCGCCGGTCTCGTACATCGGGCCGACGTTCAGCGCGGTGAAAGGCATCTTTGAATCGATCCTTCGCTGGAAATCAGTGAACGTGCTCCCGACTCGCTGCGAGATTTGTGCCCCTGTCCAGTTCCATCGCTATGCCACCAACTACGGTGGGCCGTTCCGTCCAGAGACGAGCGTGTGTGAAGCTGAGAATCACGAATTGCCTACTATGTTGCGGATGGTGTTCGACCAGCGAGTTGAATTCTCCAAGAATTGACCAGGCCATGAAAAGCAACCATCTCCTCGCCCACCCGGATCAATCGCTCGTTCAACATCTCTTGGGTGTGGCTCGCCGGGCAAGAGAGTTGGCTGCGCACTTCCAAGGCGAAAACCACGCCCAGTTGGCGGGCTTGCTCCATGACTTGGGCAAGGCTGACGCAGAATTTCAAAAACGCATCACCAAGGCGGCAGGGCTGTCAAAGGAGGACGGCGAAAAACGCCCTCACTCTCACCACGGAGCCGCTTTGGCGTTGGAGCATCAGGTTTGGCCGGTTGCCTTCGCAATTAATGGACACCACGCCGGTTTGCACAATCGTTCGAACCTCCAACAAGTCTCCGCAAAATGGACGACCCCCGCACGAGGATGTGAAGGAATGCTCAAAGGGGATGGCGGTTGGGCCGAACAGACCTGGCCGATTACGGATTTCGGCGAAACCCTTCCCGCCTGGCTCGAAGCAATTCCTTTCACCACGGCCAGCGAGCGCGACGCCAAAATGCGCGCCGTGGATTTCTACACGCGACTGCTCTTCAGCGCGCTTGTGGATGCCGATCGCCTCGACACCGAAGACGCTAACTGTGCCGAGGGTCCACAGGCCAACGTCCGCAAACGGAAAGCTTGGCGATTCGGGCCGAAATGTCTGGCGGCAAATGGCGCGACGGAATCCCTCCTGAAGATGCTCACGAACGCCATTGATGAGCGCATCACCATGGCACGTTCTAAAAACGCCTCGCAGTCAGTTATGGATGTTCGCGCGGAGGTTCTTGCTACCTGCGAAGCCAAAGCATCTGCCGAGCGTGGCGTTTTCACGCTCGCCGTCCCCACGGGAGGCGGCAAGACGCTCGCCTCCACCGCGTTCGCGCTCCACCACATCGCGCATCATAACAAAGACCTCGCGCAAGACGATCCACGCCGCCTCCGCCGGATCATCGTGGTCATTCCATATCTAAACATCATCCAGCAAACGACTCGTGAACTGATGTCCGTCTTTGGACATACTGACGCTGATCCAATCATTCTCGAACACCATTCGCAGGCAACCGATCCGATAATCAAAAAGAACGACGACGCCGATGGATGGGACAAAGAACGCCCGCTCCGCCAGCTTGCCGCAGAGAATTGGGACGCCCCGATTATCGTTACCACCAGCGTCCAATTCTTTGACTCGCTCTTTTCAAGACGCCCAGCCGACGCTCGGAAGCTGCACAACATCTGCCAGTCCGTCCTGATCTTCGATGAAGTTCAGACTTTGCCGCCCTTGCTGCTTCAACCTATTCTCGACGCGCTCAAAGAACTCACCAGCAAAGAGCGCCCTTACGGCTGCTCGCTTGTGCTTTGCACCGCCACCCAGCCAGCTCTAGGCAAGTCAGAAGATTTCGAGTTCGGCCTCGAGAATGTCATTCCCATTGTCCACCAGGAGACAGGTGTGGAACATTTTCGTCGACTCAAGAGGGTCGAGTATGCCGGTTTGGCCAAGGATAACCCGCCGCCCACGCTTACTGACGAGGCGCTTGCTGCCGCTATGCTCGCTTGCCCCCGAACGCAGGCGTTGGCCATACTCAACACGCGCAAACAAGCTCGCACTCTGTTCGATTTGCTCACGGAAAAGACCAAGGGGGATGATGGGCTGCGCCACGGCATCTTTCACCTATCTACCTGGATGTATCCGGCTCACCGCCTCCAGGTTCTCGCTGAAGTCACAAAGCGACTGAACGAGAAGAAGCCTTGCCTGCTCGTCTCAACCCAATGCGTCGAGGCCGGGGTGGATGTGGATTTCCCCGCCGTCTGGCGCGCGTTCGGCCCCTACGATTCCATCGTTCAGGCCGCCGGGCGCTGCAATCGCCACGGGGCGTTGACGGATGACTCTGGAAGGCCGATTCTCGGTCAAGTTCACATCTTCACGCCAACCGATGCTTCCGCGCCGCAGGGCACTTACGGTTCTGCAATGCAGAATGCGGACCTGCTTCGCAGGATGGGCAAGGCCGAGCCTGATGATCCTGCCTCGTTTGAAACATACTTTCGCCTTTTCTATCAAACGACCGTGCCCGATCTCGGTGGCTGCGCTGTCCAGTCCGCTCGCGAGAAGCTCCATTTCGAGGAAGTCAGCAACCTCTTCAATTTCATCGAGGCGGATGCCGTCCCTTTGCTGATCGAGAACGACGGCTGGGCCAAACTGCCCGCGCCAGAAGGTTCCGAAACGGGCAAGACCTTGTTGGAATGGTTGCAAAACCCGCACAGGTTCAGGCTCGTCAAGAATCCCAAGGGCGAAACTTATCGAGCGAACTTTCTCACCCCTGACGAATGGCGGCTCATCCAGCCCTACATTGTCAACCTTGGCTTTCCATCGAGTGACAAGACCCGCCAGTTTCTGCGGGACTATGCTTGCCTTGTCTTCAAGGACGATGACGACACCCGTGGTCTCCACCGTCTGACCGCAACCAACTTTTACTCGGACGGTCCGCACGGCGCGGGAATTAACGTCATGGATCCATCACTGACGAAACTCGACTTTTGCCCCTGAAAACCTATGACCTCTGAACCTGTCTGCCTCCGCGTCAAAGGCCCCTTCGCCTGCTTCACTCGGCCCGAATTCCACGTCGAGCGTGTGAGCTACCCCGTCATCACGCCTTCTGCCGCGCGCGGCATCTTCGAGGCCATCCTCATGAAGCCCATTGAAAAACCCGAAGTGCACAAAAGGCACAACAAAATCGGTTTCCGTTGGTTCATCACCCGTCTGGGCATTGTCAAAAAAGGGACAATGTTCTCGATCCTCCGCAACGAACTCGGCTACTCCGCCCACCAGAAGCCGGAAAACGCCACCGGCTACGACATCAACGGCGAACGTATCCGCGCCCAACGTCACAGCCTCATTCTCCGGGAGGTGGAATACTACATTGAAGCCGTCATCGAGGTTCCACCGGAAACGCGGAAACGCGATGAACGCCAAGTCCGCCCCAGTGCCGAATTCCTTGCCCGCAACAAATACCACCAGATGTTTCTTCGCCGCGCCCGTGCCGGACAGTGCTTCTATCAGCCTTTCTTTGGGTGCCGTGAGTTCTCCGTTGCGGAGTGGGAACCGATCGCAACTCCGCCGGACACCATTGCGGATCAACCCGAGAAAGAAGACTTCGGTATGATGTTCCGAGACTTCGATTTCGAACAGATGTGGAACTACTGGGGGCACAGAAAAGATCAGCCACGCCCCGATAAAGGGTGGAACCAGCCCGCCCAACGACCGGCACCCACCCATTTCCATGCCCAAGCTGTGAATGGCTGGATCCATGTCAGAAAGGAGACACAAGTATGATCGCGGAACTCGTCAAACAAGCGGATCTCATGGGGTTGACTGGCAGCGAGTCATTCCGGCGGCGTCCCATCCACTGGCTGATTGACTTGGACCAGGATGGAAAGGTTCTCGGATTCACATCGACTTCGGCAGCCACGGTTTCATCAAAAGGCGGTTCACTCGGTGAGCGCAGGGGAAAGCGCTTCTCGATCCCAGCGAACTACCTTCTTGGAAGTCCGAACCAGCACAATTGGCGGCCCGACTTTCTGACCGGCCCAGCCGATGAAATTCTTCTGCAAGGTGTGGACGGTATCAATCCAGCGCCTAAAAAACGAAGGGCGTTCTGGGAGCTTGTCGTTCGTGCCAAGCAGGCATTGCCAAAGAACAATACATTGAGGTCGATCTGGCGGTTTCTTCGGACGAAACGGCGGTTGACCGCACTCCCGTTGTCTGACTCCACTCGGAACAATATTGACTGTTTCAAGAAGCGCCAGAATGCGGATGGTGAAACGCTCGGATTTCGTGTCGGAGGACGTTTGGCTGCGCAAGACCAGGAGTTGCATGATTGGTGGAAGATTGCTGAGTTTCCAAAAATTCATGCCCGGCAGACGGCAGAATTTATTGAACCGGGAACGGATGCATTTCAACAAGGCAGCGGCCGAATCACCGGATCGTCGCCATGCGTGTTTGGGAACGTTCCACTGGTTTCCTTCAACAACGCCCCGTTTTCCAGTTTTGGATTGGGAGAGCAAACCGCACGGCTTCGCCTGGATACTGTAGAGAAGGCAGCGGCGGCGCTGAACGCGCTCCGTCAAGATGACAACACGAGTCTCAATCTCGGCGACGAGAAAGCCGTCTTTTGGGCTATCCAGGACAACCGCCTTCTTGATTGCAGCTTCATCACGCTGCTTGAGGCCAAAGACCCACTCGCCGTGGCTGACTATCTCAAATCGATCTGGGGGAGCATGCCCCGCGAACTTGATCGCGCATCTTTCCATGTGGCGATTCTGCTCGAGGGCACTGGAAGGTTCTCGGTTCGATCGTGGAATTCCGGGTTTTTGGGAGACGTAGATCGTCGACTCCGCGATTATTTTGAAGCTATACGATTACCAACGGGAAGGCCAGTGAACTTGGGAGCGATGGCACGCTCAACAATTCAGAAAACCAAGAAGGGCAGTAAGACCACACCTTCAAATCTGACTTACAATGCCATTTTCGAGGCAGCTTGGCGCGGGATGCCGCTTCCATTCCGTCTGCTCGAATCTCCTGTCGCTCGTCAGCGCATTGAATTGGCTAAAGGTCGCGCAGAAGCTGATAACGGTGAATGTGAATCGCGGCTCCGCGCCCGCACCGCACTCATCAAGTTCTACTTTTACTCAAAACACCCCAACGAACCCACGCATCCAGATCGCAATATGAACGAAATCACCCATCAAAATCAAGACCACCCCGCCTACCTCTGTGGGCGCGTGCTGGCCTTGATGGATAAGATCCACAACGCCGCCCACGGCAAATCCACCGCGTCTTCGCCGGCTGGCCGTTACTACGGTTCGGCCTCAAGCACACCTGCACTTGTCTTTCCACGGTTGTGCAAACTAGCTCGGATTCATCTGGAGAAGATTGAAAACAAAGGCTGGGCTTACAACCTGGACCGTGACTTAACCGGCCTGATCTCGAAGTTTTCCGCACAAGCAAGTTGGCCACGCACACTGTCACTGGAAGCTCAAGGCCGCTTTGCCATTGGTTTCTACTACGAACGCGCTCCAAAAGGCGATGAGCCAACCTCAGTTGAGAGCCAACCCACCGACGACTCCAAGCAATCCTGAATCTCAACGCTTAAACCGAAACATTAACCATGAGCCATACATACCATTTCTCCACCCTTTGGACCGGTAAATCCGCTGACGCGGTCGTCACAGAGCGCCACGACATCGCGCTACTCTTCGACGCCACCAACTGCAACCCCAACGGCGATCCCGACACCGGCAACATGCCACGCCTTCAACCCGACACACTCCACGGTCTCGTCACCGACGTTTGTCTGAAGCGCAAAGTTCGGAACTTTTTCTCACAGCATGCGCCGGGTGGCCAACCGCGCGTTGAGGGCTCAGCACGGGACTCAACAGATCGGTACGCTGTTTTCATTCACGAGAATGCGGTCATCCAGACGAATCTTGAATCGAGCGCAGTACGTCAACGCGCGAAACACTTATTCAATGCCTGGCTTGCGAGTGATGCGTTTTCAGTTGAACGACGCGCCGAAATTCGACGACTGCTTGACGAGCCACTATTCGACTTGGATGACAACACCTACGAAATCAAACCGGGGTCAGGGATCAACGGTGAGGACAAGAAGAAGGCAGAGAAGTTGAAAAAAGACTTTACCGATCGCTTCGATAAGTCTTTTCGTGACGCACTCGCCGACTTGTTCTTCGATATCCGCTACTTCGGTGCAGTCGTGTCCACTGAGGGGCCATTGAAAGGCAGTTTTTATGGACAGATTCGCGGCCCGCTGCAAATCACCTTTGCCGAAAGCCTCGACAAAATTCTCCAACTCGATTTCTCGATCACGCGCTGTGCCGTTGCTAACGAGGCGGAGGCGGAAAAAAAGGGGGACGACAATCGCACGATGGGCCGCAAATACGTAGTGCCATACGGCCTCTACCGTTGTCACATCCACTTCTCGCCAGCCTTCGCCGCCAAAACGGGCTTCAATTACGGGGACTTCGACAACTTCCTGTTTGCGCTGACCCGCTGCCTCGGCGATTTCAACGTGGACGGCTCGTCCGCCCGCCCCGGAGGAATGCGCGTCGTCGGCCTCGTGGACTTCCAGCATAAGGACGCTCTTGGGAATGCTCCAGCACACAAAGTCTTCGATCTGGTGAAAGTGGAGGGGAAGAAGTGCAGTGATGGAAAATTCGCATCAGGAAGCGAGTTCCCACAGGGCCTTCACGATTACACCGGCAGTGCCGCGGATGGTCCCATCTACGTCGAGAAGAATAAATACGAGCAGGTTGTTGCATGCTCCACCATCAAGCCCCCACCGAAAGATGGAAATGAGGCGGTCTCCCCGATAGATGCACGTCGTTTGATCTGGAGTTGGGAAACCCCAGACGGGAAACAACTCGGTGATGTCCTATAATCGAAAATCCGAAATCCAAAATCCTGCAAGTCGCGGGAACCGTGCATTACGCGCAGCAATCGCAGACGATCCGGCAGCACCTCGTAAAAGATCAGGTACCTACGGAATTTGCCCACGCGCCAGGACCGGGTCTCCGACACGCCGAGGTCCGGTCGCATCCGACCCAAGCCCGGCATCCGCGCCAGCGAGTCCACGCTGGCTTTGAAAGCTTCGACGAAATGCAGGGCAGCGGGAGGATTGTGCGGACGGATGCGGCGCACGATGTCCAGAATGTCGCAAGGGATGAACTCGCTCTCCTCAACGGGGAGTTTCATTTTCGGAGATGATCAGCGCGTCATAGGTTTGAGGATCGTAGGGACGGAATTGTCCCTGGCGTGCGGCCTCGATTTTTTCGTGCAATCGAGGCGGTTCCGCGTCGAGTTCCTCCTCTTCCATCCAGCGCAGGAAAGCCTGCCGCGTCACTTCTCCGGCATCCGCATAACCTTTCGCCAACTGGTGCTCGATGAACTCCTCTATCGGCTTCGTCATGGTGATTTCCATGCGCTCAAACTGGCACAAACCGGTCAAATAGACAATGCGCAAATCCAGACTGCCACGCTGCCACCCATTGCGGGGAACCGAGCGTGGACTTCCCGCGCCGCGACTTCTTTAGTCCAGACACCTTAGCTAGCGTTAGGACATGACTTTCAACATCCACGCCGCCAAGACCAGACTTTCGGATCTGGTCGCCCGGGTCGAAAAGGGCGAACGCATCACAATCGCCCGCGCGGGCAAACCTGTCGCGAAACTCGTGCCGGCACCCAAAGCCCGCCGACGCCGCGGTTTGATCACCGCTGCTAACCAGCAGACGACTCGCGACTGGTCGCGGCTCCTGCGGGAGCAATTCGTCTGTGTGGTGTCATCTGAAGTGGTGCGGGAGGCGGGCAAGGGTAATCCAGAACAAGCGCGGAAAAGGCTGGAGATTCTGCGGCAACTCACTACGCTGAGGGTGTCCCCCGAAGCAGAACGGCTGGCGCAGGCACTCCCCGCCACCGGGGCGTTGCCCGCCCGCGCCCAAACCGACGCCGCCCATTTGGCCATCGCCGCTGCCGCAAAGGCTGACTACTTGTTGACGTGGAACTGCCGCCACCTGGCCAACGTGCAAATCCTGGGACGACTGGAGGCGGAGGCCGCGCGGTTGGACTGGAAGCTGCCGAAGGTTTGCACCCCTTACGAACTCATGGGAGACTGGACTTATGAAACCGGACCCGATTCTTGAAGAACTTTGGAAGATCAAAGACGAGTTGGCACGGGAGGCGGGTTATGACACACACCGCTTCTTCGAGAACTTGCGCCAATGGGAGGCCGGGCATCCGCATGATGGGCCGGTCGTGGGCAACGCGAAAGAACTGCGTCAACTGGTGGCCGAACAAGAGCGCGAACGTGCAAAGTCATCGTCGCTGGCTTTGAAAGAAGAACCGCTCCATCCAAAACCCTGATGCAGCTCGAGGATTGCCAGACCGACGGGCCGGCGAGCTTGAGCCACTCTCTGCATGGGCGGCGAACGTGGCCTTCCCTTCAAGAAGACCGAGGAATTGTGAACCTAAAAACTGCGATTGAAATGGCCACAAAAGAGCACAAAGATCGCAAAGAGAAGGGCTTCAGGGGTCAAGGTCAACGAAGAGTTGCTCACCCAGCGAGTGAATGATGAAGCCGAGAGATTCCTTTCAGAACTCATTCTCTCTG
>CAMBEJ010000075.1 GCA_945865375.1 Akkermansia muciniphila | reverse complement strand
GTTTATATGTCCAACATGGCAATTCTTTTGGTCGAAGATAACGAACTCAACCGCGACATGCTCAGTCGGCGATTGGAACGAAAGGGTTACCAAGTCAGCATCGCCATTGACGGTGCCCAGGGAGTGGCCATGGCCTTGGAGTTGATGCCAGCAATCATCCTGATGGATCTGAGCCTGCCCGTAATGGATGGGTGGGCTGCTATTCGCCACTTGAAGGCTGACCCGAAGACTTCGGGCATCCCTATTATTGCCCTCACGGCTCATGCTCGGGCTGAGGATGAAAAGACGGCTCGCGATGCTGGAGCTGATGATTTCGATACCAAGCCGGTCGATTTGAGCCGACTTGTTTGCTGGCCGAGGGGAAGATCACCGAGGAAATCGTGGCGACCATTCGCAGTTGGCAACACTCGGGCTTCAGCGTGGATGAGAGCGTCCGGGTGGAGGCGAAAGACACTGAGGGAAACCAGCGGTTGATCGAGTACTTCCTGCGCTGCCCGTTCAGCCAGGCGCGAATGATCGAAGTCACTGGCCAGGGCAAAGTGATCCCGCGACTGCGGGACGGGCGACAACCGGCTCGGACGCTTCCCTGAAGCCGCCAGCGATGACCTGCTGGCCGGTCCCAAGCGCAACTTCCAGGTGTTCGATCCGCTGTCCCGCGCCTGCGGGATGGCGGAGGTCACCCAGCACGTACCGGATCCCGGGGAGCATCTGATCCGCTACTACGGCTTCTATTCGAACAAGAGCCGGGGATTGCGGGCCAAAGGACAACCTGCGTCCACCGCTGCGCCGAACTCGGCGCCGGCTCCCAGCGGCAAGCAAGCACGGAAACGCTGGGCGGCGTTGATCAAACAAGTCTATGAGATCGATCCGTTAAGCTGTCCCAATTGTGGCGGAGAGATGAAGGTGATCAGCTTCATCGAGCGGAATCAGAGCGCGGTGATCGAAAGAATATTGCGTCACTGTGGGCTCTGGGAAGAGGCCCCGGCACGCGCGCCGCCGCCGGTCCGGCAGACGGTGACCGTCTGAAGCAACTTGAAGGGGGTCAGAATCAGGGTGCCCGCAGCGGGTTTGGCGAATCGTTGCGGACAGCTTGAGGCGCCCGCTCTGTCTGCCTGTGGCTCAAATTCCCTCCGATTTCCCGCCGGTCACCCTTTCGCCCGGCAGGATTCTCCCCTTGAGCGGCCTCCGAGGCCACCCAAGGGGAGAATCTTCATTCGGCGCTGGTTTCGGGGAAGTTTTTTCTTGTGTCAACGCCCCTGGACCGCTAGGATTTCCTACGCCGTGATAAAGCAAATTCCTATTAGTAGCGAGAAGCTTGCGGACGCTCCACGATTCAGCGGGAATGGAGGAGTGGGGTCGGGTCAGCGGTCGTTTCGCAGCCGCAATCCCCTCGTCCCGACCGAAGGCAAGTTGGGCTTAATGCTGGAAAGGTGAGCTGAGGCCGAAAAAGCCGCTGCCGCATGGTAGGAAGGGCACTGAGGCAGAGGAGGACCGGGGTTTTCGCAATTGGTTTGGACGATATGACCAACGCTCCCAACGCGCGGCGCGACCCCTCCACCCCGCCCGCGCTTTGCTTTTGCTCGCGTTCGTCACATCTTCACGTCCTGCTTTCCGTCAGGAATCGAGCTGATTCACAGCGCTCCACGTTCCACGAATCCGGGAAAATGGTCTGGAGCACGCCCGTCTCGACGCTGCTGAATCAGTCGAACCTGACCGAAAGACCGAAGTTTCGAACTGCCACTTGGTGCTCGTATCGCCGTTTACCGAATGGAGGGATCTTGCCATGTTGAAAGTCGAAATGCGCAACGTCCTTGCAAATCCACCATCGAAGCCACGGCGGTGGAATTGGCCGATAAGTTTCTCCGCGTTCAATACTTGGGGAAATAGTTGGAAGGGGAGAGCCGCTCTTTGTGGCAGCTTGACTGGCAATCTTTTGGGAAGGAAATTAATCGCAGACTTGCCGCAAGGTGTTGCTGATTTGGAGGTTTTCTTACCATGCGGCACGGAGATCGGGCTTTTTCGCAGTTGCAGGCGCATTTGAACAATGCTATTTATTGTGCGTAGTAACCGCACAATACGTAGCAACATGAAGAGTTCATTCAACTCGGACAACCTGGAATCGGCCCTGACGCTCCTCGCCGATAGGCTCGACCTCGCCCAGACCGAGTACGTCCGCTTGGTGGTCTGCGGAGGATCGGCCCTTATCGCAATGAGGCTCCGGGAGCGCACCACGAAGGATGTGGACGTTGTGGCGCTGATGAACGAGGCGCACGAGCTGGTCAGCCCCGATCCACTTCCCGAATTCCTTTTGACCGCCGCCAACCAGGTCGCGCGCGACTTGGGGCTGTTGGAAGACTGGCTACACAACGGCCCTAGTCGAGGCGAAGGCGGCCTGTTCCAAATGGGCTTGCCTGTCGGCTTCATCACGAGACTCACAGAGAAGCGCTACGGCCCGCGCCTTTCCGTCTATTTCATCGCCCGTGAGGACCAGATTCATTTCAAGCTCTATGCGGCGGCAGATCAACGCTCCGGTGCGCACCTTAACGATCTCATCGCCATTAAGCCAACTGCCGCCGAACTGGAGACCGCTGCCCGGTGGGCCATGACGCACGACGTCTCAGAAGGCTTCAAAATGGTTTTACAAGAGCTCCTTAATCGCATGGGTCATGAATCAGTCGCTCAAAGACTTTAGGCACGAGTTTCAAACTCTGCTCTTGAACCTTCTCTGGCACCAGTGGTCTGCCCTGGGCGTGGCAGGCCAGGTGAGCGCAAAGCCTCGCTGGATCATCGACCCCGAAGCCCTCTTGTTACTTACCTGCACGGTTGGCCGCCACGATGCCCGCCTGTTCGACGAGATGCTCGACTGGCTCTCGCCAAACGGCTGGCTCATCAACGTGATGCGCTTAAAAAGGATACTTCGAACGGAGACATTTGCAGGCGAAAAGGCGCTTGCGGCGATAGCCGCACTTTTCGCCAAGGGAACAGCGGCCCCCAAATGGCGGCAGCTCGCCGCGTTTGCCAACCCGCCGACCGAAGCACAAGAGTTTTTCATTGGTGAAGACGGCAAACCACTTCCAGTGCTCGGAGAGCCAGAGCCCCACTTTTTCCGATACGGATGGAAGCGCGGACCGCTCCGATTGCGCGGCTACACTCAGGATTTCCGCCCGACGGATACCGCCACACTCGTCCTGCAACTTCGGGCGCTTTTCGGCATCAGTGCTCGCTGTGAAATTGTTCTCTATCTTCTCACCCACGCCGAAGCGCACCCATCGCAAATTGCGCGGGACACCTATTACTTCGACCGCGCTGTGCAAGGCACCCTTGTTGATATGAGTCGTTCGGGCGTGATCCAAGTGCGAGCAGCCTCCCGGGCAAAGCACTACTGGCTCAAGCAAGATCAGTGGAGCGTTCTTCTAAACCGCAGCGAACAGGTCACACCCAAATGGATTACTTGGCCGCCACTTTTTAGTGCCTTGGAAAAAATCTGGCTTCGGCTCAACGACCCGCAATTGCACAATCTAAAGCCCTTGCTGCAATCTTCGGAGCTTCGAAGGCTCATGGCCGAGGTGCGGCCTTCTCTTGAACGTGCGGGCGTTGACCAGTCTCTTTCCGATGACAGGCAGCATCTCGGCGAATCTTATCTGCCTGTTTTTATTTCGGACGTAAGGGCGATCTTCGACGCAAAACTTCCGTAAGAAGGCGTGTTGCACAGCCGAAGCGGTCCAAGCTGCCGATACGTTCCTTCGCGATCAATTCCTGACAGGTATGGAAAAGAATGTTTATCACATCTCACAATTAAACAATTTAGACATGACGGGAGTGGGATAAGCCTGACGGTTATGACCCGACCGTTGCGGATCGAGAGAATGTGGGGCTGGAATCCTGTTACTGCCCGCAGTAACGAGCGCAAGGCCATCTTCCGTGACGACCCGGAGCGGCGGCATTTCCTGAAGATCGTGGCTGAAATGGTCCGGCGCTTTCGCTTGCGCCTGCACTGTTTTGTGCTCCTAGACAACCATTATAGCCTGCTCTTAGAGTTGCGGGAGGAACAGGTTCGGGAGCGGATGAGAAAGTTGCGGGCCTACCGGTGGAGTTCCTATCGATGGTACATCGGCTTGGGAGCGGCGCCGACGTGGTTGGAATGCGACACAGTGCTGGCGTTGGGGGACGGAGCCAAGGCGACGGTATCGGGAATATGTGGAGACAGCGGCCCGGGAAGGATTGGAGCAAAGCCCATGGGAGGCGATCCAGGAGCAAGTCGTGTTGGGCGGGGCGGAGTTTTTGGCGGGCTTGAGAAAGCAGATTCGCGGGGATGCCCAAGAGCAAAGGGGAGCGCGGCGGTTGATTGAGATGCGTCCGGACTTGGCGGCGGTGATCGCGGCGGTTGAACGGGCAAAAGGGGAGAATTGGGATGAATTCCGTGATCGGTACGGCGATCGCGGTCGGGACTTGGTGCTGTAGTTGGGACGCCGTCTGTGTGGCCTGAAGCTGAAGGAACTGGCGGCCGCGGTAGGGTTGCCGAACTACGGCGTAGTGGCGACGAACATCAAACGCTATGAACAGCGGTTGAAAAGCGACCGCACCGAGCAATCTCAAATTTTACTGAGGCTTTTCCTTCGAAGCCGCCACCCCACCCAGCGGCAGGGCAAGCTGGCGGGCCTGCAGCTCCACCAGTCCGCTGGCACCCAGCCCTATCAAGCGCAACGGGCGGTTTACGAGCTTTTCCCGGGCCAGCATCCAGCATCCTAGTCGAAACAGGTCCCGCGCCTCCGTCAACGGCTCCTCAAAAGACATCTGTCGTGTCAAGGTCGTAAAATCTCCGTAGCGTAGCTTGACTTGCACTGTGTGCGCCGCAAGACGTCGTCGAGCCAGTTTGCCCGCGATGTCCTCCGCCTGCTCCTTCAAGCAGGCGCGCAGCGTG
This sequence comes from Akkermansia muciniphila, assembly GCA_945865375.1. GTDB lineage: Bacteria > Verrucomicrobiota > Verrucomicrobiia > Limisphaerales > F1-80-MAGS106 > F1-80-MAGS106. The sequence continues at coordinate 23,133 of CAMBEJ010000075.1, read as the reverse complement.
GGACGGTCGTCCGTGTCGCGCAAGAAAGTGTTCTCGCTGCTGATGCTTTTGACATCATCGCCGAGATCCAGAGGACGTGTATCGTCGCCAAAGGCAAACCGTTTTAGCTCCCTTCCCCAGGACCCGACCAGCGCCCGAAGATCCCCCGGATAATCCTGCAGATCTCCCACCGTTCGGAGGTTCACACGGGCCAGCGACTCTTCCGTGGCTCGGCCCACGCCGTGCAATGAGCGCAGCGGCAAGGGTCGCAAGAACGTGACTTTCTGCGATTCCAGGATCAGCGTGAGCCCATCTGGCTTTTGAAAGTCGCTCGCCAGTTTGGCGAGCAATTTGTTTGAGGCCAGCCCCACCGTTGCCGTAAGCCCGCGCTGATCTCGGATCGTTTCCTTGAGCCGCAGGGCAAGCGGCATGGCGCACTCAAGGCTGGTGTCGGCAGTGCCGCTTTGGTGGCCAGCCGAGGCATCCACGTATGCTTCATCGACGGAGACCTGCTGGACAAGTTCACCCGCAACGCGTTGCACGATCGCCATGATTTCGCGCGATTCCAATTGGTAAACCTCCATTCGCGGACGAAGGAAAACACCATCCGGACAAAGTCGGCCAGCGGTGACACTGGGCATGGCTGATCGAACCCCGAACTTGCGGGCCTCATAGCTGGCGGCGCAGACGACTCCCCGCTGCGTCGGGGGCGATCCCACAATGACAGGCCGCCCCTTCAGCCGGGGATTGTCCCGCTGCTCAACAGACGCATAGAACGCGTCCATGTCCAGATGAAGGATTACACGAAACACAGCCTGTCCGATCGCTCACAATGACGTCCTTCAGAATTAAGACACCACGCTTTAAATTTCAAGAACGCCAGCGATAACATTTCATCCCAACCAGTCGTGTGACTTGACTCCCTAGGCAAGATCATGAGGAGCTTCAGACCTTTGAAATGGATTTCATTGACCTGAAATCGTGGGACCAGTTACCGTGATTTAAGAGTGCAAAAGCAAATTTCTATGTAGAGTTCGACGTAATCGTGACAACACCTGACATTATCGCAGCCTGCACGCCCACGGCGCCGTTTCTTGTCATCGGCGGTCACGCGGTGATGGCGCACGGCTATTCGCGCCACACGATGGATCTTGATTTATTGGTGCGCAAAGCGGACCGGGAGATGTGGATAAAGGCCTTGGCTGCCCTGGGTTACGAGAGCTTTCACTCCCACGAAAACTTTGAGCAGTTTCGCTCCAAAAATCAGGACATCGATTTGGACCTGATGTTTGTCGGCAACGCCACATTCGAGGGAATGTTTGGGGCGTCCAAAAAGACCAGCCTGGGTCCGGTTGAGGCACGCATTCCATCGCTGCCACATCTGATCGCGCTCAAACTGCATGTGCTCAGGCAGGGGCTCGCGCACCGGGTTCTTGGTGATTTGGACGATGTCATCCAACTGGTGCTCGTGAATGCCATTGACCTTGACCAGGCCGAGTGGAGGGAGCTATTCGAGAAGTACGGCAGCCAGGAACTCTATGAAAAAGCACGATTCGCCAGCCGATCCGATTGAAGCATTGGACCTACAGGAACGAGTGGCGCTGGCTCCCGGCCTCGAGTTTCCGGACGCTCCCGATTTTGTATCGCGGCCATCCCGAATTCCCTTGGACCGCATGCTCTCCTTGACCGAGCAGCACCGTCTTTGGTTTCCACCCACGCAAGCAATGATCGCGCAGCGCACCCGGCGGAAATGCGGCGTGGAATTCGTTTTGTGAGCGGGTCGTCACAGCAGGGTCCATTCCGATCAGCCGGAAAAACTGCCCGCACCCATCCGACCACACTTGGTTCTGGATAAACTCCTGGCCATCGCCTGAAAATCCCTCGCGATCTCTCGGGACGCGAGTTGATCAGAATTCTCTGCCAGCAGTGGGGGCTACGTCGAGTTGAAGCAGGAAGGCAAAAGAATTCAGGCGAAATTCAGCTTTGGCGATGAGGCCTCGTGATCCCAGTTCCGGGGCGGTTTGCTGCCGATGGACGCCACGTCTTTGATGGAGATCTGATTCCCTCGCGCCTTGCAGTTTTTTACCGCCACTTCCCCGGGCTTGCAGGTCTGCTGGTTGATTTTTTGGTGCGGTGCCGGCTTGTATTTGATGAACAGAGTGTCCGGCGTGTCCGGCGCGAAAAAGAGGATCTTCGATTTCGGCGGAACAAGCTCGTAATCCTTGTCCAGAATCGTGCCCCCAAATGTGAATCGCTTCAGATACGTCGCGTCCCCATCGCTGTAAGCCAGGGTCATGACACGGTCCCGCTCGGGAATCGCGCAGTAAAGCAAATCCGGGCCGATAAACAGTTTCTCAGGCGGTTCAATGACCTTGTAATGCCCGTCTCGAAACACGAGCAACAGCTTGTCGAACTGGGAGCAATCCACCCGGAATTCGTCAGCAACGACTTTGTACCCAATGTAACCCTTCTCACGGTCGTAGGCGGCTTTGAAACTCTTGAAGGCCACGTCGCGCGCTTCGACCTCATCATAGTTGCGGATCTTGGTGAGGCGTGGATACAAGGGACCGTACTTCGCCAGAAGCCCTTGAAGATGGCTGATCGCATACGGGACCAAGGCCTTCAAGTGCTTGCGGATGTCGCTCAGTTCCGCCCGGACCTTCTCCATCTCTTCACGGTGCTTTTGGATGTCGAACAATGATATCCGGCGGATCCGCACGCCGAGCAGCATCTCCACATCGGGATCGCTGAGGTCGCGGTGCATCTCCTTCCGGAATGGTTTGAATCCTTCATAGATGCCTTCGTAAACCGCCTCGTTGGTTTTGGATTGCTCGATTTGCTTGTAGATCCGGTTCTCCACGAAGATGCGGACGAGGGTTTTGGAGTGGAGATCATCCTGGAGTTTCAGTTCCCGCAACTCCAGGTCGCGCTTGAGAATGTCCAGGAGCCTCGCCGTGGTTTCCTTGAGAATCTCCGAGACCGACATTTCAACCGGTCGATTGTCTTTAATGAACGCGATCCGGCTTGAGATGGTGGCTTCGCAGGTCGTGAAAGCGTAGAGCGCGTCCACCAGTTGTGCGGCATCGACTCCTGGAGGGGCTTTGACTTCGATTTCGACATCCTCGGCGGTGAAATCATTGAGGCTCTTCACCTTGAGTTTGCCTTTTCGAGTCGCGTCTTCGATGGAGGCGATCAAGGACTCCGACGAACATCCTGGTGGAATTTCTTTGATGAGCACCGTGGACTCGTCCTTGATTTTGATCTTGGCACGGACGCGGACGCTTCCCAGTCCATCTTTATATTCCCGGGCATCCATCAAACCGCCGGTGATGAAATCTGGGAGGACTTTGAACGGCTGATTCTTGAGGATGGCGATCTGAGCCTGGATGAGTTCCGGGAAATTATGCGGAAGAATCCGTGAGGACAACCCCACGGCAATGCCCTCCGTGCCGAGCATCAACAACAGAGGCAGCCTGGATGGCAGGGCCACAGGCTCCTTGTTGCGACCGTCATAACTCGGCACCAGCTCGGTGATCTCGTCGTTGAACAATTCCGTTCGCGCGAGCTCCGTGAGACGGCATTCGATGTAACGAGGTGCGGCGGCGGCGTCCCCTGTGAACGCATTGCCGAAGTTGCCCTGGCCCTCGATCAAATACCGCTTGTTTACCAGGACGACCAAGGCGTCGCCGATCGAGGCGTCGCCATGAGGATGAAACTGCATGCAGTAGCCCACGATGTTGGCCACCTTGATGAACCGTCCGTCATCCTTCTCGTGCAGGGACCACATGATGCGCCGCTGGACGGGCTTGAGGCCGTCGGCCAGCGCCGGGATGGCGCGGTCTCGGATCACATACGATGCATACTCCAGAAAATTTTGATCGACACGACGATGCAAGGCACCCGTGATGTCGGCGGGGTCAAACGGCTTATGGACGGGCGTTTCCACCTCGTCCGTTTGGACATGAGGCTGCGCGGCTGCAGGGTCACCTTTCGCGGAGGGCGCCATGCCCGCGCTCTGCTCGGTGTCTCGTTGAGCCGCGCGAGTTTCTGGCCCTGACGTGTCGGGGATCCCGGATTGTTTCTCGGATTTGTCTGCCATAACGCATTTTCGCGGCCCCATCCGAACCCTTGCCGCCATGAAACGCGCCGCATCCTGCCTGGTTTCCGGGTGAAATCAAAACGAAAGTGTCGTTTCAACTCGATCTAAAACTCCGTCGAACCGACTTATAAGCTGTGGTGGTTCGTTCTAGAGGGGATTTGGGTGTTCGACGGAGACCCACCCAGGCTCATTGAGGACGAGAGCCGAGTTTCACACGCTCACGGTTCCCCAAAACCCATTCGGTCCCTTTCAACGGTTTCTGCAAAATCCTTGTTGTGGGCCACATTTGCCATGTGGATCCCGGAGATCACTTCCGCACCTTGATGTTCTTGTGCGTGTTGAAAGGAATCTGTGCGCGACCGGTGAGGTCCTGAATGATTTGCTTCACCAATTCGGAAGGGAGGGCATAGGAAGCCACGCGACCGGCCCGCGCGATGTTGAGGCCAATGGCCTTGCCATCGAGATTCATCAAGGGACCACCGCATTGCCAGGGCTGCAAGACCGTGTCGTGCTGGATCGCCATATCAAACCCTTCGGCGCGCGCGCTCAGTTTGCCTCCCAGACGGTTCATCACCGATTGACGATCAAAACGTCGCTCGCTGGGATCGGGTTTGGGGGACATCAACACGATGTTCATCTGGATCAATTCCTCATCGCGGCGCACAGCCAGGTCCACCGCCTGCCCTTCGCGAAATCCACGGAGCATGCCCATCATTGCCTGCGAATTTTCCACAGTCTTTCCGTTGATCTTGACAATGCTGTCCCCCGGCTTGATCCCGGCCTTTTCAGCCCCCATGCCACCCATGACACGGACGACTTTCGCAGTTGAGGCTGCTTGGTCCAGCTCCACACCGACCAACGCACGAGGCGGTAGGATTTTTCTGGGAGGCACGCTGATGATGCCCACCGCCTGGGCCACCGATTCGATGCCCGGTGTCACGCCCCATTGGCCCACGAAAGTTTGTCCAGCAGCCCATTCAATGGGCTTCAGCCCGCTGGCATCGACCCTCAACAGCGCTACGTCGTTGGTTTCATCCATGAGAATCAACTCAGCTCCGACTTCTTTTCCCCCAGCCAGCCAACAAGTCAATTTTCCAGGCTTGATCTCACTCGCTTTGGTGATTGCCAACCCTCCGGGACCGATCACGGCTGCCAGCGCGACGGTGTTGCCGTTCAGGTCCACTTTCACAATCGAGTTTCTAACCGCCGAGGCAATCGGCGCGAAGGCGAGCAACGTGGCGTCCCCGTTCTTGAACCGATCCCGCCGCAACGATTCGCTCTGCTCTTCGGCCCCACTGGTGGACAGCGTGGTCAGGACGCACAGCGCTGCGGCCAGAAGCCGCTGCAACCCCGCTCTGCCATTTTGAAGGACGCTGGACGCCACTGCAGTGGGTTCACGGTCCCCATGCGGGCACAAAGCGAAAGGGGGCTCCTCACGTTTGATCGATCCCATGAAAGTGTGGCATTGTTTCATCGGTAGCTGTCTCTTTGTTAGGGTCTGGGTTGTCGGGCACCCACCACTACTTTCAGCTCGTGTTCCTGGCCTTCCCGCCGTACGCGGAGTGCCATTGAGTAGCCCTGTTTGGCGTTGCTGACGAAGTCTCCGAACGTGGAGTCGTCCTTTAACCGCACGCCATTCAATTGAATCACCACATCGCCCACCTTCAACCCTGCCTTGGCAGCGGGACTGTTGTCATCGACACGGTCGATCAAATAGCCTTCCGCCCGGGGCGTGCCTCGCGCTCCCACGTAGGGCCGTGCCGGAGGCCTCTCGTCGCCCCAGCTCTCCGCCTTGAAAAGCCGTTCCCAATCCCGTGCGTAACAGGCGATGGAGACGTGGAAATTGGCGGACGTGGAATCGCTGATGCGGCTGTGAATGCCCACCACGCGCCCGTGCATGTCAAAAAGCGGCCCTCCCGAGTCGCCCCCCACCAAAGTTGAATCGCTCTGCAGCATGTCCGAATCCAGGGCGATGAGGCGGCCGATGCGGGCAACCTTGGAACGTTGAAGATCGAACCCCCCTGGATGTCCCATCGCCACAACCCAATCGCCCAGACGCGATTCCTTGAGATCGCCCACGTTCGCAAAAGGCCATTTGCCTGGTTCCGTGATCCTCATCAAACCCGCGTCTTCCTCATGATTTGTCCCCAAGGTTCTGCCACGGGCGGTGCGGCCATTGGGAAAAGTGAAGACCACATCGCGGTTCGGCGACTCACACACATGAGCCGCGCAGAGAACGAGGCCCGTCTCCGTGATGACAACGCCGCTGCCTGTGGCGTTGCGAACCCGTACCGCAACCACCGCCGGGGCCACCCTGGCGATCAACTCCCGCATGTGCTTTTCCATCGCCCGCAGATCGCTGACCGTCACCGGCGAGGGCTTCCGCAAAGCTGAAGGCAGCGAGTCACGCCTAACCGTTGGCGCTTTGGGCGGGGTCCTCCCATCAGTGCCTGGAAGAAGCGTGGCGACGGGTTCCTCCGAGATTGTCCGCACCGCTCCGAACAGGATCAAGACCACGAAAAACAAGGAGCAGCGAGCGCGGCGGAGCCGCAACCCCATCGGCGCGCGGCCATCCTGGCCGCAGCAGCCTCGAACACTGACGTTGCCTCGAGAAAATCCCACGCGTTTGCAGAACCGAAGCGGCTGCGGCCAGGATGGCCGCGCGCCCAGGGCCTCTGAGAAATCCCTGCGGCCCTCGCGCATTCCGGCGTCTTGTATCATGGATGGATTCGTGCGAGAACTGTCCGTGGCTGGCCACCGTCCCACTCTTTTGTTTGCGCGAAGATCAGTCGACGACACAGTCGCATTCAAACGATCTCTGCAGCATCGTCGCGGCACTTCGTCCCGGGGCACTTCGCCTCGAACAGCACTCATCATCCTGTATACGACCTGGGACGAGGGGGTTTGGATACCTCTCACTTCTTCGATTCAATCGGTCGGATCTTCATGTTGCGGAAGGCAACCTCACCATGGTCCCCTTGAAACGCCAGCCAACCGCTCGCGGCCTTGGCAAACTTTGGCATCGTCCCAAACTTGCTCTTGGCGACCCGGCTGTTGAAGTCTTCGCTGCCCAGAACGTACTCCACATATTTAACGCCGTTGATCTCATGCACGCACTTCTCGGGAGTGATGAGGATCCGCAGATGATTCCATTGGCCGGCGGGTTTGGTGGAGTCGATGGGCTTGCCGGTCTTCGGGTCGTTGGCTGGCTGATAGAGCGCGTAGAGCCAGCCGCATTTTTGAGGGTCACCCGCCTTGGCGTTGTCTTCGAGCTGGATCTCTGGCCCGGTGGCCCACGCGGCGCCACCTTCCTCGGTGACATGATACATGATCCCGCTGTTGGCCCCCTCAGCCATGTTGAAATCGACCTGCAATTCGAACGCCCCGAACTTGTCCGCAGTCACGATGTCGCCGGCATTGTGGGGGTCAACGCACGTGAGGGCACCCTCTTTGACCTGCCACCCGGGCTTGACGCCCTGAGCCTTGAAGTTGCTCCAACCGTTGAGACTTTTGCCATCGAAGAGCAATTTCCAACCCGCCTTTTGCTCGGCGGAAGTGAGTGTGTTGGGAAGCGCGTCCGCCGCCTTCGCATTGAATGATATTGTTGCGGCCAGAGCCAGCGCGATGAGAATTGGGTGTTGCATCACACCGAACGCTAATTGAACCAAGGGCACCTGACAATCAGAACTGCTGCAATTTTAAACGCGCTCCTTCGCGAAAAACCGTTCAACCGGGAGCCCCGCGCCTCTCTCTTCAAGACGCAACCACGGGAGGCTGGGGTTTGAAGAAAAGCAGGCGCAGGCTGTTCATCACCACCACCACTGTGCTCCCTTCGTGCCCGATGACGCCCAAGGTCAGAGGGATAAAGCCACCCATGGCTCCAGCCACGAGCACGACGACCGTGCCGAGGGAGATCGCCAGGTTTTGCCGAATCACACGCCTTGCTTGATGGCTGAGCTGCCACGCCATCAAAAAGTTTTCGAGCCGGTCATGCATCAGCACCACCTCGGCCTGCTCCAGCGCCGCGTCGGATCCTCGCGCCCCCATCGCCACACCCACGTGCGCCGCTGCCAGGCTTGGCGCGTCATTCACCCCATCGCCAATCATAGCCACGCGTTTTCCCTGACGTTTTAGTTCCTCAATAGCTTCCAATTTCTGCGCGGGACTCAGTCCGGCGCGCACCTCCCGAATTCCAATTTCATCCCGCAACAGTCGTGCGCTCGACTCGCGATCCCCGGTCAACACCAGGGTCGTCAGCCCCTGACTGTGCAGTTCCTGAACCAACAGCCTCGCGGCGGGCCTCAAATCGTCGCGCAGCACGATGCGCCCCACGATCTCGCCGTGGCGAATCCAAACTTCCGAAAGGCCGGGTTCAAGCGCGGCATCACCGCAGCCCGCTGGATCCTTCTCCCAGCCGGTCGTGGCCCATTCACGTCTGCCGAGACGGGCCTGCACCCCGTGAAAGGTCCCCAGCAGACCATGACCACTGACGGATTCAAAGTGCGTCGCGACCACCGCTGTGATCCCGGCCAGCTTCGCGTGGCGCGTGATTGCCCTGGCCAGCGGGTGTGTCGAAAGCTTTTCCAACGAAAATGCGAGGCGCAGAACGTCCTCTTCCTTGCCGGGGGGAAAACTCTCCACGGAGGCCACGCGCAATTCCCCCGTCGTCAGCGTTCCCGTTTTGTCCATGGCCACCGTATCCACCTCGGCCAGCATCTCGACAGCGGCCCCGCCCCGGAACAGAACCCCCCGCTTCGCCCCCGATGCAATCGCCGCCAGGATGGCCGAGGGAATGGATAACACCAACGCGCAAGGCGACGCGACCACGAGCAACGTCATCGTACGGTAAAACGCGCTCTTGATTTCCCCCTCCGAAACAAACGGAGGCAGCCCCCGCCACCACCACCACAGGAACATCAGCAAAGACAGGAGGAGGACTCCGTAAGTATAGCGAGTTCCGAACCGGTCGGTGAACCGTTGTGAAGGGGCTTTCAAGTGCTGCGCCTCCTTGATCAGCTTCACGATCTTTTCCAACGCGCTCTGACCGGCGGGCCTCAACACGATCACTTCCACCGCCCCCCACAAGTTCAAGGTTCCGGCGAGCACCGTTTCGCCGATCCCTTTCTCCACCGCGATCGCCTCGCCGGTCATGTTTGACTCGTCCGCCGCCGTGTTTCCATGCACGACTTCGGCGTCCACCGGGAATTGCTCTCCAGGCTTGATGATCAGCCTCATCCCGGGGCGCACATCCTGGGTGGGCACAGACGTTTCGAGGCCTTGGCCATCCACCATCATCCCCATTTTTGGCGCATGTTTGAACAGGGACTGGATCTCGCGCTGCGTCCTGCCCATGGCAAAATGTTCCAGGCCGCCGGACAGGGCAAAGAGGAACAACAACATGGCACCTTCTCCCCAAGCCCCGATTGACGCGCTTCCCACGGCCACCGCCAGCATCAAAAAATGCACATCCAAAGTGCGACGATGCAATCCCTCCCACACCTCCAGAGCCGCAAACCATCCCCCGGCGACAAAGGCCACGATGAACAAGGGGACAGACCAGGCAGTGGCTTCGAGCCCCTGGGCAGCCAAACCTGCGGCAGCGCACACAGCCGCCGCAGTCAGTTGCCACCTCCACTCGTTGTCGTGTCCGCCCTCGTCTGGGAGCAAAATCTCTCGCGGAACAAGCCGTGGCCAAGGGATGTCTCGCCAGCGCCAAAACCGAGGGGCGGTCGGACACGTGACTCGTGCGATGGTTGTCACCCCCGAGTCGTGCTGGACGGTCAGTTCCTTGCCCCCGGGGGAGGGTGGATGCGCCACGCATTGGTCGCAGTCGGCCGCCCCCGACAGCAGCGCGCATCCATGCGACGACTCGGCCTGGAGCCTTCCCAGTCGGCCCGCGAGGTCGCCCTCGAAATCGGGCGACCGGGGCCGCCCCAGAGTTGCCACCGAAATCGAATGCGCACTCCGGTCGACGCGCACAGCCTCAAGCGAGGGCTCAGCCGCCATGGCCTCGGCCACGGTCTCCACCAGACACCGTGGCGACTGCCCGGCTAACACGTTTTCCTGTGGGGAGGTTGGCACCGTTTGATTCATAACCGTCTGCCTTCCCACAAACTACCCCATGCGAACCGAAAAGGACACCTGATTTTGGCATTTGGATGAATACGATTGCGCCAGGGTGCCTTAGCCATTCTTCTTCATGAACCACCCTGTAACAGCCGATTTCAGGAGGCTCCCTTCTCGCCGTTGGAATGTCAGAGCCTCCTGACGTCGGCTGCTACAAATTCAGGGTCTCAATGCGCGCCTTGGACGTCAACGTTCAACGTGCAAGGTTCAGCGTTGGTCGCCCCGCATTGCTTGACCGCGCCCGCCCGCCTGTGAATAGGGTGAGTGGCATGCCGTCCAATCAACCATTTGAGCAGTTGATTGGTTGGCGTTACTGAGTATCTTCTCAAGTTATGAAGCAAATCGTCAGTTTGGTGTTGCTTGCCGCAAATCTCGTTCTCGCCCAAGCCCAGTTGTTTGGTCCTGAATCGCTCACGGGCGGATTGATCGGCGGCATCGTCGGCGGTGTGATCGGCCACAACAGCGGGCGCAGGACCGTCGAAGGCGCGGCTATCGGCGCGGGTGCCGGTTTGTTTCTGGGAGCCCTCACCAGCCACTCTCGCGAACGCGACTCGTATTATTATCATCCAGCTTATTATCCATCTTATTATGCAAGAACAGTCGTTGTCACACGGCCTGTGGTGTGGCAACCGCATACCACGACAGTGGTGATGTCTCCAGCCCCGGCTCCTTTGCCACAACCGAGCCCTGCGGCTCCGGTTCAAAATGCCGCGCCTGATCCCACCCCTTCCTTGGTGTCAGTCACGGGATCGCCCGGTGCCCCAGGCCTATCGGGCTCCGTTAACGGCCTTTTCGGGCGCTAATCCCAACTCTCATCACAGCCATGCCGAACCCTGTCCCGGCGCGAACTTAACGTCATGAAACACCGCGTCATTTGATCCCATCCCCGACCATGAACCTGAATCCCAAATCAAACTGGAATCTAAACTGGAAACACCGAGTTGCTCGCGCTGGCCGCGCTGCTGTCGCGCTGGCCGCCCCGCTGATTTTATTTTCTGGCTGCGCGTCCAGCGGCGTTCACAACCCAAGGGGCGTCCCCGTCACCCAAATGAAGGCCGATGAGCGCGGCTTCGTGGCGGGAACAGGCGTGGAATCTCAGGACCTGGTCGCCGTGACCGACAAGATGGCAAGAAGCATCCTGGGAGTGCCCGAGATCGCCAATGCCCAAGGCGTTCCGCGTATCGTGCTGGAGCCGGTCAAAAATGAAACACGATTCCCCATCAACAAGGATATCTTCCTCACCCGCATCCGCACGGAGCTCAACACAAAAGCCCGTGGAAAAGTGCGTTTCCTGGCACGTGAGAACATGGCCGTGCTCGAGAAGGAACGAGCCCTCAAACAGTCCGGGCAGGTCACCTCTAACAGCGATCCCAACGTCGTCGAGTTCAAAGGCGCCGATTTTTTCCTCACCGGAAAACTCCAGGGCCTCACCACCCAGACGTCCAAGGGGATCAGCGATTATGTCCTCTACTCCTTCCAATTGATCGACCCCAGAACCAGTGACATCGTATGGGAGGATTCCGCCGAGATCAAAAAGCAAGGACTTGAGGATGCCTCCTACCGCTAGGGTTGGAATTGATGAATCTGATGGAACAGACCCTGAAACGCTGTCTCTGGTCCCTGCTGGCACTCGCGGTGGCTGTGCTGACATCCGGTTGTGCCAGCGGGCGCACTTTGAGCGCCACCTCGTGGGTGCGCACCGGGGATGCTTTGGTGGACGGCCGCAACGCCATCTCCAACGCCCCCCCCAAGGACAAATTGCTTTGGCAATGCCGCACGGCAGCCACCGCCATGCGCCGAGGTTCGGTCTTGGAGGCAAAGCAAATCCTGGACGCTGTGATCCTTCGCATCGAGGGCCGTTTCCAGGGGGATCGCAGCGCCAGGAAAGCGCGCAGCTTGTTTGGTGAGGAATCCAAGAAATCATTTATCGGAGAACCCTACGAGCGGGTCATGGCCTACTACTACCGGGGCGTCATTTACTGGATGGATGGAGAACCGGACAACGCGCGCGCCTGCTTCAAGAGCGCCATGCTCCAAGACAGCGATGCCGAAAAAAAGGAGTTTGCCGCAGACTACGTGCTGCTCGATTACCTGGACGGATTAGCCACTTCCAAGCTCGCCGGGGACGGATCGGATTCCTTCAAACGCGCCCTCGCTTCCGCCAAGACAGTGCCCCCGCCACCTCTGGATTCATCAGCCAACGTTCTGTTCTTCGTCGAGATGGGGCGTGGTCCCACCAAATATGCCACGGGGGAATACGCCCAGGAATTGCGCTTTCGGCAGGGCCATTCTGACAGCCGGGTGGCCCGCATCGTTGTCGGCAACCAGACCGTGATCGCAAACGCCCTCGACGACCTCAGCTTCCAGGCGACGACGCGCGGGGGACGTGTCATGGATCACATCCTCGCAAACAAGGCCGTGTTTAAAAGCACCACAGACACCTTGGGGAACGTGGCTTTGATCAGCGGCCTCATTCTGTCGCAGAACAAAGGCACTCAGGAGGCAGGGCTCGGAATCGCCGCCGCAGGATTGCTGAGCAAGATCATCTCCTCGGCGACCACACCGACAGCGGACACGAGAGCGTGGGAGAATCTGCCCCAATACCTCGGCTTCGCGTCTGCCCATTTGCCCCCGGGTCAGTATTCGGCGCGCATTGAATTTTCGGATTCTTCCGCGAGTCCAACAGCCCGGACCACACGGCTCGCCACATTCACCGTCACGGATCCTCGGAAAGACATCGTGATTTTCGTCAGCGACCAAACGCAGTAATTTCGATCTTTATGAAATCCTCTCTCCTGATTGTCTCTGCTCTACTCGCCACCGCCAGTCTCACCGGCTGCAAGGAGGTTTCGGAATCCGCCGAAAGCGGTGCCAACGCCGTGATCACAGGTCATCCTGGCGGTGCCTACGCGCCCAAGAACACGACCCGATACGCCCTCGAAAACAGCGAACGTTTTGTTCTGCTCAACAAAGCGGCCGAACGATCCGTCACCTGCACCGGCATCCAGGAACGGGCGCTTGAGGACGGACGCATAGAGGTCGTCGCCAACGTTCGCAACCGATTGAAGCGCCGGATCCAGGTCCAGATCAATTGCGTGTTCAAGGACGATCAGGGATTCCCCACCGGGGATGAAACACCCTTTACCGATGTGATCTTGACCGAGAACGCCCAGGAAGGTGTCCGGTTTACTTCCATGAACAATCAAGCAAAGCGCTACACCATTCGCGTTCGTCAAGCCCGGTGAAGCAGCGGCCAGTGACCAGTGGCCAGTGGAAGCGTCGGATTAAGGCTCCATAGTGATAATCGGTAAACTCTGAGTGTCTATGAAATGTCCCATAATCTGCTGCGTCTTTCTGGCCTCCATGCCGCTGCTGGTCGGCGGGGCTCCACCCCAGCCCAACGCCAAAGTCGTCGTTCAACCCCCGCCACCAGTATTTCAGGCGGTGCCCCCTCTCCCCGCCGCCCGTGCCAGCCAGCCACCACCACCACCCCAACAGGCCTTCGCCTACGATCAGAAGCCGCTGTTCAGCGTGCCGTCCCTCGTCAAACCAGAGGTCGCCAAGTCCATTCTCGACCGATTCAAAACCGCCTACGGCAAGCTGGGTAGCCCGCGAATCCTGGTCTACGTGAACCGCGAGTTGATCGATGAGGAGTCGGGCTTGCGATTGACCAATCGCATCCAACGGTCCGAGGTCGCTCGATCAAAAACCCTGAGCGACTACCAGGCGGATGGCAAGGCTCCCAAGGAGGCCTTCCAGCAAGGGGCCGGAACGACAATCACCGGCGCGAAGGTTTCCGTGTCCGGCGGAGGAGTTCCAACCGCCGCAGCGATCCAACCCGGCAAGGGCAGCGTCGAAACGGAGAGTAGCAAGACCACCCACGAAGAAGCCTACCGCCTCCAGTCCCGCCCGGGTCAAACTCTCGCCGACAAGCAAACTGTCCGAGACATCGAACGGCTGTTCGGACGCCCGCTCAGGATGTGTGGCGTCAAGCTCGCCGATCAAAAAGTAGCGACTCAAATCGTCTCCGAGCAAGCCCTCAAACAAACGGCTTCAGGCGATGGCGAAAACGCGCTCAAAGAGCGTGATGCCACAAGGCAGGTGGCCGACGTCGTGATCGAAATTCTAATCTCCTCCCGCAACATGACCACGACTGGACTGTCGGGGGACCGCGTGTATCCCGTGCCGGACATTCAGGCGACCGCAGTGCGCTTGAGCGATGCCCAAATCATCGGCCAGGCAACCTCCGCCGACATTTTAGGAAAAGATCGCAACGCCGCGTCGCTTAGCGCGTTCTACGATGTACGCGACGTCTCCGAGGCCACAGCCCTCGCGCTGATGGACGACATCATGATCGGTCTGGGGCAGTAAGTATTTCCGGGGCGGCTGGCGGGGTTTCTTTCCTCATGAACCGCCCACAGCCCGGCCTTGCTCTTGGGTTCCTTGTTTCGTAAGCTGTCGGCATGGCGAGCGCACCCATCGAATTGCACGACCGGCCTGCTCCGGTTTCAGCGCCGCCCGAAATGATCGCGCGCGCTTCCGCATTGGTCCAGAAACACACGGAATGTTTCTGGTTCCGACATCCCGAAGTACGTATTCGACATCTCGAAGACGTCAGGCTCGTGATCGAACACTTGCGCGAATACGGCGACCGCCGCGCTTGGCGGGAAGCCCAGGAGTTACACCGATGCCTCTCACCGCTCTTCAAAAAGACGTCTTAGCCATTCTCGCCGGAAACCGGAGCGCTGAGAGCCATTTTGCGGGCGGCATCGTGCTTAATGCCGCCGACGATCCCGCCAAGCTGGAGGAGATTCAAGCCCACGCGCTGGATCCCATCGGCCTCAAGACAGCGTGGATCCAGATGAGCGATGAGGCGGAGATGAAAATGATCGACGTGGCAGATGAACAACCGGACATGCCGATCGGCGTCGCCTTCGTGGACTCCAGGGGTTGCCCGGGCTGGATCGGTGACACCCCTTCACTCCGTCTGCATGCCCCGTCGATACGCGGCTGTTGGCCGCGGGTGGTGGGTGTGGATGGGTGGTAGCCAATGCTCGCAGCGGCCTTCTGCATGCGTGTTATCGTCGATCCCCAGTAAACGTGATGCGGCCGGGCGCATCCACACGCAGGCTCCACAACGTTGAGCCTGCGGTGATGAAGAGGGTTTTTAAGTCCGGCCCGCCAAAGGCGCAGTTCGTCACTTCATCCCTGGGCACAGCCACGAAGTCGAGCAGATCCCCTTCGGCAGATAAGATGTAGATGCCCGCCCGGTAAGGTTCCACGGTCTCAAACGGCGGGCTGGCCACGTTGAGCCCGGCGGCGACGAACAAGCGATTGTGAGTGTCCATCTTGAACCCATCAGGACCGCGGCTCGTCTTCCAATCAAAAATCAATTTCCGGCTCCCCGCCTTCACATTGCCATCCCGATTCAAATCGAACCGCCACAGCTTGCGCGCGCCGCCAACCGCGTTGTTGTGGTTGTCCGCGACAAACAAGTGCCGGTCGTCCGGCGAGACAAGGATGCCATTCGGACGCTCCACATCGCGCACGAGGACACGTTCTACTTTGCCCGGCGCGTCGATCCGGTAAACGCCCTCAACCAGTTTCCCGTCGCGATCGCGCGTCTCCATGGTTTCGCGCGGGCCGTAGCGCGGGTCGGTGAAGTAAACGCGACCGCTCGAATCCATCGTGAGGTCGTTCGGCGA
Organism: Akkermansia muciniphila; assembly: GCA_945865375.1. Lineage (GTDB taxonomy): Bacteria > Verrucomicrobiota > Verrucomicrobiia > Limisphaerales > F1-80-MAGS106 > F1-80-MAGS106. The sequence continues at coordinate 7,224 of CAMBEJ010000075.1, read as the reverse complement.
ATTAAACTTTTTGCCGGCAAACGAATCGGCCAAAACGGTTATCGCGCCGTTGGATTCGGTGCGCGTGACGCGCCGGTTCTGCGCCTCGCAGGCGACCAGTCTGCCCTGGTGATCGAAAAGCAATCCATTGGCGCCGCCGGAAGGTTCGCGAAACACATGCGACACTCCGTTTGAGTCGAATCGCGTGATGCGGTTGTCGCCCACGAAATACAGGCTGCGCGACGGCGCATGCCAGGCGGGGCCTTCCCCAGCGTGTGTGGTGTCCAATTGCTTGGGTTTCTCACCCGCGCTCAAGGGCGATTGTGGGGCCACCGTCACGCGGGTGTTTGCCGCCAGCAGGGATTCGTGCCGCAACGCGCGACCTGGTCGCGCGCCGGTGTGCGTCCCTTTGTCGAGAACGACCTCGCCGTTGACGATGACCATTTCGATGCCTTCGCTGTATTCGAATGGATCGTCATACGTGGCGCGGTCGATGACGCGTTTCTCGTCGAAGAGGACGACGTCGGCGAACGCACCCGACCGCAACATGCCTCGATCTGGAAGGCCGATTTTGGCGGCATTGAGCGAAGTCATTTTGCGCACCGCGTCCTCGAGTCGCAGCAATCCGCGTTCGCGCGTGTAGACTCCCAGAACACGCGCGAACGTGCCAAAACTGCGCGGGTGCGGATTGCCACGGCGCAACGGCCCTTGGGTCGCGAGCGCCGAACCGTCGGAGCCAATCGAACACCAGGGCTGGCTCATCGCGAGATTCATGTCCTCCTCGGTGTGGTGGGCAAACACGGTGCTCACCGATCCCTTCTGCTCGATCAACAAATCGAACAGCACATCCAGCGGATCGGGCGCCGGCGTTTTGCCTTCGCTCCGCATGGCGATGACGCGATCCATCGTGAGCCCCTTGTATTGATTGTTTGCGCTGATCATCATCCGCCCCCAGTCGCCGCCGATGGCGGTGTAATGATTGTAACAACCGGGCAGCCCTTCGCGTATGTCCTTCTTCAACCGCTCGCGCTGCCGCAGGTCCGAAAGCCGCGCGAGCAGATTCGTGCGCCCGCCTTCATGCGCCCACGGCGGAATGATGCTCACAAGATCGTTGTTGCCCCGCGTGTAGGGATACACATTCGCCTGCACGTTCACGCCGCGACGCCGCGCTTCGTCAATCAAGGCGACGACTTCCTTCATGCGCGACCAGAATCGTTCCTCCGCAATCTTCAAGTGCAGGATATCGACCGGCACACCGGCGCGTTCGCCGATCTGAATGGTTTCCTTCACGGAGTCGAACACGCGCAACCCCTCGTCCCGCATGTGCGTGGCGTAAATCCCGCCGTGATCGCGCACGACGCGGCACAACTCGATCAAATCCTCCGTCGTTGCGAGCGAACTCGGCGGCATCATCAGCGCTGTGGACAGGCCGAACGCGCCATCGATCATCGCCTCAGCCACGAGCAACTTCATGTCGTGCGTCTCACCGGAGCTGGGCCTGTCGAAGGAAGTACCCATGACGCATTCCCAAACCTGTCCCTGGCCAACATAGGACGCGACATTGACTGACACGCCGGCGCGTTCGACAGCGTCAAAGTAATCGCGCAAGGTTCGAATCTCGATTGTCTCGCCCTTCAGGGACACCTTGCGGGGCGGCAGTTTGCCTTTGAACGGGCCTGGGGAGGTGGATTCACCGAGCACCTCCGTGGTGACGCCCTGCCTGATCTTGCTTTGCGCGTTTCCGTCTTCGAAGAGCACCCAGTCTGAGTGGGAGTGCATGTCGATGAAACCCGGGGCGACCACGAGACCCGTTGCGTCCACCACTCGCCTGGCCTCGCCCGCGACACGGCCGACCTCGGCAATGCGATCTCCTTTGATGGCGACATCGCCGTGGAACCAAGGATTGCCCGAACCGTCCACGATCTTTCCGTTCCGGATGAGAAGATCGTAGTCTTGCGCCATCGAGTCAACAAAGGCGTATTGGAGCAGAGCGGCGAGACCACACAACAACGAACGATGGGACGAGGCATTCATGGGTTGGTGCAAGCCTGCACCGGAATCGGCATTTTCGGCAAGAGATTGCTTGGACATCCCAGCAGCAGCTCTCATTTCGGCCTACGAAGATGGAGGTAGGGATCTCCAGGTCCGCCAGTCGCGGGGGCCTCTCGCGCTGCAAGGAGTGGGACACTGCACGCGCCGGCGGTCGGCCCGCTCAGGCATCAAGTGTTTTCCGCCGGTAATAAAAGTAGATTGGTGTGCCGCTCAGGACCAGCGCGAGGCCGAGCGCGCAGTTCAGCACCGCCGGCTGGCCGGCGGCAACGGCTTTCCGATACGCGGCGACGTCGTTGCCCAAAGTGAGCACGAGATAGACTAGGCCGAAGCAGACGAAAACAACCGGCACGAACGGATACCACGGCACCTTGAACGGACGCGGTGCCTCCGGTTCCCGACGCCGCAGAACGACGACCGCCCAGGCGTTGGCGACGTAGAAGAACCAGCTCACGAAAATCAACGTGTCCGTCAACGTGTCAAAGGTGCCGCTGAATAGCAGAAGGACACTCCAGGCCGCCTGCACCACGAGCGACGCCGCAGGCGTGTGGAAACGAGGATGCGCCTTTCCGAGAAATGCCGGGAACATTCCGCCCTCACCCATCGAGAAATAAACGCGCGCGCTGGTCAGAATCACGGCATTGGCCGCGCCGAATGTGGAGAGCATGACGGCTACGGCGATCCAACGACCGCCCCCAGGGAAGCAGCGCTCTGCGACATCCGCCGCGACCAGTTTCGAACGCGCCATTTCGTCTATCGGCAGCACATACGCATACACGCTGCTCATCAGTAAGTAGAGCCCCGTGACCAGCAGGATTCCCAGGATGAGGCTGCGAGGCAGATCGCGTTGGGGCGATTTCAATTCGCCACCTATGTACGTGATCTTATGCCAGCCATCGTAGGCCCAAAACGCACCCTGCAAGGCTGCGGCGACGGCGGCCCACCACGCGAGACCGGTCGGATGAATCACGCTGCTGGCCATTGTGAGATTCGTGACGTTGCCCACCCCCGGCGTCACGGCGACCGCGATTGCCAAGGCGACCATGGCGGACATTTTGGCGACGGAAAAAAAATTCTGGACCACACCGCCGAAGCGCACGCCGAGATAGTTGACGATCGTCAGCAACAGAATCACCGCCGTCGCCAGTCCCTTGATGCCGAGTTCCTTGAAGGGGGCGACATCGCCGATCAGCGGTAGGTGAAAGGCGAAGCTGGCAAGCGATGCGGACGCTTCCGGGAGCACGACGAGCCGGGTGGTGTATTCCGCGAAGACGTAGGCAAGGGCCGCGATGGAGCCGGACTGAATCACGGCAAACAACGCCCAGCCGTAAAGAAAGGCGACGAAGGGACCGTAGGCCCGCTGGAGAAACACATACTGTCCGCCCGTGCGTGGCATCATCGAGGCCAACTCTGCGTTGCTCAACGTGCCGAGCAGCGAGACGACACCGGCAAGCAGCCACACTCCCAGCAACAGTTCCGGTGACCCCACTTGCGCCGCCATGACGCCCGGCTTGCGGAAGATCCCCGAGCCGATAACCCCGCCCGCCACGAGCATCGTCGCGCTGAATATCCCGAGTGCCGGGATCAGCCCGGGCCGGTCGCGGCGCTGTGGGTCAGGAGATGCCTCTTCGCTCATGGGGTGTGTTTGTTGTTTGTCGCTCAGCCTACAGAACTCCCCTGTGCAAGAAAGAAAAATGGCGCTGAGTCGTCCAGCGCGAGCGAATCTCAATAAGAGCGAGGACGTCGGAGAATCAACTCAAGGAGCCTGATGCTCGGACAACTCCAAGCTGCCACTCCGTCTGCTAATCCAAACCTAATCTTATTCATGCTTGTTGCGACAATTTCAGTGCCTGTTCCCGAACGGTTCGCAAATCCAGTTTTCCAGTCCCTAGCACTGGCAGCGCGGCCACGCGATAAAACTGATTAGGTCGTGGAATCCAGAGGTTAGGAAGATCCGTTCGAGCCAGTTTTTCAAGACATTCGATCAACTTGATTTCGACCAATATATGGATGACCACCAGACGTTCGCCCTTCTTGTCGTCGGGCACGCCCGCCACGGCAAAACATTGTTCAGTGACCTCCGCCAACTCGTGCAGTCTTTCTTCCACTTTGATATGCGGAACCATCTCACCGCCTATCTTGCTGAATCGACTCAGCCGATCCGTGATTTGCAAAAATCCATCCTCATCCACAGCCGCGATGTCCCCGGTGGTATACCAGCCATCACGAAGCACCTCGGCGGTCTTGTCTGGATTCCCGAGGTAGCCTTTCATGACATTCGGTCCCCGGACCAGCAGCAGGCCAGCCTCGCCAACAGCCCGAGGCTGAAGGGTTTCAGGATCCACAATCCGCACGGTCACGCCAGGCAGAGGGTGGGCAATTTTGCCGCGCTTGGCACCCACTTGACGGAATCCGGCGGCTCTAAAATCATGCGTGTTGACCGTCACGGTGGGCGAGCACTCTGTGCATCCGTATCCTTCGATCGGGCGGATGCCAAACTTCTCCTCGAACGCCGTGACAAGCCTGTCGGGCAACTTTTCACCTGCGGCGAGGACCAGACGAAGGCTCCCGAAATCCTCCGGCTCGCAGGCCCGCAGATACAGTTGCAGGAATGTGGGCGTGGCGAGCAAGAAGGTGATGTGATTGTCGCGCACGAGTGGGCCTATCACTTTCGAATCAAGGGGGTTGGGATAATACACCACACCCATGCCCAGTGCCATCGGAAGCATCAGCGAGGCGGTGAAACCAAAGGAATGGAAGAAAGGCAGAACGCCCAGCATCTGGTCCTCGTCTTTAATCCCAGCGACCTGGCCAAGCTGCTGGACATTCGAAGCGATATTGTAATGAGTGAGCATCACGCCTTTGGGTTCGCCGGTGCTGCCGCTGGAAAACACGACCGTCGCTAGATCATCCATCTGTGTCTTCTTACCACCCGATATCCATGCCGCAACGCATGCGGAAGGCACGATCCACGAGCCAATGAAGGCGATGATCTTCTCCGTTTGGCGGGGCTTAGCGGCAATGTCCTCCAAAAAAAGGACAGAGCACGGCAGCTTCAGTTTCACGCGGTCCATAAACGCCCTTGAAGTCAGAACGGTTGTCATCCCACATTGCTGGACGCAGCAGGCTAGAGCGGCTTCCGAGAGGGTGTAATTGAGGTTCACAGGGGTTTTTCCCAGCATCATGGCAGCAAAATTCACAAGCGCACCCGGTACGGAGGGCGGCAGCAAAAGACCTGCCATCGGCTGGCCTTTCCAGGAGGAGCGGAGCCGGCGAGCGAGATAAATTGTTTTTGCGAGCGCCGCGCTGAAACAAACCCTGACACCGCTGCTGTCCGCCATCGCAAAGCGGAACGGGTACCGTCGCGCGGTCTCGATGAACGAACGGTGCAACGACTGCATCTCGCTCTTGCGCAGCGGCCATGAATCGCTTTGCAACTCCTGCACCACCTGCCGCACTTGGAATGGAGTTGAATGAGCCGCCATCGGCCTCCCGAAGTTGATGATCACGGGAAAGGGAATACGGCGCGGCAGTTTCCAATAGAACCGCCCCTCCGCAAAGCTGAAAATGCTGCCCCACACACCATCGAGGCTCACAGGAATGATCGGGGCCTCCACGCCTTCCATGATCCGCTCGAAACCGCGCCGGAACGGCAGCATCTGCCCGATGCGCGTGATCTGGCCCTCCGCAAAAATGCAGACAACTTCGCCACGCTGAATCGCGTCCCGAGCCGAGGTCAGCGACTGGATCATCTCACGAGGACGCTGCTGCGAAGAGATCGGGATGACACCCATGATTCGCGCGAAGGGCTTGATCCAGGGTCTATCGTGGATGTCCTTCAACATCATGAAACGAACCGTCCGATCCGTGGAGGCCAAAAGAAGGAGCGCATCGACCATCGAGAGGTGATTGGATACAAAGAGCGCGCCGCCCTTGTCGGGAATGTTATCGCGGCCGACTACGCGGATGCGATAAATTGTGTGGGTGAAGATCCAGAGCAGGAAGCGGATGAACGCATCGGGCAAAAGAACCAGAACATAGATTGTGCCCCCGAGCGTCACCGCCGCGCTCCAAAGAAAAATGGCGGACGGGGTCAGATGCGCCACGGAAGTGGTCAAGTAGTAAATTCCCGACGCCAGAAACACGCCCACAAATGAAAGCAGGTTGGCCGCGGCAAGAATCCCGCCTTTTTTATCCTTGTCCGGGCGGTGCTGCAACAAAGCCGCCACGGGGACGATGAAGAACCCGGCGAAAAAACCCAGCGCGGCGAGATAAACGGCGAAGGAGGCAAAGGACATCCCAGGCAAGCCCAGGACCGTGGCGAACAGGGTCAACCCAATCGAACCCAGCGGAATTAGGCCATACTCAATCTTAGAGCCAGAAAGGTAGCCTGCCGTGAGGCTGCCGATTCCTATACCAAGGGCAATGGAGGCTTGAAGAGCGCCGTTCTGGGTGTCGCCCAGACGGAGCACATCCTTACCGTAAAGGATGATGTTAAGCTGCAGCAGCGCAGCCAGGAAGGTGAAATACGTATTGCCGACAACCGCCAACATGAGGGTTCGATCCTGCCGAATCAAACGAACCTGAGCGAAGAGATCACCGATGAAATTTGCACGAAATTCTTTCTGAGGATTGGCTGATGGAACCCTTGGGATGCGCAAGCTGGTCCACAGTCCGCAACACGCCAACCCCACCAACATGCAGCCGGACCACGCCTGTCGATCCCCGAACACGTCCGAGAGAATTGCGCCGGCGGTGGTCCCAAGAATGATCGCCACAAACGTCCCAAACTCCACAACTCCGTTGCCCCACGAGAGCCTTTTCTCCGGGAGAAGTTCGGGCAGCAACCCGTACTTCGAGGGACCAAAAATGGCGCTGTGCATCCCCATTAGAAAAACGGATACCAACTCCATCGGAAGGTTCTTCAATGCCAGTCCCAGCAACGCAAAAAGCATGATGAGGATTTCGAACAGTTTGATTCCGATGGTCAGGGTCACATCTCACAATTAAACAATTGACAGATGACGGGAGTGGGATAAGGCTGACAGTTATGGCCCGACCGTTGCGGATCGAGAAATTGGGGGGATGGTATCACGTTACTGCCCGCGGTAACGAGCGCAAGGCCATCTTCCGTGACGACGCGGATCGGCGGCATTTCCTGGAGATCGTGGCTGAAATGGTCCGGCGCTTTCGATT
>CAMBEJ010000074.1 GCA_945865375.1 Akkermansia muciniphila | reverse complement strand
ACGGTTGGAGAAGCGGGGTTTGGTACGGTTTCCGCTGCCGCCCCCAAAGCGGCCCCTGCCAGCAAACGAAGGCTCTTGGATGACGGGCAGCCCTTGCCTGCGGTGCCCAAACTGCCAGCCTCCGCCGAGCAGATAGCCGATCTGCATCTCGGTCTGATCGTGGATGACCGGGATCCACAACACTTCATCTGGAATCGAATCATCTGCCGTGAGCATCCCTTGAAAAACGCTCCCTTGGTCGGAGCGCAGCTCCGTTATCTGATCCTGGCCGGTTCGGAGGTGGTGGGGGCCTTTGGCTTTGGTCCGTCCTCCTTCTATTTGTCTTGCCGAGATTCCTGGATCGGTTGGGATGCTCAAGCCATGGAACAGAACCGTCAGAAAGTGATCTGTCTTTCGCGCTGTTTTGAGGCCATGAACTGGATGACTCCTGCATGATTGAACGAACGCAGAATCAGGCAGCATGACGAAACATTCGGAAGCGAACTGAGCTATGAAGACAATGAAAGCAACGGTGTTTCACGGGACGAATGACATGCGTGTCGAAGAAGTCAATCGACCCCATGCTGGAATTGGGCAGGCGGTGATTCGCGTGACGTTAACCACGATTTGCGGCACCGACCTCCACATCGTGCGCGGGGAGTATCCAGTGAAGCCGGGCTTGGTCATCGGGCATGAACCAGTGGGCGTCATTGAAGAACTTGGGTCGGGCGTCACCGGGTACAAGATTGGAGACCGCGTGCTGGTCGGTGCCATCACCCCGTGTGGCCAATGCCGGGCTTGTCTTTCCGGGCACCTCTCTCAATGCGGACACGGCGATGGCTATGAAGCCTTGGGCGGATGGCGATTCGGCAATACCATCAACGGCGCGCAGGCTGAATATCTTCTCGTGCCTTCCGCTCAAGCCAACCTGGCGAAAATTCCTGATTAGGTGACGGACGAACAGGCGGTCTTGTTGGCCGACATCGCTTCAACGGGAATCTCCAATGCCGAAGCCGCGCCAGTGCGAATCGGCGATGCCGTCGTGGTGTTCGCCCAAGGCCTGATTGGTTTGTGCGCCACCGCCGGAGCCAGGCTGATGGGTGCGTCGCTCATCATTGGAATTGATGGCGACGACACCCGGCTCGCGATGGCGCGGCGCATGGGTGCGAACGTGGTGCTCGACTACCGCGCCGTGGATGTGCTGGCCGAAATCAAACGTCTGACCGGCGGCGGGGCGGACGTGGCCATTGAAGCCCTCGGCACACAGCAGACCTTTGAAAGCGCGCTGCGTTGCCTGCGACCAGGAGGCACTCTTTCGAGTCTCGGTGTTTATTCTGGAAAACTACAAATGCCCTATGACGCTTTCTCCGCCGGACTTGGCGATCACCGCATCGTCACCACGCTTTGTCCCGGTGGCAAAGAGCGGATGCGGCGACTGCTGACTCTCGTGCAATCCGGGCGGTTGGACCCCACTCCGCTCATCACTCACCGGTTCTCTTTGGATGAAATTCCCCAAGCCTACCAACTCTTCGGCGAACGCTCGGATGGTGTCCTAAAGGTCGCGATCAAACCATAGACCAACCAAGTGAAAGAATTATTATGAAAATGAAGAACTCAAAGAAAACCGGAATTGCCCAGCGCAAATTCGCGACAACAACGCCGCCGCCCAAAATCCTAAAGATACTGGCGACGACGGACTTCTCCGACGTGTCCCGATGCGGGGTGGGATACGCGGTAGCACTGGCTGAAAAACTCGGCGCAGCCGTCGCACTGCTCCACGTCATTGAACCGCGCGCGTGGGTGTCCGAGTTGGGTTCCATCGTCCCTGCCCGCGAAGACTCGGAGGTGGTCGCGTCAGCCCGCGCGCAACTGGCGACGCTGGCGAAGCGCGAGGGTAAAGGTGACGTGGCTGTCACCTTCTCCGTCTCCGTGCAAACAGGTAATCCCTTTCACGCAATCACCACCGCAGCTCGCCAACAGATGGCAGACTTGATTGTCATCGCCACCCACGGCCACAGGGGGTTCGAGCCCGTCCTGCTGGGCAGCACCGCAGAGCGCGTGGTGCGCCACGGTCCCTGTCCGGTGCTCACTGTCCCCACCCGCATCACGCCCAAGCGGACGGGCAAAACTTCTCCCTTCAAGCTCAAGAAGATACTTGTCCCGGTTGATTTCTCGGACCTATCGAAGGACGCCTTACCCCAGGCCACACTCCTGGCGGCGCGTTGCGGCGCCGAACTTGTCCTGCTCCACATCGTGGAAAAGTTTCCCATCGACTATTTCTTGGGTTATGGACTGATTAACAAGATGCTCGTCCCCTTAATGAAACAGGCCGAGGCAGACTTGGAACAAATGGCCGGGGGCCTGAGTAAGTCAACGGGGCTAAACGTTTCCGCGGTCGTCCGCGACGGAAAGCCATTTGAAGTAATTTGCCAGACGGCCAAGACGCTGGGTGCGGACATGATTGTGCTGACCACGCACGGTTACACGGGCCTGAAGCACGTCTGGCTCGGCAGTACCGCTGAGCGCGTCGTCCGCCACGCGTCGTATCCCGTGCTGGCCGTGCGGAAACTCAACCGAAAGTAAAAACATGAAGACCGAACCCAAAAACACCATGAGAATCGTTTGCGGCACCGACTTCCCCAAGCCTGCGGCGCAAGCGGCCAACGCGGCGGCGGCCCTCGCCGCGCGTCTGCAGGAAACCCTCGTGCTCGTTCATTCAGTCGAAGGTGCCGAGCTGGGGGCTTCCTCCCCCAAAGTCTTCATAGGTGCTCATTTCCTTTTTGCTCTAAACCCAGTGCTCACGCGTTTCAGTTCCGCTTTAACCTTCTCTCCTGGAATGCCTTCGCCCCGATTGAGTTGATCAATGCCGACTTGTACTTTGAGGCGAACCGCTTGAACATCTGTCGGAATTGCGACCGCTGGACGGATCAGGATTCCGTCGTCGCGTTCCTCGGAAATGAAGAGGCTACCGTCGTCGAGCCCGTATCGGCGGCGGGTTGCGGCGGACAGGACAATGGTTCCACGCCGACCGACATGGCCGGTGGTCTGGACAGTGTTGTCTTTGCTCATTTCTACAGAATATCAGAAACTCCGCTTATCAGCAACACGACTTTATTATGACCATGGGGAACAAAAAGCCCCGACCATTGTGATGGTCGGGGTGTGTGGTCAACTAACGTATCCCAGGGCTCTCAAGGAACAATGGCCGGGGTTGCCGACGATGACGTGGTCGATCACTTCCAGCTTCAGGACTTGGCCCGCGCGGATGAGATACCGGGTGACGCGGATGTCCGCCTCCGACGGTTGGGCCTCTCCCGAAGGATGGTTGTGCATCAAAACGAGCGCGCTGGCATTGGCAGCAATCGCGGTCCGGAAGACTTCGCGAGGGTGTACGAGCACGGAATCCATGATTCCAATAATCTGGGTCGGATTGGTTCCTCCGTGAATAGGGCAGCAGCCGCTCAGGCTATCGCTGCTGCCCTTCATTTGTTCTCGCAGCCCGTAATGCTGAAGCACCTGCTCCATCGTCACGGACGTTTTAACCGACTTGAAGTCAACATACTGGGATTTGGGCATGGGAATGCTCCTTTCAATGATCGGGGGGTGAACTGTGGGCGTCTCGGAGTGAGCCGCTTATGCAATGAGCATACTACCACGGCCCGGGGTCGTGTACCAGCAGGGAAACCGCTACGTCACGAAATCGGCGCTTTGTCTATCATCAGCCCCTCGGCGCGTATCCTCATTAGGAAAGGCTGGACAGGGCTTGGATGGAAGATGTCGCTGGAGTGGTCGTGACGCCCGGTGGCATCGATTGTGATCTGAGGATTCAGATCCAGCCTACCCTTGACAGCCTCCATGGTCGGCCTAGGTTCGGTTGAAAATGCAACGCAACACTCCGATGTCGATACCACACTTGCGAAGCATGTTCCGCCCATTTTGCGAGAAATACGGTATTCGTCGCCTGGAGGTCTTTGGTTCAACGGCGAGAGGCAACTCGGATCCCCGGAGCGATGTTGACTTGCTGGTCACCCTGAACAACCCCTCCGAAGTGCCGACTCGGGATCTATTGGAGATGGCAGGCGAGGCCGAGGAACTGGTCGGCACACGTGTGGACTTCGTTTTGCGCAACCAGTTGGAAACATCCAGCAACACCTTCGCAAAGCAGCACATACTTTCATCCGCAGTCTGCGTCTATGGAAGCTGACCAACTCGGCAGACTTCGCGACATTCTGGATTCCGCCCGATTGATCGCCACCTACATGCGGGATACTCTGGAGCCAGAGTTCAGGAAGGATTTTCAGAAGCAGGATGCCGTGATTCGACGGATCGACATTATTGGCGAGGCGACGCCCCATTTAACCGAACAGACTCGACAATCGATTCCCGAACTCCCCTTCCGCAAAATGAGGGGCATGCGCAACATCATCGCGCACGACTAGGCGAATGTGGATTTGAAGGTGGTTTGGGAAGTGGCAACGATCCACGTTTCAGATATCTCAGAGACACTCGATCGGTTTTTCGGCGGTTCGCACGGTAAGGCAGAGTGAACATTCTTTGTTTGTCTGCCGTCGGGCAAATCAAAACCTCATTGCCCCAAGGGAAGATCGGCGAGTCCAACCTCGTTGTTTCGGGCGAACTCTTTCAACCTCGCGTGGGAGTAGATCTCCACCGCTGGCCCTGATGCCGGGCGGAACAGGATCCCCTCCGCTCGTTGCTCACCCAGCAATTGACCGCCACTCATGAGCCCAAGCCGAACCCGCAACTCTCTCGGCAACGTGAACCTCCCCCGTTGGTCGATGCGGATCATCTTGGTCATTGACTCATGCTGACACGTTCTTGGCTCTGTCGCCAGGCCGACGTGGTTCCAAAGACCCCAGGAGGGATTCCGTTTCACCCGATCGCGGCGTTTCCCACAGCAACGACAACGGATCGGGGTGTGCCCGGAACGTTTCGGCGTCGGTGAACAACAAAAGGCCGTGGCCGCTCTCAAGCCGCGACGCGACGGCGGCCAGGTTCTTGGCGCGTGCCGCACTTGTGGTCACGGAGAGGACGCGGAACCTGGGAAATCCAAATTGCGATTGATGCAGCTTCTGCTTCCACGTGGCTTCGTAGGCAACCAGTTTCCGGTGGAAGGAGGTCTGCTTGAGACTGCGCCGCGTGATCGGCATCGTGCCACGGTCGGCTTCGAGGAAATAATACGCGCGGCTCCGCCCCGAAGGTTGGCCGAGGAACTCCAAGGCAAACACGCGGTCGGGGATCAGCCCGAGTCGGATTTGGCCGTTTCAACTTCTCCTCGACCTCCGAACGGGGGGAAGCGAAGCGTTCGCGGGAGCGGGAGATGAGCTTGGCGCGACGGCCTGTGGCGGTCTCATATGGGGCGAAGGTCATGGCTTTGAAGGGTTGCCGGTTCGTACCGTTTTCCAGGAGCTTGACGACGAGCTCGTAGCCGTCGAGGTCCACGAATTGCTGGGCGATGAATTGGTTGCCGAACTCGGCTTGCAAGACTTCGGCGTCGGTCTTGCCGATGCGGAAGGAAATCAAGGTGCCGACGTTTCCGAAGACGGCTTGCCGGACGGGGAGGGAGAGCTGATCCACGTATTGGTGCGAGAGGGTGAGGCAGAGTCGATACTTTCTGGCTTCGGCCAGGATCGAGGCGAAGGCGTCGGTGCTGAAGTTTTGAAACTCGTCGATAAACAGGTAAAAGTCCCGGCGCTCGTTCTCGGGTTGGTCGGTTCGGGCCATCGCGGCGGGTTGCAACTGGGTCACCAACAGGGAACCGAGCAGGTTCGCCTTGTCGTGGCCGAGTTTGCCTTTCGACAAGCTGGCGACGAACAATCGTTGGTTGTCCATGACGAAGGGGATGCTGACCCGGTTCATCACTTGGCCGAGGATGTTTCCGATCACCGGGCTGGCGAGGAACTGGCCCAGCTTGTCCTGGATCGGGGCGATGGCTTCGCGTTGGAAGCGCGGGTCGTAGCTAAGCGCCATTGATGTCTGCCACTGGGAGCGCGGCCTTCAGGCTGCGATGAAAGAATCGCTCGTGTTCGGGGAGATCAACGATGCCGCAGCGTAAACGCCACGCTCCCAGGGGCAGACATCCTGACATCCTGCGATTTTTCGTTGCGAAGTCCAACGGTTCCTGGTCGGATTTCCAGCATGACGGGGGTCGATCTTCGCGCGCCTAAAGCGCCATAACATTTGACACATTCCCTCGATGAAAAAATGCGGTTTTTTCTGTGAAAGTGAGGGGTATTTCAGGAGTTCTGGAGTTTGCATTTGTTCAGCGCGACGGAATCGAATGAGGTGCTTTTGAAAGCCGAATTGGGACTCGAGCCGGACTCGTTGTTGTTCGACATGGACGGGCAACCAGTTTTTCGCGCGCAGGCCCGCGACAATCTCGGTCGTCGGGACTAACTTGTAGCGTTGGCTCAGGCCGTTCATCGGCCCGGTGGCGAAGATGCTGCGTGCCTCCAGATGCAACTCCGCATCGGAGAGCGCCTGGGATCGGAAGTTCGTGGTGATGGGGGTCGGGATCATGGATTACTCCTTCTGCCGCATGCCGGGTTTACCGGCTCCGCGTGGTGGGAATTCTTGAGGTCGAGCGCGGGAGCGGTGTGTCTGTCCCGATTTCAAGATGCTCTTGGTTGCGTCGAAAAGTGGACGCGATCAGAGGGCTTTGGTTCTTTCGGGACGGGAACACTGGCCGAGCCAGGATGAGGTTCGAAGCATGCTGTGAAAGAGCTTTGAGTGTCTGCTTATGTTCTATCATGAAAGGGTGTGACGCGCAAATCTTCGAGGCTTGGAGCGCGAACGTGGCATCACTGACCACTCCGCTTACCCGCCCGTGGATTAGGGTGCTCCTTCGAGATTTGACAACTGACAGACTGTCAGACATTCTGACGGACATGAAAGTGACTTCCCGAGATTTTCAACGAGACTTCGCCCGCATGAAAGCAAAGGCCGCCGGCGGGGAAGTGGTGCACATCGTCTCCGGGGGTGAAGAGTTCGTCTTTCGAGCAGTCGAGCCCAAGTCGTGGCAAGGTGCGCTGAAGGGCAAGGGCAGAATCACCGGCGACCTCTTAAGCACTGGATTGGCTTGGGAGACTAATCAATGACGCATCTCCTGGATACGCACGTCTGGATCCAGCGTGCCTTGGGCGAACCCCTTCCGCCGTTGGCGGATCACACTCTTACGCGGCACGCCAAGACGCTCGCCATCGCCGACATTTCACTTTGGGAAGCCGCCAAGTTGGTGGAACTGGGACGACTCGAACTGTCCATTGCGCTGGCGGAGTTTTTCGCTCTGGCGATCACCCCAGAGTTGACAGTGCTCCCGGTCACGCCAGCGATTGCCGAACGCGTCACAGTATTGGAGGCGTCTGGTTTCCACAAAGACCCAGCGGATCAGTTAATTGTGGCGACAGCATTGGTTCATGGCTTGCGGTTGATTTCCGCCGACACTCGGATCGGTCAGTGGCGTGGTGTGCCCATGCTGTGGCGAACCACCCGCCTCTGACAGTCAGCGAATGTTCAATTTCAGCTTTTTGAGCAGAGCTTCGACGGCGGCGCGCATTGCCTCGTTAGCTCCCCTGCCGGAGGGGCCTTGGACGGTGGCGGTGTAGCGGCCGACGCGGTGAACTGACCTTTGGCCAGACCGCTGGGGCGCGGTTTCGGCAGCGCAGTCGGCGGGACAATGGTGAGCAGGCCAAAGGCCTTTTCGGGCAGGCTCTCCGCGCCTTTCGCCAGAACGTGTCCGTGGTCAATTTCGACTTCAACGGTCAGAAAACTCAGAGCTCGAAATTACGATTCCGCTCGGCTGCCTGCGAGTAGAGATTTGCGAGCGCTCTTTTTCTTTCACCCGGCGACTGAAGCCTTCCATGCGGATGGGGGCAGATTAGCGTGGTTGCTGAAAAGTGGAACAAGGGGCGTCTCAATGCGGGCGTCAGTGACGCCCGCCCACAACAAGGACTGACCGGGCTCCAACCCTGTGATCGGTCGTCACCGACGGCCGCCGCGCAGGTTCAGAAGCCACCAACAACTCAGGGATGCGCCCGCCTGCCTGAGTTTTTCAATTTTTCGCGTGCCTTCGCGCCCATCTCGTGGCATGAACACGCCAATGACTCTCCTGACCTCGTTCCTGGTCGCCCTCGCCACGCTCGTCTCCATCACGTTTGGCGCCATCGCTTCAGACTGGCCGGAGTTTCGCGGCGGGCCGGAGCGTAGCGGCATTTGGAACGAGCCGGGTTTGCCTCCGACCCTGCCCAAGAACGGCCCGGCCGTTCTCTGGAAGCAGACCCTCGGCTCGGGTTACGCCGGCCCGGCGGTCGCGGACGGCAGAGTGTTCATCATGGACCGCCTCAATCCGTCCGCGACGAACGCCGCGGATACTGAACGTCTCCTTTGCCTCGACGCGAATGACGGCAAACAGCTCTGGCAACTTCCATACACTCGCGCGCTCAAGCTCAAAGGCGGCTACGACAATGGCCCCCGCTGCACAACCACCGTCCGCGATGGCCGCGTGTATGCCTTCGGCGCGATGGGTGACCTGCATTGCGTGGACGCGAAATCCGGAGCCGTGATCTGGAAGAAAGACTTGATGGCCGAGAGCGCTGCCGTGGTGCCCGATTGGGGCTTCGCCAACGCGCCTTTGATCGAGGACAAACTGCTCATCGTGCAGGCTGGCGCCAAACCGGGCGGAACCGTCATGGCCTTCGACAAGAAGACAGGGAAGGAGCTTTGGCGAGCGCTCGACGACAAGGCGGGTTACTCGCCGGTCATCGCGATCACCGCTGCTGGCCGTCGGCAGCTTATCGTGTGGACGGGAGAGGCGATGTGCGCGCTGAACCCGGCGGACGGCTCCGTGTTCTGGCACATGAGACGCAAGCTCGCATGGGACCAGGCCATTTCCGTGCCGACTTTTCACGCCAGACTGAACCTCGTGCTCTTCCCCTCTGACCGCGAAGGGTGCATCGCCCTACAACTCGGCAGCGACAAGCCGGCTGCAAGCGTCGCGTGGGATCGCACGACCCTTGGCTGCCTGCACACTTCGCCCATCCTCGTTGGTGACCACATCTACGCGCTGAACCATTACGGCTTGGACAAGGCCACGTGCGGCGACCTGCGTTGCCTCTCCGTGGCGGATGGCGATCTCGTCTGGGCCGAGAAAAGCGTGACAACGCTCAAGGGCTTCGCGCAGGCCACGATTACGCGCAACGCCGCGAACGACACGTGGTATATCACCAACGACACTGGCGAACTCATCCTCGCCCGTGCGACACCTGAAGGCTTCAAGGAACTCGCCCGTGCCCAGCTCACCGGAAAGACCTGGAGCCATCCCGCCTACGCGAATGGCCGCATCTATTCCCGCAGTGAAACCAGCCTCGTCTGCGCGTCGCTGAAGTAGGGTTTTGTCGGAATAGGCACGAAGGCGTTGTTGATTCTCAACTTTCCACCATGTGAAATCCAGATCAAGAACCGGCGTTGATGAGCGAACCGCAGGAATTCGCGCTTCAACCCCAACTGGTCGGGAGCGGGAAAATCCGGAGTGGCAATTATATGGCGAGGCGGCCCGCGTTAAGGTGGTGCGCTCCTTCCAGCATCGCCTCCTCGTTGACCCGTCCCGCATGGCCAGGATTCACACTTAGGATTTCTCGCTCGGGATGTGCTCTTTTGATGTGGTGAGGAGGAGCTTAAACGGCGTTGTCCGAATCGATGTAACCAATTCATCACTAAGAGGACAAAATTGCATTCTTCGACCTCACAAATGTCGCACTTCGGATACAACAGCTTGCGAAGCCCCTGCTCTCCTTTTGAGTTGAAGAGACTGGCTCAGCATTGCGAAGCCTTCAATCCTCATCGACGATTCGCACAGCCCAGTCACGAAGCCAAAGTTCTTTTCGGTCCCGGAGATGAAGATCGTCGCTTTCATCGAGGGAAGGCAGACAGGAGTTGTCGAAAAGATTCTGAGACAGTGTGGTTTATGGAAAGAGGAATCTGATCGGGGCTTGCGGCCAATTTCAGATCTGAAATTTCAAATTCGAGATCGGGCGGCACGCCCACACTGCCCGCAGCAACACCGGCGAAACGTTGTGGACAGCTCTGAATGCTCTCCTTTGTCTGCAAACTCTGAAAAAGATGGGAATTCCGCCCTGAATCTACTTTCCGAAGAGGATCATGGGAGGATCGAGCCCCTCGGTGGGCCGTCGACGGCCCACCGAGGGGTCACCAAGGCGTCAATCTCCGCTTCTCATCCTTTACTCAGCGTTCTTTCTTGCTCCAATCCATCCCCAAGATCTACCGTGGAAGTACGGTCCGAAACCAAATTCCTATCAATTAAACTTCGCTGTTTGTGCCGCAGCGAAGCCCATGAACGAATGGCGACGTACAGATCCCTGCTAACCACTTGGTCACCCATTAGGGCACTCGGTCAAGGTAGTCGCATCCCGTCAAATGCGTTGCGAACTCGAATCAGGGTTCTTATCTTCGCCAGCATGCCTTTTCATTCCAGGAGCGCTCGAACTCTGCATGGACTCTTGCTGGCACTCGCCGCTATTCAGGCAACCGCTGCTCCGCTGGTGACATGGCAAACGGATTCCGCTGCGTTCGTGCTCGAAGCCAGTGGGGCGTTCAGCTCCATTGCTCGCCGCACCGATGGACGCAATTACCTCGCGACAAATCAACCCGCGCCTCTTTTGAGCTTGAAGGTGGACGGGACATTCCAAGCGCCGGACAGCGTGATGTGGGATTCGCCTGCGAAACAACTCACTCTGCGTTATGCCAAAGCGGGGGTCACCGCTTCGATCAAAGCCGAAGCGAAGGCGAGCCACGTCACGTTGGAATTGGTCGCTGTCGAACCGGCGGGCCGTGCGAGTCTCGCGCTTTGGGGACCGTATCCCACGACAATTCACCAGACCGTCGGCGAGGTTGTGGGCGTGGCTCGCGATGGCGAGTTCGCACTCGGCTTGCAGGCGCTGAATCCAAAGACGCTCGGCGGTTTCCCTGAAAATGACGAAGGCAGCGCAGACCGTCCCTATGCCGCCCGCCAGACCCCGTGGGGCAGCGTGTTGCAGGCGTATTCCATGGATCGATCCAAACCTCGCTCCATTGCCGTATGGAACAAACGCGCGCCGAACATGCCGGTGCCGGCCATTCCAGGCGAGACGGTCATCGGATCGAAGATCGCGCTCTTCGGTTGTGCGGAGAAAAACGCGCTAGAAACCATCGGCAAGATCGAAGTGGCAGAGGGATTGCCGCATCCGCTGATCGATGGCGTCTGGGCGAAGGTTTCACCGGAGCGCGGCCGCTCGTATCTGATCGCGGATTTCTCCGAGGCCGACATCGACGAGATGCTCGGCTACGTAACGCGTGCGAACCTCATGAGCCTTTATCATGGGAATCCGTTCAAGAGCTGGGGTCATTACGAGCCAAGCCCCAAGTTTTTTCCGAGCGGCGTCGCTGGGTTGAAGACTTGCGCCACGAAGGCCAAGGCTCAGGGCATCCGCCTCGGCGCGCATACGCTGTCGAACTTCATCAACACGCACGATCCCTACATCACGCCGGTGCCGGACCCGCGACTGGCGAGGACCGGGACGAGCGTGCTCACGGAGGAGATCGACGACAGCATGACCACGATTCCCGTGGCATCACCCGAATATTTCACCAACCGCCTCGGCAACGAGCTAAAGACCGTCGTCATCGGCGAAGAGTTAGTGCGCTACCGCTCTGTGTCCACCGAGGCACCGTGGAAGTTGCTCGACTGTGAGCGCGGGGCCTACGGAACCAAAGCGGCCGCTCACGCGAGGAGTTCCGACGCCAGCAAGCTCATGGATCATTCCTACAAGGTCTTCTTCCCGAACCTGGAATTGCAGCGCGAGATTGCGCGGAACCTTGCGCGCCGCTTCAACGAGACAGGCCTGAGTCACATGGATTTCGACGGCCACGAAGGATGCCTCGCTCCCGGTGAAGGCACCTACGGAAACGAATTGTTTGCGAAGGAGTTTTACGACCACCTGGACCACACGGTCATCAACGGCACCAGTCCGCCACTCTCGCACTTCTACTGGCACATCAACAGCTACTGCAACTGGGGCGAGCCGTGGTACGGCGGCTTCCGTGACAGCATGCAGGAATACCGAATTAACAATCAGGCCTTCTGCGAGCGCAATTTCATTCCAAAGATGCTCGGCTGGTATCTGCTCACCCCCACGACGTGTCTCTCGGATATGGAATGGATGCTGGCCCGGGCCGCCGGGTTCAACGCGGGATTCGCGCTCGCCACCAGCCCAAACGCGCTGCGCAAGAATCCGGAGAGTGGGAAGATTCTCGATGCCATTCGCGAATGGGAAACCGCGCGCCGCAGCGGTGCGTTCACGACCGCGCAGAGCGACATATTGCGGAACCCAAAGCGCGAGTTCCATCTGGAGCGCTTGGCAGATCGCGGCTGGGATCTGTTCCCGTTCCAGGACTCCACCGAATTCATGCACGAACCGGCGACCCGTCAGCCCGGGGAACCCACTTCAGCTCGGTGGGACGTGGCGAATCCGGACCAGCGGCAAGAACTCCAGTTCAAGCTTCGGGTGCTTGGCACCAGTGGTTCCATTACCAATCCAGTCTTCGAGATCGATCACGCCGCAAGCCTGACCGTCCCTACCGAGGTCAAAGCCGGCCAGACTTTGCTCGTGGAGCGCGACGCCGTCGCGCGCGTTTACGACGCTAAGGGAAACCAGGTAAAGTCCGTGCTACTCACAGCGAAGCTGCCGGTCGTGCTTTCCGGCAACAATGCTGTGGCGTTCGACTGCGAGTTCCAAGGTGACACGCCGCCGAAAGTGTCAGTGACTTTCAAGACCATGGGCCAGCCTTCACGAGTGCGGTCTAGTCAACCCATTTTCCGATGAAGCGCGCCATGGCCAGGACGGTCCTCTTCGCCTTCACCGCGTTTTGGGCCGGCGCACCAGTCGCCCGGGCGGCCCAGAGCCGGCCGAATATCCTTTTCGTGATCGCCGACCAGTGGCGCGCGCAGGCGTTCGGATTTGCGGGGGACCCGAACGTGAAGACGCCGCACCTCGACCGCTTCGAGCGGCAGTGCGTGAACTTCACCCAGGCCGTCGCGGGGATGCCCGTCTGCTCGCCCACCCGCGCCTCACTCCTCACCGGCCAACGCCCGCAGACTCACGGCGTGTTCATCAACGACGTGCCCTTAAGCCCGAATGCCGTGACGCTCCCCAAGGTGCTCAAGGCGGCCGGCTATGACGCCGGGATGATTGGCAAGTGGCACGTCGATGGGCACGGCAGCCGCTCGGCCTTTATTCCGCGGGAACGCCGGCAAGGCTTCGATTACTGGAAGGCGCTCGAATGCACCCACGCTTACAACCGATCCATCTATTACGGGGACGGGCCTGAGTTGAAAATGTGGGACGGCTACGATGCCATCGCCCAGACGCGCGACGCGCAACAATACCTGCGCGACCGGGCGAGATTGGACAAGCCTTTCCTCCTCTGGCTGGCGTGGGGGCCACCGCACAACCCTTACGAAACCGCGCCGCCGCAGTATCAAGCAATGTATTCGCCGGAGAAAATCCAATTGCACCCCAACGTGCCGGAATCCGCGCGGGCGACGGCGAGGAAGGAACTGGCGGGCTACTACGCGCACTGCGCGGCCTTGGACGATTGCTTTCGCGACCTGCTGCAAACGCTCGATGACACAGGCCTGGCCACGAACACCATCATCGTCTTCACTTCGGACCATGGCGACATGCTGTGGTCGCAGAACCAGCAGCGCAAACAGCGCCCGTGGGAGGAATCCGCTCGCATCCCGATGCTCTTTCGCGCGCCGCCCTCGCTGGCTGTTCCGCCGCGCCGCCTCGCGGCTACCATCAACACCGAGGACGTGATGCCGACGCTGCTTGGCCTGTGCGGTCTGGCGATTCCCCCGTCCGTCGAGGGCCTCGACTTCAGCAGCGCCATGCGCGGCGGCGCGGACCCATCCGGCGGCGCAACGGTGCTGCGATGCCTCTCACCCTTCGGCGAATTCACCCGCGCGCGGGGCGGGCGCGAGTATCGGGCGCTGCGCACCGCTTACCACACCTACGTCCGCACGCTCCAGGGGCCGTGGCTGCTCTACGACAACGTGGCGGACCCGTTCCAGACGAACAACCTCGCCGGTCAGTCCGCCTCCGCAGCGTTGCAAACCAGGCTTGACGCGCTGCTGACGGACAAGCTCAAGGCGCAAAGGGACGACTTTCTCCCTGGCCCGGCATACATTCGCCAGTGGAACTACCTCGTCGATACGAATGAAACCGCCCCCTACCAGCCATAGCTATCCCATCGCCGCCGCGCTTTTATTCGCGTCGCTGATCTCGATGTGCGCCGCGCCGCGCCCGAATGTCGTCATCATCCTCGCGGATGACCTCGGCTATGGCGATCTTGGTTGCTACGGTCATCCCACCATCCGCACGCCGAACCTCGACCGCACGAGCCGCCGCTGCTTTTCGATCTCAACATCGATCCCGGCGAAACGTTCAACCTCTCGACGAACCATCCGGCCGTCGTTGCCGAGCTGATGAAGGAGATCGAAGCCCATCGCGCGACCGTGACGCCAGCTCCCTCGCAGTTGGAGGAAGTTCAACCCGTGGAGAATCCGACGGTCAAACCCTGAAACCCCAGGATGGAGCAGCAATGACAACAATCCTCACACTCCTCTCCGCCATTTTGCTGGCGTCGCCGGTCCCACTCCACGCTGCGGATCCATCACCGCAGCCTCCCAAAACGGAAACCGTTGCTGAAGACCTCGCGCTGAACTTCCACCTCATGCATCCCGGCGGTGACAGTTTGCCGGGCGATCCGAATGCGGCCATCTATCTCGATGGCGTTTATCATCTGCACTACATCCTGGCCCATCCGTGGCAGGGGAAAGGCTCCTTCTCATTCGTCCACGTGACGAGTCCCGACATGTTGCACTGGACCTGGCAGAGCACAAAGTTGCAGCCCTCATTCACCGGGCACGGCATGTTCAGCGGCACTGGTTTTATCACGAAGGAAGGCAAACCCGCCGCCATCTATCACGGACAAGGATCAGGCAAGAACCAAATCGCCCTGGCGACGGATCGCACGCTCACCGCTTGGGAAAAGCCCTTCCCGCTCGACGTGCGAAACGCCGACGGCACCGAGGCGAAAATCAGCCATTGGGATCCCGATTGCTTCCTCATCGGAGATGTTTACTACGCCATCTCCGGCGGCGAAAAGACGCCCCTGCTGAAATCCAAGGATTTGAAAACCTGGACACACGTCGGCGACTTCCTTCGGCACAACCTTCCCGACGTGGCCTATGGTGAGGACATCTCCTGCCCGAACTTTTTCCCCATAGGCAACAAGTGGATGCTCTTGTGCATCAGCCATCCGGTCGGCTGCCGTTACTACATAGGCGATTGGGACGTGAAGGCCGAGCAGTTCGTCCCACAGACGCACGGTCGCATGAACTGGCGCAGGGAAGAGCAGAGCCTCTTTGGCACGAGGCTGTGGCGCGTGGATTTCTTCGCGCCCGAGAGCTTGCTCACCTCCGATGGCCGCCGTGTCATGTGGGCCTGGCTTGCAACCCTGGGCAAGACGGATGGCAAGATGGACAGCAGAACCATCCAGTCCCTGCCGCGTGAATTGAGCCTGCCGGCGAATGGCATGCTGCGCATGAAACCTTTGCGCGAACTCGAAACGCTGCGCTACGACCCCATCACCCTCAGCGACATCACGGTCAACGACCTCACCAAAGAAGTACTCCCGATCGCTGTCCCCGCTGGCAAAAAGATCGTCACCCTGGAGGGCGACGCCATCGAACTCCGTATCACCATCGCCCGTGATCAAGCTGAGCGAAAACTCTTTGGATTTACCTTGTTCTCCGACGGCAAGGGCGGTGGGCTGCCCATCCTATTCCGACCCGAAAACGGCACACTCCGCATCGGTGCCGCCGAGGCACCGTTCTCCGTCGCCGACCTTCCCAAAGGCGAGGAAGTGGAACTGCGCCTCTTTATCGACAAGTATCTCGTCGAAGTGTTCGTCAACAATCGTCAGGCAATGATCGCTTCATTCGAGAAATATCTGGGTAAGCCCGACCTCGCCGCCTTTTCCGTCGGTGCCCCCATCACGCTCAAAAAGGTCGAAATCTGGAAGCTCAAGTCCACAAACCAAGGCTTCCGCGAAGCGCAAAGCAAACGCAACTGGGAACCGAACACGAAGTCACTCTAAACAATGACAGATTTGAAAGAGATCACATGAAGCGAATCACGACTCTTAGCCTCGCACTTGTTGCGGGTTTGTCCCTCATTCTGCCTGTCCACCCTGACGAGCCCAAGAACCACGACAAGGATGTGGTTTATGATGAGGCGAAAGTTCCTCCATATGATCTGCCGCCGCTGCTCGTGTCGTCGGAGGGCAGACCGATCACCACGCCGGAGCAATGGTTCAACGTCCGGCGCCCTCAGATCATGGGGCTCTTTGGCAACCTGGTTTACGGAACCGTGCCGGCGCCCGAGTCACCCATCCGCACGACGTTCGAGGTGGTAAAGACTCACCTCGAATTCATGAACGGACGCGCCACGCGTAAGGACGTGCGCATCCGCTTCGAGAATGCGAAGGGTTCGGCTGAGATGCAGATCCTGGTGTTCACCCCTCACAACGAGAAACATCCGGCACCTGCGTTCATGCTGCACAGCTTTGGTGGCACGAAGGATGACAGCCATGACGCGCATCCAGATCGCCCGGGGTTTCTCCGCAACGGCCTGCCGCTAGGCGAGTTCCTCCAGCGCGGGTTCGGTTTTGTGGTGGCGCCGCAGGGCGACCTGGTTCGCCACAACGAAGTGGAGTTCCTTAAAGGCATTCACCCGCTGTTCTATCGCACCGGCCAAAGTTTCCCCAAAGCGAATGAGTGGGGTTGTATCTCTGCCGTCGCTTGGGGCGCCTCGAGGGCGATGGATTATCTCGAAACCGACCGCGACATCGACGCGAAACGCGTTGCCCTCATGGGCCATTCCAAAATGGGGAAGGCGACGCTGTGGACGGCGGCGCAGGATCAGCGTTTCGCACTGGCCATCTCGGCGCAGTCCGGCTGCGGCGGGGCCGCGCTGTGGAAACGCAATTTTGGCGAGAACATGGAGAAGATGGTGACGCGATTCCCCTACTGGCTCTGCCGCAACGCGTGGAAATTTGTGCGCAACGAGGATGACCTGCCCGTGGACCAACACATGTTGCTTGCCTGCATTGCGCCGCGGCCGATTTATGTCCACAGCGGGGTGGAAGACACCTGGGCGGATGCCCGCGGCGAATACCTTTCCGCCTACCACGCCAGCGAAGTGTATCGGTTGCTCGGAAAGAAAGGGCTCACAACGGAGGCCTCACCTCCGGTCGGTGAAGCAATCGTCCGGTCCGATGTTGGCTACCATAATCGTCCCGGCGGCCATTCCATCGAGATGTTCGATTGGCTCAAGTTCCTGGAGTTTGCGGAGCACCACCTGAAACGGTGAATCGCTGCGATCGCGAAACGAGGAAAGATTAGGGCTCCGGCACCCCGAACGATTCACACACGAACTCATCCCGACCCGCTTCGATAGCCCACGGACGGTGACATGCAGGCGTGGACGCGGCTTTACATGCGCGCCGTTGTGGGCCTCGGCGAGAACGCGGACTATTTCGCCTTGCTGGCAATTCGTAAGAAATGGAACCCCGCTCACGTGGCCCCGGATCCGAGGACGTCCCGAACGGGTTTCAGCACGCTGACGATTATTGGCGGACAAGGAACCCGGCGTTGGCCCAATCGGCAAAATCCTCGCGCGACCCGTCCCCCCCCATCCGTTGCGAAGAGACTGATCAGCTGGGCACCCCCGGGATGCGGGTTGCTCTACGGTCGCGAAGAGGTGCTGGACCGGCTTTGGCCGCTCTGTGTGTCTTCAGGTTGGGACAACAAGGAAAGCAACCGCTCGGCCAGGTTCATGATGATCGGCACCAACAACCGCTCGACCATCGACGGGATGATCGCAGGCGTGCGCTTTCTCAAGGAACTGGGTGAGGATGCCGTTTACGCACGGATGCACCATCTTGCCAGGCTCGTGATGAAGGAGGCGCAGCGGCGCAACTATCTGGAACTCGTCACAGCCGACGACTCGCGGTTTTTCCAGGCGATGGTTTCCATCCGCTTCAAGCCGGACAAGCTCGACGCGCTTTGGCCCGCGCTGAAAGCGCCCAAGATCAACGTCATCGGCGGCCAGCGGCTCAGGCTGTCGCTGCACATTCACACCCGCCGTTCGGACATTGAAAAGTTCTTCGAGGTCTGTGACCGCGTGCTCGCCGGTTGACCTTGATCGGGCTTCCTCCACAAGGGGTTCGCTGTGCTTGGTGACCTTCCGCGGCCAAGGCTGTGACTTCCAACCGACTCATGTGCATGGAGACGAGGTGAAGGGTTGCTTTCTTGAAGTCGGGAATTCTGCTTGACGTAAATTTGCTCCTACCCTCAGTTTCGACTCCATGAATCCCATTCCCCGGCGGCGTTTCCTCGCATCGTCCGGCAAAGCCACTGCCGCCCTTGCCACGAGTTCGGCCCAGCTCACAATTTCCCGCCTCGCACGCGCCCAGAGCCCGAGCGACCGCATCGTCCTCGCGCTCATCGGCGCGGGCGGGCGCGCCGCCGACCACTCCGCCGGCATGTCGCGACTGCCGGGCGTGGAGTTCAAGTATGTGTGTGACGTGTGGAAGGACCGCGGCGCGGGCATCCTGCGGGATCTGGAGAAATTGCAGAAACGCGCGCCTCTGAGGATCTCCGACATGCGCGTGGCATTCGACGACAAGGACGTCAACGCCGTGGTCATCGCCACTCCGGAACATTGGCACGCCCTTGCCACCGTCTGGGCCTGCCAGGCAGGCAAGGATGTGTACGTGGAAAAAAACCCATCCATGACCGTATGGGAAGGGCGCAAAATGCTCGAAGCGGCGCGGAAGTATGAGCGTATCGTGCAGGTGGGCTTCCAGAATCGCAGCGGTCCGTACGCGGCGTCCGCGCGGGACTACATCGCCAGCGGGAAATTGGGGCGTATCGTGCACGTAAAGGTCTACAATCTGCTCGGTGGCTCATCGTGGGAACCGAAGCCCGACAGCGAACCGCCGGCTGGCCTCGATTGGGACGCGTGGCTCGGGCCGGCACCCCAAGTGCCCTACAACGCCGGACGCCACTTGAACTGGCATCCGTGGTGGGATTACAAGGGGGGAACGCTCGCCGACGACGCCAGCCATCAACTGGACCTGACCCGCATGGCGCTTGGCGATCCGCCGCATCCGAAGTCCGTGCTCTGCATAGGAGGCAACTACGCGTTCCGGTCGAAACGGGAAGTGCCCGAGCTTCAATGCATCACCTACGATTACGGCGACTTCGCCATGACCTGCGAAAGCGGTAACGCGACGAACTATCTGCGCAAGTTCCCGGGAGAAGTCCGCTTTGGTGACAAATGGCCGCACTGGCCCACATCGGCCACGCGCGTGGAGATTTACGGCACGGAGGCCATGATGTACCTCGGCCGGCACGGATGTGGCTGGCAGGTGATGGTCGAGGGTGGGAAGGTCATCGACCAGGACAAGGGTTACTTCCCGGACAAATGGCACCAGCCAAACTTCATCGACTGCCTGCGCACGCGCAAGCGGCCGAACGCTGACATTGAGCAGGCCCATCATAGCGCGTGCCTCGTTCATCTGGCGAACACCTCCTACCGTGTTGGACAAAAGCAACTGATATTCGACGGCGCCAGTGAACGGTTCACGAACAGCGAGGATGCGAACGCTTTGCTGAGACCAGCGTATCGGAAACATTACCGGATCCCGGAACAAGTCTGAATTGCCAGCCTGTATAAGCACTCCATCACATTCACTTCGATGATTCGTTTGGTAACTTTACTCGGATTGGTAGCCACCTTTGCTCCATTGCCTCTTTCCGGCCTGACGTTGGAGCTTCGACGCCGGGATCCCGCGACCGGAGCAGTCTCCATCAAGAATGAGGAGGTCGATCCGAAGCGCGTCGGCGTTATTGCCGTGGATGTCTGGAACTATCATTGGTGCAAGACGGCGACAATGCGCGTGGATGCCATCGTGCCGCGGCTGAACAAGGCGCTTGAGGCCGCCCGGGCGCTCGGCATGACGGTTATGTTATGCCCAAGCGACGTGGTGAACAACTACGTGGGTTATCCGCAGCGCGAAGTGATCTTTCTCCTGCCGAAGATTCCGGTGCCTTCGTTAGTGGATGTGACCTGTCCGCCGGCACCCGATGCGGGCGGCTGCGCCTGCGGACGAGAGCGCTGCGCCGGGGAAAACTTCGGGTGGGACGGCATGCACCCCGGCC
Source organism: Akkermansia muciniphila (assembly GCA_945865375.1). GTDB lineage: Bacteria > Verrucomicrobiota > Verrucomicrobiia > Limisphaerales > F1-80-MAGS106 > F1-80-MAGS106. The sequence goes on along the minus strand of CAMBEJ010000074.1, from coordinate 7,999 downwards.
TGATCATGGGCGAACCCGACTTGATGCCCGATACCCAAGGGGAGGTTTATGCCCTCTGCCAGCAGCGAGGGCTGACGCACCTGATCTATGTCGGATTCCACACCCAAGCCTGCCTCCTCGGCAAGGCGATGGGGCTGCGCGGAATGAAATCCGCCGGTCTGCACTGCGTGTTGGCCCGCGATATGACGGATGCTCACCCCGGGTACGATCCGTCGCGCGACTTCACACCGGATCTCAATACCGAACAGGTCGTGGAACATTTCGAGAGGTACATCGCCCCCACGATCAGTTTCCAACAAGAGTTGACCAAGCTCGGCAAATGGGACGCCCGCTGGGTGGTCGATCCCGTGCGGATTGCGCCGTGGGGAACACCCATGCGCCCGCACTTGTTTGAACAACCCATCACCGTGACACTCGCGGCTCCGTTGCAGCCGGGAGCGGAGATTCGCTACACGTTAGACGGATCTGCTCCTTCAGCGACCTCGACGCTCTATACCAAGCCGATCGCATTTGCCGACACCACTCAACTGCGCGCTGCAGCATTTCGCGGTGGACGAGCGGTCTGCCTGGAGTCCGAGGGTTCCTACGTGCGGATGGGCGCGCTGCCGCCGGCCCCGGATATCGCGATCGGGGAGTTGACGCCAGTCCGCAGCGTTGGCTTCGGTCATAGTTATGGCGAAAAGGTCCGATATTCAGGCCTTACAAAACCGCCGCAAAAAGATAAGTCGAACTTGGGTTTTGACTTGAGAGTCAATCGAACGACCTACCCAACCGGCATGGGCGTCCATGCGCCCTGTGCGCTGATTTATCAGATCAAGCCGGAATACGAGCGCTTCGTCGCGCTGGCGGGCGCGGATGAATACCTCGTCAGCATCAGCCACGGCTCGAACCTCACGAAGTATCCCAGCATCGTCTTCAAGGTTTTTATCGACGGCAAGGAGGCGGCGGCGAGCCCAGTGATGCGCGTCCTCTCCTCTGCGTGGCGATTCGATGTTCCGATCCCCGGAGGTGCCAGGTTCATCAGCCTCGTCGCCATGGATGCGGGTGACGGTTCGCGGGAAGATTTCGCGGATTGGGCGAATGCGGGCTTCGTCGTCCGAAAATGAAAGCCGAACCGCCAGGCTGGCGAACTGCAGCGCTCCCCCATTATGTTTGAGGCTCGGAGGCTTTTACTTCCCGCCGTAATCAATACCCTGCGGCTCAGGACGATCTTCCGTGATGAGTTTCCAACTGGCCCCCATCTCGCGCATGGCCCGGAAGTCGCGCGACTTGTAAACGAACCGTAGTTGAGGTGTATCCTGAAGATCGCCGCCCTTGACCCGCGAGTCCATCGCCGCATCGAGGATGCCGGTGGTCATCAAGGTCCGCTCCACCGGATACGGCGCCTGGTGTTCACGAAAATGGGTTTGAATGGCGTGGGACAGGGCCTTGAAGAGATTGCGATTTTGCCACGGGCCGACGTAGAAGCTCGTGGCCCGCGGAGTGGTCTCACCTGCCAGCCGGCAGGAAAAATACCAGCGAATGCCCGTGGTTCCGGCGGCCAGCATCGTGCCGCGAGTGCCATCACGATAAGTGACCAGGATCCCGTGTGAAACGAAAGGGCGATTATTGCCCACCTGAGCCATAGGCCGCATCAGCTCCCAGGCGGAGGGCAAGCCTGGGATCGGCTTCGCGGCCAGGGCTGCCGCCGCCAAATCGGGCGACCAGCGCCCTTCTCGCGCCGCTTGCCAGAGCGCCGCGCCTTCTAGAAACTGGACCCGCGTGACGCCCGTTTCCCCCCCGCGCCGGCCCTCGACCATTGACTGAAGCACTTCGAGTCCATGGATGTCATACGACTCGACGCCGCCTCCATGAATCGACACCGCTTCTTCGATGCGGGCTCGCCGGGGCAGTTCCAGGGGCGGAGTCCGTTCGGCGAGCGGGACCGAGCTGCCCGCCATCAAGGGGATCTTCATCTGCCGGGCTGTGTCGTACATCTCCCTGGCCCAATCCCAGCGATACGACAGGTGTTTGTCGTTGAAAACCGGGACGACCCGTCCGCTTTGGCGGAAAACGGCCACGATCTCATCGAAGAACCGTTTGCGCGGATACTCGATCTGCGCCTTGGCATTGACCGGATAGTTTCCATGTTCGCCAATGGAAAGCACCGCATCGACGGCCAACCGATCGCTGCCCCGGCAGAGCGCTTCGGCAATGGTCTTGTATAGGACAACACCATGCTTGGCCGAGATGGCACGCGAGAGCTCATTGGCCGGAACCTGATCCACATACAGGCTGACGACATCCATTCCAGGCGAGGTCAACGTGCCGTTGAATAGGTAGGGTTCGAGAAAGTTTTCAAGGATGACGTGCGCGTGGCTCCGGTAGGAATACTCCGTGACGACGGCCGCGACGCGGATCCGTTTTCCATTGGCGGCGGACGGGGTGAGGTTTGTCGAACCTGGGAATGCCGAGGCAAGAGTAGCACTTGCGAGAGCTTGGCTGGTCGTTCCCAGGAAAGCGCGGCGTGAGACTCCACGGGATTGCGGATTGATCATAGTGGCACCAAGATGACAGCCCGCTTCATCCCATTTTCCAGGGTGCTCGGTAGGGACGACTCAGCAGCTTGTTCGCTTCCGGATCGTTGACAATCTTCTCCCGTCGGGGATCCCACTTCAGGTCACGGCCCAGCTGCATCGCGATATTGCCCAGGTGCGCGATCGTGATGGAGCGGTGAGCCACTTCGCACGGCGCGATGGGTTCCCGCCGCGAATAAACGCAATCGATGAAATTGCGAAAGTGATTAGCGCTTTCGTAAAGGTGAATTTCCCTGGACCCGATGACGGAGTCCCACACGGAAGCAGGGTTCGCTCATACCGTTTTCTTTCGTCGTTGTTCCGAGAATGCAGGCTGATCGGAGAAGCATACCCGGATTTCGTCGGCGTTCTACTCTTTTTCTCCCAAGTTTTTGCAACCGCACCGATGAACGACGGCAACATAATGGGTGACCCCAATGGTTCGTTCGGTTTTCTCCGGCTTGAAGGTGCCGCGCGCGTTCTCCGTCATCGCTTCAGCAGTTCGTCCAGGGGGATTTTTAGAAACACCAGATGAGCCCGGCTGCCTTCATAGACGATGCCGACATGATCGGCGTCGATGCGAGTGAGACTCGGGTAACCCGCGCCCCGGCCTTCGTCGAGGAGCAGATGCTTTGACTCGGGCCAGGTCCGGCCGTCATCGAAGCTGACCTGGATGGTCTGATGCGTGCGGCTCGTCTGCGAGTGGGGATTGCCGAACAGCAAGACGTGTCTCCGTTCGCGCGGCGGACCGTAATCCACCCGCAAGAGGCTCCCGTTGCAATTGGGCTCGATCAATGCTTTGCGGTTGGTTTCGTGCGGCTCCCACGTGCGGCCCAGATCCCGCGTGACGAACACCGCGCGGAACCGGTCGTGGTCGTTGCGCATGTTCAACATGATCGAGCCGTCGCCGAGATGCGCCGCCTGACACTCGTTGCCGCCGCTGAAGGCGGGCGCGCCGATAGTCCAATTCGCGCCATGATCGTGGCTGGTCATCAAGGTGGCGAAGGGGACGCCCTGCTCGTCGCGTCCCTGCACGGGCATGACCAGGGCGCCGTCCGGCAGTTGGATGCCCTGCTGCGGCGACGGAGCCAGCAGCCACCACTCGGTTCGCTTTAACTGGCGCGTGAGGTTCTCCGGCTGGCTCCAGGTGCGGCCGTCGTCCCTCGAGCGCACCATCATAAACTGCGCGCTCTTGCCGATCTCGAACCCCGGCTCGGAACCATCCGCGTTCCACTGATGTTTGCCTGGCTTGCCATTCATCCAGACGGCAAAGCAGAAAATCTCTCCTGTCTGCCAGTCCGCAATAATGCCCGGATCGCTGCAACCGTTTTGTTCCTGGGGCAGCCCGCCAAACTCACCCATGTCCATGATCACGCGGACCGGCTCCCAAGTCCGACCGGTATCGGCGCTGCGGCTGAGCCCGATGTCGATGTCCTCCTGCAAATCCCGGCCCTTCCGGCGCCGCATGTCATAGACGCAGAGCAGCGTCCCCTTCGCGGTCGTGGCCAGAGCCGGAATGCGATACGTATGAACACCGTCGTCCTCATGCTTGCGGAGCGCGATGCCGATGCGCTGCCGACCTCCGGGAGCCGAGAGGCTCGGAATCAACCGGCCAGCAGTCGTTTCAATGGAACTGCAGGCGGCCGCGACGCGATGCGACAGATCGGCTGAAGTTTTCAGTTTGGCTGATAACCAAAACACGTTTTTCCCTTCCTTCAAGTTGAGCGCGGCGCGAAAGGTCAACCTCACTTTCGGCGGGACCGGCTCGCCCACCGCTTGGGTCGCCGCGAACTCTTCCTTGTCTTGCGTATAAAAGAGGGACAAAGACTCAATGTCAGCGGGATCATCAGTCCCTTCGAGTGTGAAAGACATCTCGTTCACGCGAACCTCCTGACTCGCGTCCGCTTGGATGGTCACACGCAACAGAGGATTATGTTCGTTGCGGATCAGGACCGGATGAGCAGGACGCCGCGAAGAACCGATCAGGTGCTTGGCCCCAGCCGCATCAGGCGCAGCCACCAGTCCTGTCCCGAGGACAAAAGCCAGACTGAGCCAGGCGATCCAGCGGAACACTTGCAAACGAAGTCTGTTCATAGTGGGTGGTGCTGACACGATGCAATCTTGCCGACCGAGTTACAAGCCCAGTTTCCGCCGCCCTTCATCCGTCAATCGGTTCGAGTTCCAGGACGGCTCCCAGGTTTGTTCGACGACCACGTGGCGGACGCCCGGAACCTTTAACAACACGTCGCGGACAGGCGACGCGTTGCCTCCACTCCCGAAGGTAATTCCCAGGGACAGACAATTAATTGGAGAAAGAACTCCGGCTGGATCGGACGACGGAGTATCTTGCGAGTTCTCAAAACCAATTCCATGGGGTTAATGGGCTTGGAAATGCAATCCTCAGCCCCCATCTCGAGGCCCCGAACGCACTCTCCCATGTCGTTCTTTTCGCTGAGCAAAATGATTGGGATGGTCGACACCAGCACGTCTCGACGAAGCCTTCGGTAGAGTTCGAAACTCGCCAGGCCTGGAAAATCCACCGCCAGGACAATCAATTCGGCAGCCTCTACAAGCACGATGCCGGCTACATCGTCAGGAGTATGCACCAGGACAACCTCATAGCTGGCCCCACACAAACTGCGTCGGGCCACCTCACGTTCCTCGGCATCTGAGTCCACTACCAAGATTTTTGACATGAACAACCCCAAACCTTGGGCCCGTCATGTCACAAATCCGTGACGCCATGGTAACGTGTTGGAAAATCAAAGCGGTGTAAGCGTTTCATTTAAATCACTACAAGACACTTAGGTCCAAGAAGGAACAGACATCGAAATCGGACTCGTTTCCTCCAGCTTTTCTTCCTCCGAGTCAGTTTTCGGCGTTCCTAACAAACAATTCACAAAGTCGTCACCTCCTAAGCCTCAAGTTGTCACACCTTTCGACCAGGATTCGAAAAGCTGTGCGGAAACCCTCCGGATCAAGCGCCCATACCGGTCGTAGGGTGCGGCTTTGGCAATGTTCCCGCCGGTTGTGTGCCTTCGCTCGATGTTTGAACGGCGTGTTCAGCCAGGCTCAAGAAACAGAATCCAGTATCGCCCCACATGGCCATGAAAGTTGCTGAACTGCCCTCTCTCGACAAACCGCGGGACCGCGTTGAAGCCCCGATGACTCTGGCACCCGCGCGATGCAACCAAGTCCAGCATTGGTGCCTGATGCCGGAACTTGTGATCTTCGAACTCGTCGGCACCCTGGTCTACGACCAAGGGGCCATCGCCCGGTTTCTGACCGCCGCCTGTCTCCGGGCGGGCATCGCCGCTTCCCTCGACGATGTCGAGTCGCGCTGGAACTTCGGTCACAACATCAGGAGCATCCTGACAATCATCGCCCTGCCACGCATCGCGAGCCTCGACAGCGATCGGCCAATTTCGTCAATCGTGCAAGGCATCGAAGAAGACTTCAAGGCTCGAATCCAACATCACCTGCGAACGAGTTCCGAAGCGCGGGAAATTCCAGGGGCGACGAGAGCCTTGCAAACACTCCATGAAGCTGGGGTCAGGGTCGTCCTTGGCAGCAGACTTGACTTGGAAACGTGCCATTGTTTGATGGAACGTTTCGGATGGCACCAAAACCATTTGGTCGGTGACGTCCTTTCGTTGGCGGATGAGAACGACATCCTGGAGGATTCCTTCCTACCCGCGTTTCCTGCAAGGACTGGATGGCCCCTCGGGATGAGAGAAACGCAGATCGCCAAGGTCTGCGCGACACCCCTGGGTGTGACTTCGGGCCGTGCCGCGAGTTGCAAGTGGGTCATCGCCACTCTCTTCAATGCCCAGGACGAAACCGAATTCCAACCTCACCATCCAACCCACACCATCAGTCGCCTTGAGGACTTGGCGGGCGTTTTGTTCGAAAGGTCCCAGAACTGTTTTCACGAGTGTAAAGCGTAATGGGCGCGGCGGCGCCTTGCACGTTCCTCCAGTTCTTGGTCTTGTCGGCGAAGATCTGCCCGATGGGCTCCATCGTGAGAATTCCGAGGAGAATTCCGAGGGACAAGAATTCCGAGGGACAGACAATTAATTGGAGAAAGAACTTGAACGGGGCGGGAGGGTCTGGTTAAAGGAGGGTGTGAGGCAAGGGAGGTTGAAGTTTCCGACGGATCGACCGGTCGGGCATTATCACTGCATTTCTCGAATCGTGGATCGACGGTTCATTTTCGAGGAGGCAGAGAAGGAGCATTTCACGCGGTTGATGCGCGAATATGAAGCGTTCTGCCAAGTGCGGGTGCTGACCTTCTGCGTGATGTCCAACCACTACCACATTTTGTTGGAAGTGCCCAAACGGCCCGATGTGCTGCCTACCGCCGAACAATTACTGGAGCTGCTGAAGGGATTGGAGTTTGAAGAGGATTACAGCCGGACCAAAGCGCAAATCGAACTGTTCCGGATGGCCAAAGATGGGGACGGGGAGAAAGCCCTTCTGGAGGGGTTCTTTCGGCAGATGTGGGATGTGAGTTGGTTCAACCGTCTGCTCAAGCAGCGGTTCAGCGCGTGGTACAACCATCGCACGGGCCGCAAGGGGACCCTGTGGGAAGAGCGATTCAAGAGCGTGTTGGTTGATGGATGTGGGGAGGCCCTGCTGACCATGGCGGCGTATATCGACTTGAACCCGGTGCGAGCAGGATTGACGGAGGACCCGAAAGATTATCGGTGGTGCGGCTACGGCGAAGCGGTGGCTGGCATTCGGATCGCCAAGGAAGGATTCAAGTCTTTGATGAATGCCCGGGACGAAGTCGACGAATCGATGACGGCGGCGATGGCAACTTATCGAGTCTGGCTGTTTGGCCAGGGGGAGCAGAACGAAGGATTGAACGCGCAAGGCCAACCCATGCGGCGCGGGATCGATCCCGAGAGAGTCAAAGAGGTCATCGATGCCAAGGGCAAGCTACGCATCCACGACTACGCGCGGTGTCGAGTGCGTTACTTTGTGGATGGCGCGGTTTTCGGAACGCGCGAGTTCGTGGATGAGATTTTTCAAACCTTCCGCGGACGCTTCGGTCTGAATCGAGAAACCGGGGCTCGATCCGTGCGGGGTCTGGACGGGCCGGCATTGTTCGTCTTGAGGGATCTTCGGAAGTCTGCTTTTGGATAAATTTCGCGCACCACTTGTTGACCAATTCTCGGCGTCAACGCTCTCCAAGAACTAGCCGGTGATTTGATTCTGTCAATTTTCCGCAATATCTCCCAAGCGATTCAAAGTAGGACCATTGTGGATCGAAGGTCCAGCTTGGCTTGAGCGAGGAAACGCTTGTGGCTGTGCAGAACTAAGTATCGCAGCACCACTATCCTGATTCCCGTTTGTCGAAGACTGATTGCTTCGGTCATTTCTCGGAAGGCTCTTAATTCTTATTGCCAAGGATGTCGTCATCCCTCAGCTCAAGAGGATTT
>CAMBEJ010000073.1 GCA_945865375.1 Akkermansia muciniphila | reverse complement strand
CTACGCGGCGGCGACCGAAAGGGCGGCACTGGCAGCGTGACCTTCACGACCAACACCACGACGGGGATCATCACGACCAACAGCAATGCGGCGCAAGGGATCACCAGAGCATACGGCGGCAAGGGGGCGTTCATCTCGGAGTGGGTCTTCAAGAAATCTGATCTCAGCGTGGTTCGAGCGGGGGATCTCATCAAGGCGGGTGGACTCCTCCTCACGGATGGCAAGGGCGGTTACCGGCCTTTCGATCCGACGAATGACTTCCATCTCTCGCGCTTCTGTTCAGCCGATCTCCCAGCTTCAACCGCGTTCTTCAACCCATCCTCGGGTAAAGGCACACAGACCCGTATCTTCTTGGCTGGAGAGGAAGATGGAGGGCCCTTTCGACCGGGCCAGGGCGGACGCGCCTTTGGAACGATCGTGACGGGACCCGACAAGGGAACGAGCTATGAACTGCCGTACCTCGGTAAATTCGCGTGGGAGAACGCCGTCGCCAGCCCCTTCCCCCAGGACCGGACGGTTGTGATGGGATTGGATGACAGCGAACTGACAAACAGCCATGTGTATGTTTACCTCGGCCAGAAGCAAACAACCGGTTTGGACATTCAAAAGGCCGGGCTTGTGGGCGGCAGTCTCCATGGAATCCGCGTCGAGGACAACGGTTTGTTCGTGCGCACGGAGACCAATGACAAGGTCCTCGGAGCACGGGATCGCCAAACCGCAGCGCGCTTCGTCCTTCACAGTTTGGGCGACGTTTCCCGCGTCTCGGGTGACACTCAGGACAATGACAGCCTCGGGCTGCTCACTAACTTCCAAAGGGTTGAGGACGGCGCCTGGGATCCGTTGCGACCCTATGACTTCTACTTCATCACGACAGGTCGCGTCAGCAGCAGCGGGTCCACTTCCAACAACGTCACGAACCCCACCAGGCTCTGGCGCGTTTCCTTCGACGATATCGCGCGCCCCGAATTGGGTGGTGTTGTGGAGCTCGTCCTGGATGGACCTGCTGGAGTCGGCAACGGTCTTTCCCACACGCAACCGGTCATGATGGATAACCTCGGATTCACCCGTGAAGGGAACATCCTCATACAGGAAGATCCAGGCAACTATGAGCGTCTGGCGAAGGTTTGGTTGTTCAACCCTGTCACCCAGGAACTCACCGAAGTGGCAGCTGGCGATCCGAAGTACTTCACCACCGGCGGAGCCAAATTCATCACGCGTGACGAGGAGTCCTCGGGGATGATCGACGTCTCCGACATCCTCGGTGAAGGGTGGTTCATCTGGGATGTGCAAGTCCACAACCGTCTTGGCGGTGAACTCGTCGAGAATGGCCAGATTGTCGCTATGCGGATGCGGTCGATCACCGCGTTCCCCTCAGTTCGAGTCCCCCCAGTGGATCAGAACGTGACGCTCGGGAACTCGTTGAACTCAAGCGTCGCCGCAGCCGGCACGGGGCCCTTCACCTACCAATGGTTCTGGAACGGGCAGCCGATCGTCGGCGCCACAGAGGCCGATGTCACGCTCTACAACCTGGTGTTGAACCAGGCTGGCGACAAACTCAGCGTGCGCATCACCGGCGCGCTGGGAAGCGTGACGAGCCAGGCCGCGACGATCAAAGTCAACCCTGCCACCGGGCAGATCGCCGCGTTCGCCCTTCATCCTGTCATCACGGTGAATGGCACGGTCGGAGGGAAGTATCGTGTGGAATATCGCGACGGACTGAACTCCACAAATGATTGGAAGCTGCTGTTCGATATCACTCTGACCCAGCCCACCCAGCGGGTGATGGATGACACCACGGCGAACAACCCGCTGCGGGTTTACCGCGTGGTGACGCCTTAAGTCGCAATCCGGCCTGGACCGGATCGGTGAGACCATGGGAGCCCGTCGGCCTACGCCGGCGGGCTCTCCCATTTTCAAGGCTGGCGGGAGGACTGATGGGGCTCTTGCCGCTTTGATCTTCCCCAATACCACTTTTGGTTTCGCGATTCGCCGCGCGCCTGTTGCCAACTGTTCACGAGGGCTTCTCCGGTTCTTCCGCTGGATCCTGTGGAGCCGGTACCAATCTGCGCTCAGTGAACGCCACGCTGCGGCTTTCGGAGTTGTGGCAGGATCGACCTGAACAAACACGTTTTGTCGGCTACCGATTCGCCGAGCCCAGCAGCGTGTTTTACAGCCACCGGCATTGGCGGTTTGTCGACACTCCAGAGGCGTTGCACGCCGCGCTGAACGTGGCGGGTCCTGTTTTCTTCGTGACCGTGCTCGAGGAACGCAATCCACTGGACATACCGGAAGCAACGGCGTGGATTTCCACGCATCTGAAACTTCGACCGATCGGCTGGAGAGTCGTGGTTCCCGACAGCGTGGCTGCCACTCCGGGCGCTCGCAATCTTTTCTCAGTTTCTGACTCAACCGTCACGAAACTGCCATGGAACTGAGGTGCGAATTGTTTTCGTGAAATGCACTGGCAATTCGCCGCGCCGCCGCGTGGTTTCTCATGAACGCTCTGGGTTCCGGGAAACGTCTCATCCATCAAGCACACCCGTGGTGTTGATTACCGGTGGTACACGGGCGAACCACCAGTCGAAACTCCGAAGTTTTGAGTTCCGTTGAACATCCACCACCACAAAAATACAATGCAAACATTCCTCTCGTTGGCCGCCAGCACTGCCGTGCTGTTCGGATCTGTGTCGTTCTATCAACTCCGCGCAGCCATCACCGATGTTCTCGTCGTTCATTTGACCTTTGATGACACGCTCAACGATTCGTCAGGGCGAAATAATCACGGGACTGCGGTGGGCACGGTACCGTTTACCGCAGGCAAGGTTGGCGCGCGCGCGCCTTGAGCCTCTTCTCGAAAAAGGATGGGACGTCCTTCAATTACGCCACACTGGGCGCGCCCGCCGATCTGAACTTCGGCAACGACACAGATTTCTCGGTTTCGTTCTGGACGCGATTTACGAACTGGACGGGTGATCCCGCGTGGGTGGGCAACAAAAGCTGGTTGAGCGGTGGAAACCAAGGCTGGGTCACGGCCACGGCCGGGAATGGCCGCCTGCAATGGAATCTGGGAGACGGCGCCGCAGGTGGACGAACGCGCAAAGATTACGACGGTCCCCCTGGTACGTTGAGCGACGGAAATTGGCATCACGTCACGGTGACGTTTAGTCGCAACGGGGACGGGATCTCGTACTTGGACGGTGTTCCGGTCAGCACGAACGCTGTTGCCGGAGACCTCGATTCGCTGGACACACCGGCGGGCTTGGCGACCAACATCGGGCAGGATGGCGCCGGAACCTATACCGATAATAGCGCGGTTGGAATCACGGATGGGCAAATCGATGACCTCGCCATCTGGCGAAGAGCTGTCACTGCGCAAGAAGTCAGCGCCATCCACGCGCGCGGACTCCAAGGAGCAGGTCTGATTCCGGCGCCCCCGTCCGCTGCTGCGCCGGCAATTCAAGTCTCACGCGGATCATCCAGCCTTACCATTTCCTGGCCCTCCAGCACGGACGGATTCACCCTTGAATTCACGGACGCTCTAGGCGTCTCGACGAACTGGCAGCCTGTGCCGGGCGTCGCCAACAACTCCGTCACGGCGCCGATAACCGGCGGCGCCCGATATTACCGTTTGAAAAAATAGACGCCGCCCTCGCGCCGTGGCAGTTTGCCGTCCGCACCTCCTCTTTCACCTCCGTGTGGAGGTGTTCTTCGCGGGTTTTCGCGTACGACATTTCCGTGTGTGATCGCGAAACCCGCGGAGTAGTTTCCGTCGCCATCCCGCCATGCTTGCGCGGCGAGTTCACTTGGGGAATAGCGCCGCATCCAGCAGGTCCACAAAATCGCGGCGGCCGCCCGGTTACGAAACGACGAGAAGTGGCCCGGGCAGTGCCAAGTCGTCAATTTTCAGACGAACGAATCTTTCGGCCTACGGCTAACAGATACTTTTCGGAATCGTCACCAAACCTCCACGATTTCACCTCATGACGAGTCCATAACTAGCGCGCTAAGAAAGGAAAACCTGAACATGAAAATACGAAAGAAAATCCTTGCTTCAATTCTAGTGGCCGCCAGCTTGCTCTCGAAGGTGGAGGCCGCAACCAACAACTCCGGACTGCCGCCCGCGTTCATCATGATGGATCTATGCTCGAACGGCCTGGGCGACGCCGACGGCAGCTTCGACGCGCCGCGTATGCAACCCGATGTCTTCGACATTGGACTGGATATTGGCGCGGACGGCACGATCGACCGCTGGCTCTCTCAAGAACCGGCTGTTTGGTTTGGCGGCGGTAACAGCGATCAGATTCAATACAGCGCCTGGCGACGCATTTATTTCTTCCAACTCGATGAACACACGGGCAAGCCGATGCGCTTGCGCATTGTGGACCGGAGTTCTGAGTACTACATCGCCGTCAACGCGATTCGCGTCAATGGTGCGGACGGGAGGGTTGTTCCGAATCCCATTCGCAACGGGTTTTTCGAGGCCACCGATGCTTTGGAAGGCTGGATCGTGCGAGAGAGTTCCTTCTCGGACCCGAAGAAGCTGATCGTCAGTGATCCCAACGGCAAGTACGTGACCTACAGCGGGCGATTTCTCTCGACGATGACCGATCCGGAGTCGGGTGATTTCTCCGAGAAGGCCGTGTTGGAATCCGACACATTTACGCTGACGCCGGTGACCAGCTTCATCTACGGAAACGTTTCCGGCGGCGGGTCTGAGTTCGTCAACCTGCCTGGCGCCAACGGCAGCGACAACAAGTCCGGAGTTTACATCGACCTAGGGACAGCGACGCAAGATCCCAACGGCCAGTACGATTCAGGCCGTGACATTGCTTTGGAAGGCTTCTGGGGTGGAGCCGCCGGCGGAGGCGCCAACGATTTCGGATCCATTTTCATTAACACCAGCGGACTGGAAGGACGCCGCGCGCAAATTGCCGGCTTCGACGACTCGACGCTTTACCACGTGGCGCTGGACGCATTTCGCGCCAACTGGGACTGGGAGGAGAAAGTCATTCGCAATGGCGGATTCGACGAAGGCATCCCAACGCCACAGAGTCATCCCAATGCCACGCAATGGTTCGATGAAGTCGGAAACGCCTTAACGGCCACGGACCATCCCAGCGGCGCCATCCCGGGCTGGAAATTGAATCGCAAAGCCGGTGCGACGGGCAACGCTTGGTTTTTCGACGGTAACGCGCGCAAAGATCACATGTCGGGCCGGACCTTCGTGGGAACCGGCGGCGGAGACCTGACGGCCACTGGCGTCGAAATCCGTTCAGACGTGTTTGTCATTCAGCCGATTCCCAACGCGCAGGAAAATGTCTTCGTTCAGTTTGCTTCAGCGCAAGGGACCGATCGCACTCGATATCTGCCGGACGGAAGCGATATCGCCTTCGGACGGGTTGAGTTGATCGTGGATTTCAACGGCAACGGGCAATTCGGCGACCCGAGTGACTTCCGATATTTGCAACGAAACCAAGCCATGGCGCCCAATCAAAGCAACAGCGGCCGCGATCTCTGGCATCATCCTGAATACCGGTGGTACATCCGACCTGAACACCAAGGCCTCAAGGCGGTCTTCCGCGCCGAGGATCATTTCGGAAGCTTCAAGGCGAGCTGGGGATGGCTTTGCGTCGATGACCTGTTTGTTTGGGATGGCAAAACCGCGCAGCTCGCGTTTCCAAACAGTGACTTTGAAAAAGGGACGTTGGAGAATTGGACGGCTGAGATCTCGGCGGGATCCGGTTTTGAGACGTGGCTCTCGGGTTCCAAGAAAGCATTGGACGCGGGGAAAGTTCAGCACAGCGCGATGAATAACCGCAGTGTTGATATTGACGGAGACTATGCCGCCGACACCGCCGCGCGCGAAACGGGAGGCGGAGACAGTGGCATGGGCGTGCTGACGTCGATGGCTTTCACGTTGCCCAAGGTGGCTTCCACACCCGGAACGACTTCCGGACCCAAGCTATCCATCGCCTTCCTCAACGGCAAGGTCGAGATCCTGTTCACAGGAACGCTGAAGTCGGCCGCGACGGTCGCTGGACCGTATCAGCCTGTGTCTGGCGCCACCTCGCCCTATCAGGTGACGCTGGCCGATTCAGCCAGATTCTTCATCGCTCAGTAGCTATCGCAGCGCCTTCGTCAAAGAGACCGGACGCACGTCCGGTCTTTTTGCATGCCTGGAGGCGGAGCCGCGGTGTTATTCGTTCCCCCTCACGGGCAGGTGGTCACCGATCGTTGACGCCATTTTCACAGCGACTCCATCTTCTCGTCACGATGGTGGACCAGACTGCCGCGATGAAAATCAAAGCGTCATTCTTCCCGCGGCCAACTTGCAAGACCGCTTTCACCTTGGTTGAACTGCTTGTGGTGATCGCCATCGTCGCCATCCTCGCGGGCCTGCTTCTGCCGGCGTTGGGCCAGGCGAAACTCAAGGCCCAGTCGATCAAATGTCTTAACAATCTCCGCCAGCTCGGTCTCTCATGGGTCATGTACGTTCAGGACAATGACGACCGTATTCCGCCGAACAACGGCAACTTGCAGGACGGATTCAACTCAGTGCGGGACCAGCATTACCCGCTCACGTGGGTGGGCGGATGGCTCGATCGCACGCCGGTCTCTGATAACACCAATCAGCTTTACCTGATGCGCAGTCACCTTTGGTCCTACCATGAGTCCGCCGCCGTCTGGCGCTGCCCAGGCGATCGCAGCACCTCGCTGCACAATCGCACGGCTCTCCCGCGCGTCCGGAGCGTTTCCATGAACAATTGGATGAACAGCACAAAACGCAGCGAATACAACCCAGGGAACAAGTTCACGATTTATGTCAAGGCGTCGGAACTGGCCAATCCCGGCCCATCGAAGATCTGGGTGCTCATTGATGAACGCGAGGATAGTATCAACGACGGGTTCTTTCTCGTGGACATGATCGGGTATCCGGATCGTCCGGCGCAGAATTTCCTCTACGACGTGCCGGCCAGCTATCATGGCGGTACCGGCGCATTGAATTTTGCCGATGGCCATTCGGAGCTCCGCCGTTGGGTCGATCCACGGACCCGCCCGAAGCTCACCGCAAACTCCTCCGCTCAACACCTCACCACACCGAACAACAAGGATGTCATCTGGCTGCAGGAACACAGCACCGCGGCCCGCTGACGGGCCCGGCCAGTTCAAGCGATGGCACCGGGCCTTACCTCCGGCCTGCGGCGATAGCGGTCCTGGCCAGGATGTTTCGGGTGTCGGGTCCAACGACCGTGCAGCCAGTGCTGCTAACGGAGCGGATACCGCAGCCGGCTGGATCGCAACGGCGTGCCGAGCGGATCTCCCAGTGGCGGACGCTCCTTTCGCAGCCCCATCTCCTTGAGGAGCCTCACGACCCGATCAGGCCGGTCCGACTGGATGTAGTCCGCGCCCGCTTCCGCGGCGAGTCGCGCATAAAACTCCGTGTCGGCTGTCTCCAGGCAGTTCACGAAAGCATGGCAGCCTCCGAGGTGGGCTGACCGGACTGCGTCATCGGTCACCGCATGCCAGTCCAGGTTGATCAGCGCGGGCCGCAAGTCACGAATCAAAGCCGGCACATGCTCGGGGTAATCGGCAGTTGGTCGCAGGCGGATGCCGGGTTCGATGCTCGCCAGTTCTCGGCATCGTTCGTGCGGGCTGCAGAACGTTGAGGCTTCGACCATTTGTGTTTCACGCACGACGGCGACCAGCGCATTCAAGTCGCCTTCTTTAAAATCCAAATCCGCATCAATTTTGCCGCGCATGGCTTCGAGCGCTTCGCGCAATGTGGGCACTCGGATCGCTTCAGCACTCGAGTTGCGGATTTCCAATCGTCGGATTTGTTCGAGCGTGAGTTCACTCACCGCGCCCTTGCCGTTGGTCGTGCGATCCACATGCGTGTCATGCATCAGCACGAGGTGCCCGTCTTTGGTTTGCCGAATGTCGATCTCGATCAAGTCCGCCCCGACTTCGATCGCTCTTTGGATCGCGGACAGTGTGTTCTCGGGAGGTCCCAACAACGCGCCTCCGCGATGCGCCACGACGCGGACACCGGGCCAGCGATAGGTCGTCTGCCAGTCGCCTTCCTTGCCGGCGCGGGCTAGAGACAGGAGGCGCCCATGAACGGCATGTACACGCGCCCGGAACCGGATGCCATCGCGTGAGACGTCCACTCGGTAAACCGGCTCACCGTCCTCGATCGGCAGGTCCACCGAGTCGGCAGCGGCTCCTGTATGGAGTTCCGCGACGTGCATCGCTTCGAGCGATGTGATTCTGGCAGTGGGTGGCTGAGCCGATTGGAGCGTGAGCGCCGAGACGAACGCCCACGGGATCAGTAGGAATGAACACAAGCGGCACACTTTCATATTGGGAGAACTGAACAATGGACAAAGCGCATGTCAATTGTATAAGGAGTGAATTGACCCGCCGGATTGGGACCGCGTCGCCGTTGATTATAAGCGCGGTTTCAATTTGGCCCGTTGAAGCTCCAGCTTTTCTCCAAGATCCTCCTGGTAAAAGTAAGCGTCACGAGAGCCGCCGACGTCCCAACTGTGGATGAAGAGCATCTTCTCGAAGCGCATCCAGCTCGCGGAACCGTCCGAGTAGAGCTGATTACCTCCCACAGGCAGGCGGCCGGCGGCACCCGCGCGGTGCTGCGGCATGTCTTTGAATGCCGTATCTCTGCCGCCACCCCATTTGCCGTCAATCTTCATGATTGCATCGGCGGCGAGAACCCAGCCCGGCTGCGCCTGGCTGAGTTTGACGGGACTTCGCGACGGAAATGAGCCGACCGGATTCATCCAGGTTGAGATCCCGCCGAAGTATTGGAAGCCGATGATCCATTGGTCATACTCGGGTTCGTACTGGGGAAAGGTGGGGCGGTTCGGACAAGTCCATATGGTGGCCGTCCGATTGCTCACGGTTAGGCCAAGTTGCTGGACGGCCCGCTCCTCCGGAGGATTCAGCGCGATCTGGACGGTGCCCCCGCGCGCCTCGAGGACTTTGTCATTGTTGTCATCAGCGTAAATGTGCATGCCGATGCCAATCTGTCGGAGATTGTTCACACACTTGACGCGCTTGCCGTTTTCCTTCGCGCGGCTCAAAGCAGGCAGAAGCATGCTTGCAAGGATCGCAATTATCGCGATCACTACGAGCAACTCGATCAACGTAAACGCAGCGGAGAACGGGCGATCTTGAGGAGAGTTTCTTGGTGTCATCATAACGTGATAGGATTTAGGATTTAGAAATACAGACCGTTTCCTTTCTACAACAAACCTCGGACAGCTCAAGTGTGTCAATTCGTTACGATCACTCGGTAGAACTGGCGCTGACTCCCCGGCCGCCGGTCAATCACAGAGCGCAAAGCGCCGGTGCCTTGCGTGCTCAGGCCGGCGCGTTGCCACGGCTCCTCGAGAGTGTTCGTGACTTCCACTTCGTATTGTTTGCCAGGCAGCGTGCGGAAAATGATTTCCACAGCGTCCGACTGGCCAGCGATGTGGCGCACGAGCGGAGCGATCACGGTGTCACCTCGGCGAGAAAGATTCTGAATGCGCAAGTCGTTTTCAGGACTGTTGTCCGTGGTATTGAACACTTCCCGGATCTTCAAGTAATCCGCCAGTGCTCGTTGCTCGGTGCCGTCCGTGTTGAAAGTGCGCCCGGTCGCGGGTGCCAGGTTTATGCGGCCAGTGCCTCGGGTTAAGGGAAGGTAGCTGTCCCCACCCCCGGCCATGAAATCCAGCGTGACCATCCTGAAGGTGCGGCTTGGATCGCCAACGAGCAGGCCTTTCTCCACGACGAGCTCCTCGCGATCATCCGGATATGTCACGACCAGCGTTTGCAGACGTTGGCCGGGGTTATCGATGGCGGTCGCCACACCGCTGGAATCACGAATGTAGGTCATGGGTGCTTTGGTCGGACTAAAGCTGAAGCGAAGCCCTGCGACTTGCGGGAATTGGCCCGGCGTGCCGCTCGCGGCCACCCCCCATTCCATCGTGTCGCGCAACTGCTGCGCCGTGACCGTCAACAAACTCAGTCCGTTGTTGAATCGCAGGGAGTTTTCGATGTCGAGCTGGCTGACTTCGCCTTCGAGCTTGCCCACTCGCGGGTTTGCCGGCGGCGGTATCAACTGAACCGCTCCGCCGGTGGAGGAGACCGCTCCGATTGAGTCCCGGATGCCGCCGCCATTCTTCAGCGAGATGACCGCGTCCGGGTCGGTCTGGCGCGCACGAAAAAGGTTGGCCTCGGCCGTCAGGTCCCCAAGATTCGTTTCCTCGGTGCGGACGCTGTTGCGCAAGCCGTTCAGATAAACGGCCGTTCTCCCAAAACGATTGCCGTCCTTGCCATCCACGATTGTTGCGAGATCGGACACGACTTTCAGAACGATCTCATTGGGCGGCAGATTGCCTGTATCGAGCACTCCTTGAATGTCGGTGGCGAAGGCGCCGCTCCGGTCATCGGCCGCGCTGACCACTCCGTTCGCGTCGAAACTCACAATCAACCGTCCCACATACCGGTAATTCGCCCCGGTATTGACGACGTGCAAAAGTTCCCCCGAAAGGGATGTGAAACTGGCCGGATAATTCGAGGCAACGAAATCCTCGGGTCGAAGGCGATCCGATGGTTTGGCGAAAACCGAGTGCGAGCCGCCCGCAATGATGACATCCACATCGCGGAGCTTTTGGGCGAGTTCGAATTCGCGACCGAACTGTTGAAGATGGGTCATGACGACGATCTTGTTGACGCCTTGGGCGAGGAGCGCATCAACAGCGGCCTGAATGTCGGCCGCGATGTTGGTGGAAACGCCCACGTTGCCCGGTGAAGAAATCGATCTCAACTCCGCGGTCGTGCCGCCTACGACACCAATCCTTTGGCCGGCAACGCTGATTACTGCGCTCTTGGCGATCTTGTTTTTGAGGGAAGCCGCATCCTGGCCGTCCGCCGTGACCAGGCTGGCAAGGCTCGAATCGGGAGCGAAGTTGAGGTTGGCGCTTAGGTAGGGAAACGCCGTTCCAGGGTAACCAAGGGCCGTGTCGGCCAGAATCAGACTGCGCACTTGGGCGGTGTTGTCATCGAACTCGTGGTTGCCAAAGCACGAGGCCTGCACGCCAAGCGCGTTCAGGATGAGAATGTCCGCGCGACCTTTCACATTATTGAACTGGGTTCTCACGGCATCGTCCGCACTGGCCGTGAAAAACGGACCGGGAATGTAATTGTCTCCCGACGTCAGCACAATGGTATTGGTGGGCATATCCGCCTTCAACGCCGCCACGACTGAGGAGAATCGCGGCGCGTCATCCAGCGCGGAGATGCCAGCCTCGAAGTCCGAGGCGTGAAGAATCTGCAACGTCAGTGGCGACGAGGTCGCGCGGTTGACAGTGACGTGGACTGGAGCGCTGGTGGTGGTCGCGCCGAGATTGTCGGTCGCCACCGCGGTAAACACATGAGCGCCGAGCGGCACATTGGACAAATTCAAGCTGAATGGCGCGTTCGTTCTGCCGCCCAAACTGGCGTTGCCATCGAAAAAAGCGACCTTAGTCACGAACCCATCCGCATCCGAAGCATTCACCGTGAAGCCGATTGTGTAGGGAGCGCGCACAGTCGGATTGTCCGTGGGAGTCAGAATGTCAATGGCAGGCGGCAAGTTCGCGGCGGTCACCTGAACGACCTTCTTAGTTTCAGCCGTTGCGTTGTCATTATCGGTCACGATCACGCGATACGTGTGGGTGCCCACGGCCGGATTTGCCTTCGTGAAAACCCATGGAAAGGCGGCCGCTTCGCCGATCTTGACGTCATCTTCGAAGAATTCGGCCTTCGTGATGATGCCGTCCGCGTCCTGTGCGTGGGCGGTCAACGGCAGTGGACCCGCGGCGAAGGCGCCACCCAACGGCAGCGTAACGGCCACGGTTGGCGCGACCGGTCCGGGCCGCGGCGCTCCCACGCCAGGAAGGGTGACGCGGTAAGCTAGCAGCATGAGGTCCACGACAATAGCGTTCGTGCCCACCTTTTGCCCGTTGTGATATGTGATCGACGCCTTGAAGTCGTTGTCATTGCCCACGAGCAAGAGATAATCATTGGGGTTTGCGGCTTCGTTGAGCGGGATGAGCGCAAGGCCTTCCCATTTCTCGCTAACGGTGTTGGTGTCGGGAACGCCCTTGGCGTTCAGGCCGAACTTGGCGAGTTGCCCTGAATCCAGCAGGTCCACAAAATCCCGGCGGACAACCGGAGTTAATCCCGCTGGCAAGCTTCCCGAAGGCAGCGATAGCTGGCCCGGCGCGCCGTTCTCCAGGTCGTAAGCCGAACCGGCAATGTTCAACGCTCCGGCGGTGGAAGCGAGCACGACCCTTTTGTAAACCGGCGGATTGACGCCTTCAACTCCCAGGCCGATGCCGTCGCGCTCGAGCGCAAGAAAAGTTGTGGTGTTGAGTGCGAGCACTTCGCTAACCGGAGTGTGGCGATTGGTCTGCGCGGTTCCATTCAGTGTCAATTGATAAATGTGTTCGGCAAGCACGCGGCCAAAAGTGGGCGAGTCGGCGACGGCATCGAACTGAAGAATGCGCGTGTTGCGTCCGAGGTTGCCGCCGCCGCCGTCCTGCATGGTTGGGGATTGCAAAAATGCCACCAAGCGCCGGCCATCCGGCGTCAACGCCAGCCCTTCCAATCCGCGGTTGTTTCGGCGGCCCGAGGCCGGCACCGAGACCCCGTTGAAATTCAATCGGCCCGGGTATTCGCCATGTCTTGGGACAACCGCTGCGGGCGGTAGAATCGTTTGCTGCAACTCGCCCCCGGCGTTAAAACGGAAGAGGCCGGGTCCGTATTCATCGCTGATCCAAAGCGAACCATCGGCCAATCGGACAATGCCTTCGGCGTCGAGCGAGCGCCGCCCGCCGCCCAGCGAATTGACCGGAGATTGTGGAACGGTCGGGCTGTTCGTGTTGCCCGCGTCGAACCCGGTGAACAACGTCCCGCCATCATAGGTTAACAGCAAGGTCGCCGTATTCGTAAATAGAATCTGTTCTTGTCCCACGGGCGCGCTCCCGTAGTAAGGCGTGACGGAAAAGTTGAAGACTTCAATGCGCGGCCGATAGTCGGTCGTCCCATCGCCAAATCCTCGATCGGGCAACCCATACAAGGTGCCGCTGATTCGTCCGTCGATGTAACGGATCGACGACGGATCAATGGTCATGGCAGAAAACCCGCCGATGGTGTCCTGACGCCCGTCGCCTGCTTTGTCAAATATATCAGCGGAGAGCCGCCCCGCGCCAACAAGGCCATGGTTGATGAAGCCATCGAATTGAGCGTGAACTGTCGCTGGGAGCAAGAGCGAAGCCGTCCCGAGTGCACAAAGAATGCGCGAGTGTGTCAGTTTCATAGTTGCCGTTGCCATGCCAGACCGGGTTGCACGTGAGTCAGGTCCGACGAGCGCGAAAGCCTAGAAACGGAGGATGACAAATGAACGACTGCCCGGTGACAAAACGGTGAGAAGCGTTGAGCGCGGGGTTGATATCCCGCGCATTGAATTATTCGGTTGCCTGGCCTGGATCAGGGCTGATTCAAGAAAACGGAGCGCCGGCTTCCATCCGGCCTTGGTTCAACGATCCGCCGGTCGCGCACCCAAGCCGATTGGAAATCGGCGCTCCGTCCCGTCTGGCCGGGCGGTCGCTGTTTTTCTTGAATCAGCCCTGCCTGGATTTCCGTGCACGAGTTTTGACCTCGCACTGAGTTCTCATGCTTGGGGAGACTCTCCGGGTGGTTTGGCGGGATGGAAGTGGCGGGGAGGTCAACGGGATCCTTGCGGAACATGAACAAATTCCGTGAGCGAATCAAGATCGAGTCTCTCCTCCTCCCCCGTTTCTAAAAAAGTCCTTGTGATGGGGGATTGGGTGGAACCCCCGTCCAAACGCAGAAGACTGATCTTTCCGTCAAAGTCTACGACGAGGGCCGTGCAATTCTCCACCCAATCCCCACAGTGAAAATAAGACAGATTACCCATCATCCGGATCTCTGGTCGATTTCGGCCGGGAGTGGCGGATTGATTTGGCTCAACCATGTTTATGGAGTCATCCGATGACGAATCTTGACGAGATAGATGTCCGGTGCGCAACAATGAAAGGACGCACCTGCTGAGATTTTACAGGTTCGTCACAAAGCCATCATGGAGTCAACCCAGTTGGAAAAGCGGCATTGCATCCCTGCTCACGGCCTCGACGCGAATTCAGTTCAAGTCTGAAGAGTTGTTGCGCGCAAGTCACGCCGACGATGGGATTCCGTAACCTTGGCGCGCTACTCAATGGCTGTTTCCAGGGTTGATGCCGAACGAACATGAGCCAGAAGTTTAAGCAATCGTTTTGCCATTATGTTCAAGGTCCTGAGGAGCATTTCGAGCGCCACCTTTTCAGGCACGGTTTGCACCGGATCTCGCTCCCAGTGTCTCTCATACTCTTTTGGATCAATCCGCAATTCTTCGAGCTCGACCTCCTGTTGATCCGGCGACTCGGAGTCAGCACCTCCCGTCGGCAGTTCCGGGGCGAAATCGAGAATTATCGAAGAAATCTTCGTCGGAGTGGCAATGTTCTGAAGCGCCGCCTACTCCTCAGGGTTTCCGGCGAGCGCCTTCTGCAATTCGAAGGTCTTCTTTCGGACTGAGGCTCGCGCGAGGAAGTCAATTCACAGAGCACTCAGATTTCGTCGCAACAATGACACTAGGACGTAACGTGCAGAATCTCATTCACTCATGTATAGAATATCCTCCTGTGAAACCCGCTTTCTTTGCATCGATCGGCAGAATATCCGCCATGTTCTCAGTTTGCGCCTTTTCTGCGTTTCTCGTGGAAAAGGCCGAAGCACGCGGCAAGGCAGAGCGCGTGGTGGTAGTGGTGTGGGACGGGATGCGACCGGACTTTATTACGCCACAGTACACACCCACACTCTACGAACTGGCTCAGAAAGGAACGTTCTTCAAGAACAACCACTCCGCTTACATCACTTCCACCGAGGTAAACGGCACGGTCTTGGCCACGGGAATGCATCCCGACCACAGTGGCATCATGGCGAACTACGCATATAGTCCTGACCTGAGCTGGCTTAGCCCTTACGGCACAGAAAGCCTGGACGCCGTTCGGCGAGGCGACAAGCTCACTCAAGGCAAATATCTGCAAAAACCCACTCTGGCGGAGATCCTGCAGCAGGCTGGCATTTCGACCGTCACCGCGGGAGCGAAACCGGTTGCGTTGCTGCATGACCGGGCTCCCAAAAAAACATCTCAAGCAGCAAAAGATTCCGTGACTCTATTCCGAGGTCAGACGCTTCCACGCGCAGTTCTTGAAAACCTCACCAAGTCACCCGAGATCGGCCCTTTCCCCACAAACTTGCCTGCCCTCAGTTTCGGCGCTCGCGAGCGATCGTCCACGAACGCATCCTCCCCTGCCGTCGATTCTGTTCCTTCCGGTTCCGACACAGCGAGTTTGCTGAGGCGAGGCTCGGGTGCTGCGAACACCCCGGACACATGGACCACCAAGGCACTCACACGGGGCTTATGGAGGAAGGGTGTTCCCAAGTATTCGTTGCTTTGGCTGAGCGAGCCTGACGCTGCTCAACACGCGTCCGGCGTGGGCTCCGATGCCGCCGCCGCCGCAATGGAGAGCAGTGACAAAAACCTCGCGGCCGTGCTGAAAACTCTCGAAGAAAAGGAACTCCTGGACACTACCGATATCCTGGTCGTTTCCGACCACGGATTCTCCACTATCGACCGGGGTCCAGACGTGATCGAGTCGCTGAAGAAATTGAAGTTCGTCGCCGGCAAGCAGTTTCAGAATCCCGAAGCGGGGGATATCATGGTTGTCAATCTCGGAGGGAGCACATCTTTCTATGTGTTCGAACATGACGAGGCCGTGATCCGGCGGTTGGTCGCCTTTTTGCAGGCCAGCGATTTTGCCGGGGTGATCTTTTCGGCGCTGCCAGTTGAGGGCACATTCTCACTCGCGCAGGTGCATGTGGCTGCCACGAACGGCGCCCCGGATGTCGTTGTCTCCATGCGCTGGACGTCCGAGAAGAATGATTACGGAGTTCCGGGCATGATCACCTCCATCGAAGGCAAGCGGGGACTTGGCACGCACGCCTCACTCAGCCGATTTGATCTGCACAACACGCTGATTGCGACCGGGCCAGATTTCAAGAGGGGTTACGTCAGTGAATTGCCCAGCGGCAACATTGACGTTGTTCCCACCTTGCTTTCAATCCTAGGGGTTGAGCCGCCCGGCCCCATGGACGGACGAGTTCTGCACGAAGCCATGTCCGCTGGTAATCCACCACCACTCAAGGCCGTTGAGCATAGACTCGAAGCTTCACGTAACCTTGGTTTTCTGGTCTGGAGTCAGTACCTCAAGGTCGTCCAAGTAGGTTCCACGATTTATTACGACGAGGGTAACGGTGAATGCAGGCTTAAGTAGATTTAAGCATCTCCAGCGACTGATGAACTTTCCCGTTTGTCGAAGAATTGTAACGTGTACGTCACCCCGATGTCGGCCTGTGTAGATAGGATGTTGGGACTCCACCTGGAGCTTGTATTGCCGCAAAGGATCAAATCATGAGTAGGATTGCCAAGTCCGTGCTGCTGTTCATCGGGATGCTAAACCTCATTTTGGGCTTAAGAGCTCAGGCACAGCTCGCGATTACCGAAGTGATGTCCTCCGCTTCGACCAATCTTGGACCGAATGTCGTCATTCAGAATTCGGACTATTGGGAGCTCACGAACTTCGGGGCGAACACAATCGAGCTCACCGGCTACAAGTTTGACGATTCCGAAAACAACCTGGCTGCGGCCGACCCGACTCCGTTCGATGGGCTCAGCATTCGACCGGGCGAGTCGATCCTCTTCGTGCAAAACAACTTCACCACGAACGTGACACAGTTTAAGGATTGGTGGGGCGCGAGTCTGCCGACTGATGTTAAGGTCGTCTTCTATACAGGGAATGGTCTCTCATCGGGAGGGGACGGACTGCGCCTTTGGAGTCCGAGCGCTCAGTCTGCCGCTGAAGTGGTGGACAGCGTGGATTTTGGTGAAGCGGCTCGCGGCGTGAGTTTCACTTACGATCCGGTCACTGGTGAGTTCGGTGTCTTGAGCACGAACCAAGTCAGCGGCGCATTCAAAGCACTGGCAACGGACGATGTCGGCTCGCCTGGCCGCGCTCCAGGGCCGGTACCCGTGTCCATAGTTGGGCAACCCACCGATGTGGTCGTCAACCCGGGCGATACAGCCACACTCGAGGTCACAGTCCGTGGTCGGCCGCGCGGGACATTCCAATGGCATTTCAAGGATTCCCCCATAGAGGGTGCCACCAACACGTCGCTTCGAATTATGAATGCGCAAAGCGCCACCAGCGGCGCGTACCACGTGACTGTCAACAACGGCGCTCGAACCGTCACGAGCAGGAAGGCGCAACTGGTTCTTCAATCTGAAGCCGCCGCGCCGGTGCTGACGATGACGCCAACCGATTTGCTGATGTACTTCGGCCAAAGCTTCACCTTCTCTGCGGTGGCAACAGGAGTTCCTCAGCCGACGTTCCAATGGCAGCTTGAAGGGCGGAATATTGATGGGGCGAATGGCGCTGAGCTGAGTCTCTCGAATGTTTCCGAGCAGGACACGGGGCTCTACTCCGTGATCGCTCGCAATGCCGTAGCCGCGATTACCAACAGCATGCAAGTGACCGTCACGCCGAAGCCGCGGCTTCTCGTTACGGAAGTGATGTCCAGTTGGTCAACCAACGCGGCCAGCCATGCCGACTGGTGGGAACTGACCAATCTTGGAAATACATCGATCAATCTCAAGAGCTTTCGCTTCGACGACAACAGCGAGATGCTGCCCAGCGCTTTCACTTTCACCAACGATGTGGCTATCGCCTCCGGCGAGTCGGTCATCTTCGTGGAGGGCATGACTCCGGAGGGATTCCGAGCTTGGTGGGGATCCGAACATCTCTTGCCCGGCCTGAAGGTTCTCACTTACCGCGGGAACGGGCTCAGCTCAGCCGGTGACGCTGTGAACATATGGAACGCTGCGGCAACCGATGACGCGGGCAAGCTGGCGAGCGTCGTTTTCTCAACGGCCACCTCAGGGGTCACATTTGGGTTCAATCCGGATTCCGGTCAATTTGGAGAGTTGAGCCAGGAAGGCGTGTTCGGGTCATTCATCGCTGCCTCGGGCGGCGACATCGGTTCGCCGGGTTACATTCGCAACTCGCAACGCGTGTTTCTGCCGCGCATTCGGGAGGTCGCCATGGCTGTTGGTAAGTTGCGCCTCAGTTGGACCAGTCAGGTGGGAACTCAGTACGCGCTGCAATCGAAGGCTCGCATCGACGAAGCGGCTTGGACGACGCTGAAAACCATGACGGCAAGCGAAACATCGACCACGGTCGAAGAACCGTTGAGCGCGGTGGAGGAACAGCGCTTTTTTCGTGTTGTCCTGGCACCGTGATGCTAAGGATTGCGACCGATGCACCGGCAAGGCTTCACTTTGATCGAATTGCTTGTGGTCATCGCGATTATCGCGATCCTCGCGGGCATGCTGTTGCCCGCCTTGAGCCGTGCCAAGCAGGCGGCTCGGAAAACCGCGTGTCTGAGCAATGGTCGGCAATGGGGATTGGCGTTGGCGATCTACACCCAGGACAACGAGGATCGTATTCCTCGCGAAAGCCATGGTGCCAACAGCACCCTAAACAACTGGGCTCAGGTTCGTGATCCAAACAACCGCGATGTCTGGTACAACGCGTTGCCACGCGCGATCGGGCTTCAGGGAGCGGCCGATTACGGGACAAACATCCCTGGCTTCTATGGAAAAGGTGGCTTATTCCATTGTCCCAGCGCGAAATTCCCCAAGGGTTATCTGGATGGCAACAACGCTCTCTTCTCCCTGGCCATGAATTCCAAGCTTTTCTCCACTGTCGACACGTTTCTGAAAACCTCAGCCATTCAGTTGCCTTCCGCCACCGTCGTTTTCCTGGAAAATCTGCTCAAAGAAGAACTGAAATTTGACGCTGCACAGGCAACGACGGAGTTGGGTCAACCCAGCAGCTTTGCCAGCCGCTTCTCCGTGCGCCACGCCGGACAGGGGAATCTCGTTTTTGCGGATGGCCACGCGGAATCGATGCGCGGGAACCAGGTCGTGGAAACTCGAGCCGGGCCGAATCGTGGAAAAGCCATCTTGCCACAAACGAGGGTCATTTGGACATCGGACCCAGAGGTCAATCCTAACAATTAAGCGGACGCGCCGCACCGACCGCTATTTAACACGGTGCCTTGGTCCTCGCCCGGCCGCCAACTTCACAGAGTTCTCACCCGAAGCCCAGCAGTTTTCATTTTGACGAACTCTACAAACTTAGTCGGAAACTTAGTCGAGTTGCTTCGAGATTCGTCGAACTTTTCGACAAAGTTTCCGACAAAGACTCCGGCCGTGGCCAAAATGAGAATTGCTGCCCGAAGCCAATCCGATGGAATTCGTGGTGTGGCGAATGGTTTTCAACTTTGGGCCAGATTCATTCGCCCCTCCATTTGCGAGAGCAGCCCCTGAGTCCTCTCTTAGCCGCCAGGACTTCGTTGGGACGAGGCTTGTGCGCCGCAAGCTCAAGCAACCCCCCTGGCTGGAGTCAATCGTTCCGAGCCAGGGATCAGCCTTCATAAAAAGATGCGGCGGTCTCGAGATCGCCGCACGCCACAGTTTCCATTACCAGAGTGACACACGAAACACCCTTTCCATGGAGCTTACCGCGGCAAAAACAAAAGGGTCGAAGCGGAACATCAGCCTAGTTCAGCAACACCACACGGTAGGAGCGCTGCGGAGCGCCTGAACGGGTGTCTGTGAGCTGCCGCTCCTGCCCACACCACTCCATGGTGTCACGCAATTGCTGGGCGGTGAGTGCCATGAGACCCAATCCATTGTTGAAGCGCAGCGCATTTTCTATGTCGAGCTGGCTGATGTCGCCCTCGTTCTTACCGACGCGGGGGTTGGCCGGAGGAGGAACCCTTAAAGCCGAGCCATCTGTCCATGAGCTCGCACCGATGCTGTCGCGGATGCCTCCACCGTTCTTGAGCGAGATCACAACTCGCCAGCAGTACTGAATTTGTACTGAACAACAGGCCAAAGCCATGCCGCACCGAATCGTGTCTCTCATGAGGGTCAACTTACACGATTCCTTGTGACGCAACTGGGACCAGCGAGTAACAAGTGCGAAACAAACAAAACCGGCATCCCTTGAGCTGTCCCAAGTGCGGAGCGGGAGATCAACCAGTCAACAACCCAGCAAGATGCGAGGTCTGCCCGGTTTCGACTTGAAGTTCCGACCAAAAGCTTTATTTTTGTTGTGCAGCATTCCACCCAAGCATTCTCGCCAAACTTTATGACACAGCCGCCATACCAAAATCCCCCTTCGGCCTTCACGCTGATTGAGCTCCTGGTTGTCATTGCCATCATCGCCATTCTGGGTTCTTCGCTGTTTTGAGTGGAATGACCCGCTTTCTTGAGGCTTGGAAAGCGGCTTTTGCCCTGGAAGGGTCGGAGATGTTAGCCAGGCGCAAGCGCGTCCGCGAGCGCGGCACCTGGTCGGTTTTGGAATTGGATTCACGCCCTGAAAGGGTGTTGGAGCAGGGTTCACCAAACGTCAGGTGCATCAACAATCACACGGTTTCCATTCCACAACTCACGGTATTCCTCGGGTTGGTTTCTAAGACCCAATCCATCGGCCCTCCGGCCTGCCCGCCGTCCCGTCCACCGTAGCTTCAGCGAAGGCGGAAGCCTTGGCGAAGGAGGGGGCGACTGACATTGGGGCTGGAATCACAATTTCGACGCGCGAATGAAGTTCGTCGATCTCCCACACTGTGTATCGTATGAAAAAAAGAGGACTGACCCCTTCCGCAGAACGCCAGATTCCCGCACGACTAGAACTTTACCACTTTCGACGGCAGGTTTGTTGATCCGCTTGAACATCCACGCTTACGCATCCGAAGCCAGGTCGTGAAGCCGCTCTTTCGTCGCACTTTGGCGACGGCACCCTTCGCGTTGCGCAAGGCACGCCGCGCCCAGATAAATTCCGTCGCCAGGATCGCCAGTCCGCCGGCAATGACCAGCGCGCCCGGTCCTGGCAAGACCAGCATGGCCGCGCCGATCAAGACCACCGTCCCGCCGATGAGGGCGATGAAGAACCTTTTCATGCGGCGACCTCCTCCGGCTTTCGATCGCTCGTGAACTCTACCGGTCGCGCCATGCGACTGGCGATGACCTCGGGGCGCGCCAAGGCTAGCGAGGCTTTGGCCCGTGTGTCACCGTCCGCAGCCATGACCCTCAGCCGCGTTTTGCGCGAAGACACCACCGCCATTTCAGTCATGGCCAAAACGACGCTCGCGCCCAGGAGGAGGATGACCTCGATAGTCCGCTCATAAATCCTACGGTTTGCCTTTCAACACGCCCGGACCGCGGTTTGGAAAGGCATGCTTCGCCTCCTTCGGCCGCAGCAGCGACATCACCACGGAAGTCGCCAGGATCAGCACGATCACACCGAGTGAAACTAGCGTGTCAATCTTCCACGCGGTGTTCGCAACGATCATCTTCACGCCCACGAATGTCAATACCACGCCCAGGCCAATACAGCGGCGTGGGCATGCGGATGGCGTTCTCGCGCACGAAGAAGTTGTTCCCGCGATAGTCGGGCGTGACGGGCATGAGCCGCTTGAACCATTTCACCACCGGATTTCGCTCGGAATGAATCTCCTCCTCGCGCTTCACGATCATCTTGATGCCGGTGAGAATCAGGAAGCCGCCGAACACGTAGTTAATCCACTCGATTAGGTTCATATCCAGATCATAAAATGCCTTTCGTTTTGTGTCCCGCCGCCGAGTGGCTCATCTCAGCCCTCCGCGAGTCGGTCGTGACGGCTGAAAGATAGGCGCGTCGACCGCCGGCGACTAAGACGCGTTTCCGAATGGACGATTAGGCTAATCCGAAGCATGCTTGGGCCACGATGGAATGGCTCAATTATCACCACCTGCGATATTTCTGGACCGTGGCCAAGGAGGGCAGCCTCGCCCGTGCCGCTGAGAAGCTGCACGTCTCCCAGCCCTCGATCTCGGAACAGATCCGCGAACTGGAATCCGCGTTTGGCGAAAAGCTTTTCCAGCGCGAAGGCCGCAACAACAAGCTCACCGCCGCCGGACGGGCCGTCTTCGGTTACGCCGAGGAAATCTTCGCGCTCGGTCGCGAGCTGATGAACGCCCTCAAGCAGCGTCCCAGCACGAAGGCATTGCGACTTTATGTGGGCATGGCGGATTCCTTTCCCAAGCTGGTGACGAACAAAATTCTGAAACCTGTCTTCGCCATGTCGCAGACCGCGCACGTCATCTGCCGCGAGGGCAAGTTGGAGGACCTGCTCGCGCAACTCGCCGCGCACCGGCTCGACATCGTCCTCGCAGACGAACCCGCGTCCAGCAGCACCAACTTCAAGACCTACAACCATTCGCTCGGCGAAACCGGCACGACGTTCTGCGCCGAGAAAAATCTCGCCGCGAAACTGAAGCGTAATTTTCCCCAGTCGCTTAACGACGCGCCCGCTCTGTTGCCGACGGAGAACACGAGCCTGCGCCGCGCCTTGGAAACGTGGTTTCGCGAACAAACAATCCAGCCACGTATCGTGGCGGAGTTTGAAGACCTCGCGCTGATGAAGGTCATGGCGGCGGAGGGGCTCGGGTTCACCGCCCTGCCCAGCGTGGCTGTGAACGACGCGGTGGTCCACTACGGTTTTCAGGCCATCGGACGGACCGAGAAATGCGGCATGCAGTTCCACGCCATCACCGCCGAGCGCCGCATCGCGCATCCCGCCGTGGCGCTGATCACCAGCCAGGCACGCGTGATGATGAAGGATTGAACTGCGCGCGGAAACCTTGATCCCTTTCACCAGCTGATCTTAAGCGGTTCACCGGGAAAATCGCCCGGCAGATGGAGAGTGAAACACCCGGCAGGTCAGTTCCCCGCTCTACTCCGAGCCGCTGCCATCAACCCTAATTCAGAGGCTCCCCTGCTTGCCCTTTTTCCTGTTCATGGTTCGCGAGTCAACGTCTATACGGTGCATCCAATGGGTGTGGCGTTGCGCAATCTCCTGCTCGCAGGCATCGGCCCGGCGTCACCACTCGGGATTTGCTGGCATATCACGCAACCTCCGATTCTCGAGATCGAGTTCGAAATGGATGTCCACGGCATCGCCACGGATTTGGCCTCCCGCGCTGCCCAGTTTCAGGCTTGAGTTTCGCCATCCGCTGAGTTGAGATGTATCTCAGTCCAAAACAGATCACTCGTCCATTCGACGAACCGTTGAAGGAACCGCATGACTCGTTGCACACGTCGGACTTTTTTGGCAGGAACCACAGCCGCGTTCGCCCTCGGAGTGAACGGCTTGACCGTGGAGCGTCGGCGTCCCAGGATCGCGGCTCTCACGACGATCTACCCTAAGTACTCGCATTCCCAGCAAATCGTGGATGTCTATCGGCGCAGCGGACGCGCGGCCCCCGTGTTCAACGACAAGCCTCTTTCCTGGAACTGGGACTACGCCAAGCGGATGTACGACACGGCGAAGGAGCTGGGCTTTGGTTTCATGGCAGGCTCCTCCCTCCCGGTCACCTGGCGGCAACCCTCCATCGATCTGCCGCTCGGCGCGGAGGTTCGTGAGGCGGTTGGCATCTGGGGAGGATGGCTCGATGGCGGCGACATCCACATCCTCGAAGCCATGCAGTCGATCCTCGAACGGCGGCGCGGCGGGGAGACGGGCGTGCGGGCTGTGGAGGCCTTTCGGGGGGAACGATTCTGGAAAGCCTTTGAGGCGGGCTCCTGGGAAGCGGGTGGGTGGGACCCGAAACTCCTCGAAGCAGCGCTGTCTCGAAGCAACCAACTCAAACCGGCCCGCGAAACCTATAGCCATGTGCTCCCAACCACTGAGGAACTGCGCCGACTCGCCCCGGATTCCTACGCCTACCGATTCGAATACACCGACGGCTTGAAGGCGTCCATTGTCCAATTCAAGGGCGGCATCGTGGGCGATTGCAACATGGCCGCGCGGCTCAAAGATGGCAGCCGTTTCTCTGTTCAATTCTACCTGCCTTCTTACACGCTCCGCAATTTCTTTAGTCCGCTGGACCACCACATCGAGTCCCTTTTCCTCACGGGTAAATCGCCGTATCCGGTCGAACGCACCCAGATCGCCAGCGCCCTGCTCGACCGTTGCCTCGATTCGAAAGTTGAGGGGCACCGGCGCATCGAAACTCCCGACCTGAACATCCGCTACCGCGCGCCCAGCGAATCGAGATTCGGAGGGTAGGGTCGAAGTTCTCGAATTCCATGTCTCACCACGAACTAGCCCCGCTCCTTTGCCTCTGCCTGGCAACGGCGTTTCTCGGCGACGCGTCTCGCATCCACGGGGCCGAGTCCCCCATGGCGGAGAAGGCGAAGAGTTGGTGGGCCTTTCAACCACTGCGCCGCGTGGAGTTGCCACACCGCGCTCAGTCCGATCCCATCGATTCCTTCCTAGAACGGAAAATCGTCGCCGAGGACCTCGAGAAATCGCCGCCCGCTGACCGGTCCGTACTCCTGCGCCGCTCAACTTTTGATCTCACCGGATTGCCTCCAACTCCGGAGGAAATCGCGGCTTTTGCCGCAGACGAATCCCCCGACGCTTTCTCGCGCGTGGTGGACCGCTTGCTCGCGTCTCCAGCCTTTGGGCAGCGCAGGGCGCGCCAATGGCTCGACCTCGTTCGTTACGCCGATTATCACGACGCCGACCCGAAGGCGCGCACCGCGAGCTGCGAGCCCCTCGAAGCGTGGCGCTACCGCGACTGGGTTGTGGATTCCTTTAACCAGGACCTTCCTTTCGACCAATTCATCACGCACCAGATTGCTGGCGATCTGCTTCAGAATCCTACCGGCAGCCCTCTCTATCCCGCGGGCTTGATCGCCACGGGCTTTCTCGTCAATGGCGCTTGGGATCGCGGCGACGCGGACAAGGAAAAAATGGTGAGCGACATGGTGGACGACCAGATCGACACCTTGGGCAAGGTGTTCCTGGGACTGACCCTGGGTTGCGCCCGCTGTCATGATCACAAGT
This sequence comes from Akkermansia muciniphila, assembly GCA_945865375.1. Classification (GTDB taxonomy): domain Bacteria; phylum Verrucomicrobiota; class Verrucomicrobiia; order Limisphaerales; family F1-80-MAGS106; genus F1-80-MAGS106. The sequence continues at coordinate 3,238 of CAMBEJ010000073.1, read as the reverse complement.
TCGATCCTGTCTCCACTCAGGATTACTACGCTTTGGCGGGAATTTTCTACAGCACCCACATCATGGAGAACCTTGGAGCCAAGGGGGGTGAGATCACGTTGAAACGGACACCCCTGGTCCCTGGATCAATCTCCACGCTGCGGGATGCCAAGCTCCTCCAGATTGAGGCCATCAAATCGAAGCTCGCGGCCTTGGACAAGCTGTCGCCTCCCGTCGCTCCGGATCATCCAGAACGGCTTGCGCTCATCAAGGAACGCGAGGCGTTGCAAGCGGATCTGCCCCCTGCCTTCCCCGTGGCATTGACGGTTCAGGAGGGCGGCATGCCCGGAGGGCTTTTCCCCAATATCCAAGATGTGCCTGTCCATGTCCGTGGCAGTTACGCGAGACTCGGGCCTGTCATCCCACGCCGGTTCCCCAGTTTTTTCGCCGGTGATTCGCAACCCCGCATCACCAACGGCAGCGGTCGACGCGAACTAGCTGCCTGGATAGGCTCCAAAGTCAACCCCCTCACCGCTCGCGTCATCGTCAACCGTGTGTGGCAATGGCATTTTGGTGAGGGGTTGGTCCGCACTCCCAACAATTTTGGATTAACATCCGAGCCCCCAACTCATCCCGAATTGCTCGATTGGCTGGCATCCACGTTCGTCAATGACGGATGGTCCCTCAAACGGTTGGAGCGCCGGATAATGCACTCCGCCGCCTATCGCCGCGCCAGCGCCGCGCCGCGATCTCAAGTCATTCGGGACCCAGAAAATCGTTGGCTCGCTCGCTTTTCTCCGCGCAGGCTGGAAGCCGAAGCCATTCGGGATGCCATGCTTTTCGTCGGGGGCGGTCTCGAGTGGGCCAGCGAAGGTCCAGCGGGCGTCGAATCCGGCTCCGCGCGTCGGTCCCTTTATGTGCAAACCGCGCGATGGGATCGGAGCAGTTTTGCGACGCTTTTCGATGCCGCGAACCCGGACGCCTCCGTGGACCAGCGAACGGTCTCAACCGTGGCCCCTCAGGCGCTGTACATGATCAACCATGATTTCACGCAAACGCAGGCCCTGTCGCTCGCGAGGCGATTGCTCCGTGAACCGGCCCGCGACGACTCCGAGCGCATTGAATCGGCCTATCGATGGCTGTTCGGGAGGTCTGCGCAAGCGGAGGAAATCCAAATAGGCGTACGATTGCTGGCCCAGTCCGGCGGAGCGGGCACGGAGTCCGCGTGGCGTGACCTCGCGCACGTGTTGTTGTGCGGCAATGAATTCATCTATGTGGACTAAGGCATGCAATCGCCGTGAATGCCTGGCCCGTGCGGGGGCGGGGTTCGGCCTCCTGGCCCTCGCTGATCTATTGGCGGGGGAGTCGCCGGTTCCCCTGAAAGCTGAAGCTCCGGGAAATGCTTCCAGCCCTTATTCGGTCCATCCACCACACCACACTGCCCGCGCCAAGAGAGTCATTTTCCTTTACATGCCCGGCGGACCTTCTCATGTCGATCTATTCGACCCGAAACCGCGCCTGGCGGTCGACAACGGAAAGCCTTTACCCTTTGAGAAGCCCAGGCTGGAGCGGACAAAAACGGGCAACTTGCTGGCGTCTCCGTGGTCCTTTGCCCGCCACGGCGACTCCGGCACGCCAGTGAGCGAACTGCTGCCCCACACTGCGGGCTGCATCGACGACATCTGCGTTATTCGATCCATGGTGGCGGACAATATCAACCACACCGGCGCCGCCCTGCAGCTCTGCACGGGTGAGCAAGCGTTTTCACGCCCTAGCATGGGCTCGTGGTTGACTTACGGTTTGGGAACCGCGAATCAGAATTTGCCCGGGTTCGTCGTGATGTGTCCGTCGGCGGTTTTTCAAGGGGCCCAACTCTGGGCCTCCAGTTTTCTCCCCAGCAGCCATCAGGGCACCTTGATTCGGGATCTCAATCAACCCATCGCCAACCTCCGCGATCCGGAAGGTAGCTTGAGCCGCCAACGAACCAAACTCGACGCCCTCCAGCAGTTGAACGTCATCCACAAGAGGGATCGCCAGTTCGACAGCGAGCTCGACGCCCGCATCTCTTCGTTCGAACTCGCGTTCCGCATGCAGCAGGAGGCTCCGGAGGCGTTCGATCTCTCGCGCGAAAGCCGCGCCACCCAGCAGCTCTATGGGATCGACCAGCAGCCCACCGAATTGTTTGGCCGCCAATGCCTGCTCGCGCGCCGATTGGCCGAGCGCGGCGTGCGCTTCATCCAACTCTTCGACGCTCCCCGCAACAACGCGTGGGATCATCACAGCGGCCTTCGCGAAGAATTGCCCAAGCGCTGCGCCGCAGTGGATCGCCCCATTGCGGCGCTGCTGACGGACCTAAAGTCACGCGGCCTGCTCGAGGACACTTTGGTGGTGTGGGGCGGGGAATTTGGCCGCAGCCCCACCGCTGAGGGCGCGAACGGCCGCGAGCATCATCCCTTCGGATTTACCATGTGGATGGCGGGAGGTGGCATTCGCGGTGGGCTGGTCCATGGCGCCACGGATGAATTCGCCTGGCACGCGGTCCAAGACAAAGTACATGTCCACGACCTTCACGCGACAATCCTCCATCTCATGGGCCTCGACCACACCCGGCTCACCTATCGCTTCGCCGGGCGCGACTATAGATTGACGGATGTCTACGGCGACGTGGTGAGGAAGATCCTCGCCTGAGGGTCTCTCAAAACGTTGGCCGAGGCAGCGCAAAGTATTCTGCAGACGCCTCAGGTGCGCATCTCAGATTTTTCGTGCTCGCGTTTCCTACTCCTACTCCTACCCGTAATCGTAATCGTAATCGTAATCGTAATCCCATGAACCGCCAATTCGACCACGAAAAGCTGGAGGTTTACGAAGTATCTTTGGCTTTCATCACCTGGCTTGAGCCGATCCTGCAGAAATTGCCCAAGTCCCTCTTTGTGACCGACCAATTGGATCGGGCCATTACCTCCATCCCTCTGAACATTGCCCAAGGCAACGGAAAATTCACTGGAGCGGATCGTTGCCGATATTTTGACAATGCCCGTAGCTCCGCTTTGTAAAGTGCCGCCGCCCTGGCTGTGCTCGGGGCCAAAGGCCGATGTTCTGGGGAGTAAGTTCTGTCAGGAAAAGACCGCCTCTGGAGCGTCGTTTCGATGCTAGTCGCCTTGATAAAAGCAAACTCCGATTACCGGTTGCACGAGGGAAACCCGGGATAGGATTACGATTACGATTACGATTACGATTACGAGAAGATCTGGAAAAATCT
>CAMBEJ010000072.1 GCA_945865375.1 Akkermansia muciniphila | reverse complement strand
GGCGAAGGCGTCGCCAAGGATCTCGATGAAGCCGCTAGGTGGTTTCTAAAATCGGCCGAGAACTGGGACCCCAACGCGCAATTGCAACTGGGACTCGCCTACCTGGGCGGCAAAGGAGTCAAAGCCAGCAAGGAAGAGGCGGTAAAGTGGCTCCGCAGATCAGCCTACCAAGCGAACGTCGACGCTCAGTTCCAACTCGGAGTCATCGTCCACTCAGGAGCAAGTGGGGATACCCAGGAAGAAGCTATCAAATGGCTTGAACGGGCGGCGGCCAATTCCCACGTGGACGCGATGGCGTTCCTCGGGGGGCTTTATGCTCGCGGCGATGGCGTCGCCAAAAAGCCGGAAAAAGCCCTGGAACACTTGAGCAACGCGGCAAAGCAGGGCCACCCCCGAGCGGAGTATGAGCTGGGCCTTTGTTTTCTTAACGGCGAAGGCGTGGTCCAGAACGACGCCCAATCGTTTTACTGGTTCCAACTCTCCGCCAACCACGGGGACCCCGACGCCCAACTCCAAACCGCAACGATGCTCGCAAAAGGCCGCGGCACAGCTCTCGATAAGGGACTCTCCGCGCGGTGGTTGAGAATGGCTGCGAGCCATGGCAATGCGATCGCCATCGCCCAACTCCACCAGACGGCACAACCCCCCAATGGCCCCAGCCAAGTCGTCCTGGCCCCAAGCGAATCGATGCCTCCTATGGTGCCGGTTGATGTCCCCACCAACCTGCCAGTCGTCCCCACGAAAGCCATCGCCACTCAGAGCGTGCAGGAGAGCCCCTCTGCCGGGCCCAACCGCAGCGCCAGCGTGATCGAACAGTCAGAAACCAAGGGGCTCAACAAGGATTCTGCCACCCCAACGCCCTCGCCCCAGATCTCAGACCCGGCCTTCAGAAACCTTCTCATCATTGCCGCGTTCGCCCCAACCATCGTGCTCGCACTCATGGTTTATATTCTGTGGACCGTCGCCAAAGAGCGACTCAAGAGCCTCGAGTCAGAGATGAAGGAAACCAAGACCCAGCTACAAAAAGCCAACGAAAACCTCACCGCGGTCCTCAGGCTGGTGGAATCAAAGATGACGCTCGCGAGATCGGAGGCCTCGACGTCTCCTCTGCCGATTGTTTCCCTTATTCCAAAAACCCAAATCAAGGAATATGCAGGGGATCCTGGTCCCTTCAAAGCTCAACGGCAACAAAAACCAACCAATTGAACAAGCATCGGGATTAAAAGTCGAATCGATCGATGTTTTCACGAGTGAAAACGAAGGGTTGCCCAAGAAGGATATTGTCGCCTTTGATCTCCAGGGCTCCGAGCCTGCCCCCGCTAAATTTGGTAGCCCCCGCTTTCAACTCCCCGGTCGCCAGCGCATGACAGGCGCGTACCGTTAAATAACCCAGGTCCACCGTGTTCCAAAGAATCACAGAGGGCGTGATTCCTTCCTTAACGTAACGCCTGTTGTCGTTGGGCAGGCCCAAGCCCACCACTTTAACGTCTTTGCGACCGCTCTGCTTGACAGCTTCTGAGGCACCCGGAACCGCCGGCGAACAGATCGCCATGATCAGCTTCAAGTTCGCGTGCGCATTCAGAAGCGCGGTGGCTTCGTTAAAAGCCTTATCCTTGAGATCATCACAGGGCCGCAAAGCAACCATCTTTAGCTCGGGAAATTTCGCGGCCCTCGTGAGCTCGATCTGCTTCTGCCACTCATTCATGTTGGCTGCTGTCAGGGATGCGGTGATGATCGCAAACTCCCCTCTCCCGTTCATCGCTTTGGCTGCTTCCTCGACCAAGCTCTTCCCAATCCCTTCAGGAGTCGCCTGGTTCACGAGGAAATCTCGCGCGTCGGGCTCGGCATCCGAATCCCACGTCACAACCTTGATCCCCTTCCCGCGCGCCTTCCTTAATGCGGTGGAAATCCCGGCCCGATTCTCGGCAGCTACCGCGATGACATCCACTCCCCGAGTAATCCATGTCTCCACGATTTCGTTCTGTTTCGCTGGATCAGGCTCGGTGGGCCCGTCCCACAAAATTTTGACGCCAAGCTCTTTGGCGGCTTCCTCTGCCCCTTTTCGGCAGGATATAAAGTAAGCGTTTCCCTTGCTCTTGGGCATGAGCGCGACCGTGATAGACTTCGAACCGCTCCCGTTTGTCGCGTTCTCTGGCGGTTTGTTGCAGCCCGTCACCAGTGCCCATGTCACCAAACACCCAGCAAAACAAACCCTGAAACAGTTCTCTTTCATTTTGTTCATAAGTCGCATCAGTCTCATGTCCCGCCCTCTCCCATCACCTCTCCCATCACCTCGTCTTCAGAAGGCGTTCACGACGCCGCACCTCAGATTTTCGGGAGAGAAACTTCATCAAAAGCTCTCCGGAGAGGACCGTCAACAACAACACGCCAGTGACAATTCCCACCAGCTCACCGGGCTGGTCCGAGAGGATGAGCCCATTTTTCATGACGACGAGCACGGCCAACCCCAAAAGCGTGCCATGTACGCTGCCTTTTCCACCGAAAATAGAGGTCCCACCGAGCACGACCGCAGTGATCGCGAGCAGTTCATAGCCAGTCCCCGCATCGGCCTTGGCCTGGCCCACGTGAGCGACATACACCAGCGCGGACAAAGCACTCACGCCTCCCGCGAGCCCATAGACCCACATCAGCCGCGAACTCACAGGCAGACCCGCATACAGCGCGCCCTCCGGTGAATAACCCATCGCCCGCAACCCTCGCCCGATGACGGTCCTGTGTACCAGGAGCCAGACAGCGAGGGCGACCAGCATGAAAACAGGCAATTGTGCCGGTATCACGCCAAACAAATAGCCTTGTCCAAGGAATAAAAAACTTGCCGGGAAATTAGTGAAATTGTCGACCCCTTTTGTGATGGCCTCCGCAAATCCACGGAACAGTGAAAACGAGCCCAGAGTCACGATCAAAGGCGGCAGCCGGAGCCTCGTCACCAAGACTCCGTTCAACGAGCCTAAGCCAACACCCAGGCCGATGGTCGCAATCCCCGCGACAAGCGGCGGCAGCCCGGCGTCCCTCCAAAGTTTCCCAAAGCAGATGGCGCACAATCCTAATAACGAACCCACCGATAAATCAATGCCGCCCGTCAAAATGACTGGCGTCATGGCCACGGCAAGCAGCCCGATCTCAACACTCAAGCGCAACACTTCAAAGAAGTTTTGCGCCGTCCAGAAATTGGTCGCTGTCCGAGAAAAAATCCCAAGCTCCATGCAAAGGAGGAGGGTCAAGACCAACTCAATCCCAAGCCACCTCCGCCAACCGCTTCGGTCATGCATGATGCTTGCCTCCGGAAATCGCATTGCGGTGCCCTGTTCTGGCGCTGAATCCGTCGCTGGCCACAGCCAGGAGGATGATGCCGCCTTGGATGGCTCTCTCCCACTGAGGCGGCAGGTTCAGAAAAACCAGGCCAGGCCCGATGCAAGCCAGAAGCAGCACTCCGGCGAAAACCCCCAGCACCCGCCCGCGCCCTCCCGACACCGCCACCCCTCCCACCACCACCGCCGCAATGGCCTGCATCTCGAGCCCCGTGCCGGTTTTAGGATCCACATCCGTGAATCGCACGGCATTTAACGAGGCTGCCAACCCTGTGAACGCCCCCGCTGCCACAAAAACAAGGAACGTCACCATTCGTGGCCGGATCCCGGCCAGTCGCGCCGCCTCCGGGTCCGATCCAACCGCATAGATGAAACGGCCTCCGGAACAGAACTGCGTGAACCACACCATCCCCCCAAGCACACTCACACCAGCACCGATCACCATCCATTGCCCGCTCGATTGAGCGGCTCCAAACCATTGGAATGTCTCGGGCAGATCCCGCACGAACTCTCCCTCACGCCACCATCGCAATGACTCGCGCCACGTCACCATCGTCGCCAAGGTCACCACGATCGATGGCAACCCGACGCCGGCCACCAGCGCTCCGTTCACCGCCCCCATCAACCCACCCACCCCCATCGCGAGTGCCAACAGCTCTCCAGGCCCCCCGCCACGTTGAGCCGCCAGCCCAACAAACACGCTGCACAACGCAAATTGCGATCCAATGGAAATGTCGATCTGCCGACACAAGATGACCATCGAAACCCCCATCGCAGCCACCAGCACCGGTGAGGTCGCCGTAGCGAGGGACAACAACTGGCGGGCCTTGAAGAAGTCCGGAGCCGCCAGCCAAAGCCCCATGAGTATCCCTCCCAGAACACACACGACACTCCACTCGCGACGATGATGCCTCACAGCTCCACGCCTCCCTTCCCCAACGCCGCAGCCATCACCCCATCGGAGGTCGCCTCTCCCCGCCCAAATTCCGATACGAGACAACCTCCTCGCATCACCAGAATCCGGTCGCTCAACCCCAGAAGCTCAGGCAGATCCGATGAAATCATCAACACAGCCATCCCCTGATTGGTCAACGATCGGATAAGGCGATGGATTTCGCCCTTGGCCCCCACATCCACACCCTGTGTCGGCTCGTCCAGCAGCAAGACCCTGGGCCCCGCAGCAAGCCAGCGAGCCATTGCCACCTTCTGCTGGTTTCCTCCTGACAAATCCCCCGCCAGCGCCTCTCCGTTCGAGCATTTGACCGCTAGGTCCCCTATTAACTTGCAAGCCAACTCCCTCTCCGCACCATCCCTTATCCAACCGCGTGGGAACAATTTGCGATGGACCGCCAGACTGATGTTCGACGCCAGAGACATCTCCAGCACCACACCGTGTCGGCGTCGATCCTCCGGAAGGTAACAAATCCCGGCATCCACCGCGTCTCTCGGAGACTGAATTCTGACCTCCCGACCCTCCACGAGAATCTGCCCTGAATCCGCCGGCGTGATCCCGAAAAGCACCCTTGCCAGCTCGGTCCTTCCAGCACCCACCAACCCTGATAATCCCACGATTTCACCCGATCGAACCTGGAAACTGACCTCCGGAACTCCCCAACGCGCACATCCAAGACCCCGTGCTTCCAGCCGGATCTCCCCGGGCTCCGAGAGCGCGGGTGGATACTCGGAGGTGAGAGCCCGCCCCACCATCCTCCGGATCAACTCGCTCTCGTCCAGGTCCCCAGCCGCAAAGGTGCCCACACTGGCCCCATCCCTCAAAACCGTGATCCTATCAGCCACTTCAAAAATCTCCGGCAAACGATGCGAAATATAAATGATGCCCACACCCTCCGCTTTCAACACACGGATCAAACCCAGAAGGGTCCCGACCTCTTCTCGGGTCAACGATGCGGTGGGTTCATCCATGATCAAGACCCTCGCTCCAGCGCCCAACGCTTTGGCAATCTCCACAAGCTGCTGCTCAGGCATCGAAAGTTCACTCACAAAAGTATCCGGATCGATTCGCGCGCCCACACGCCGAAGAAGTTGTGACGCTTGCTCGCGACGCAAAGCCCACCTCACCCTCCTGAACGGAGAGGGAGGCTCCAGCGCCAAAGCGAAATTCTCCGCGACGCTCAGGTCTGGAAACAGGGCCGGCTGCTGGTAGATGGCGGCGACGCCAAGGCGATGTGCTTTCCTGGGGTCAAGTCCCTTGACCCATTGCCCGTCCACCCATATCTCTCCGCTGTCAGGTGCGTGGGCGCCGGTAATGATCTTGATCAATGTCGATTTTCCCGCGCCGTTCTCCCCCAATAAAGCGTGCAGCTCCCCAGGACGCAGGTCGAACGACACTTCCCGTAGCGCCACAACCCCTTGAAAAGCTTTCGAAATCGACCGAAGCTCAAGCAGGGCGTTGTTCATGGATCATCCCATCACGCTCGGCCTGAGAGGACGTCCTTTTCGTAACGTCTGACTTCCTGGAGCCATGCAAGATCGGATGGCACCTCATGTCTCTCACAATACTGCTCCCAAACGATCCCCCAAGGCAGGTGTTTGATCTCCTCCAACAAGGCAAGCCGGCCGGTCAGGTCCCCCTCACCCTCCAAACGCCTTAACTCGGGTGTCGGCTCCAGAAGCGCCGCCAAAATAGCTTTCAAAACCGCACGCACGCCGATCACCCATGCCGCGATCCGATTGATGCTCGCGTCAAAATAGTCCAACCCAAGCCGCACACGCCCCAAATAATCATGCCGCACCAATTCGTGGGCGATGTCCACGAGTCCATCCTGCAGGGTGACCACATGATCGCTGTCCCACCGGATACCACGGCTCACGTGAAGCAAAACCCCCGGCAACCATGGCATCACGGCGCTCAACTTGTCAGCCAGACTTTCGGTCGGATGATAATGCCCGGTGTCCAAACAAAGCATCTTCCTTCGTTTTGCCGCATAGCCCAAATAAAAATCATGCGAACCGGCTACATAGCTCTCGGATCCTAACCCAAACAATTTTGGCTCAACCGAATCCCAATGCACGGACTCAGAAAAACGCCGCTTGAAAACAGCGTCCAGAGAGTCCACAAGCCGCTCCCTCGGCCCCCGCCTGTCCACCGGTGTGTCCTTCCACCCATCTGGGATCCACACATTCGTGACACAAGCCGTTCCCAAACCTCGCCCGAAAAAAGCTCCGATCTCACGGCACCGGCGACCGTGTTCAATCCAAAACCCCCGGACCGCACGATCGGGGTGCGTCAAAGTGAACCCGCTCTCCGACAGACGATGGGCGAAAAATGTCGGGTTGAAATCCAGTCCAATCCCCAACCCCCGCGCCCATGAAACCCAGTTTTCGAAATGCTCCGTCGACACCGCATCGCGGTCCACAAAACGGCCGCCAAACTCACCATAGGCCGCGTGCAATGCAAATCGGTGGACCCCTGGCACCAGCGACAGAACCTTCTCCACATCACGCCTCAACTCTTCCGGGGTTCGCGCCCGGCCCGGATAACTCCCCAGCACTGCCAAGCCACCCCCCAGAGAGGCACCCGTATTTTCAAAGCCTCGAACGTCATCCCCCTGCCAGCATTGAATCGATATGGAAACTGTTTCCAGGATGGAGATCGCCGCCTCGACGTCGATGCCTGACTCCGCGTAACGAGCCTTTGCCAGCGCAAAGGCCTTGCCGAGATTCTTGCCGGGTCGCACCATATGAAACAGGGTTCTTCCAACGCCACAACCAGCAATGTAATTACTGCTCCCTGACAAAACCCTAACGGACGGCCTGCTGCTTCTGGTTTTGCGTTTGCTTCTGCCTTCGCAGGTGACGGTAACCCACAAGTCTGTTGGCTTGCTCGTCCCAGAGCCGCAATCGCAGGGACCGGAGGCTCGATATTAAGGTCAAAGGCTTCACGTCTCGGAAGATTTGATGTGAATTATGGCAACGCTCCAAATTGTAATTAGGAATTTTCGGGCTCAGATGGTGGATGTGGTGGAATCCTATGTTGCCCGAAAACCACTGTAGAATTCGGGGCAGTTTGTAGAAAGAACTCCCTTCGAGCGCCGCAGCGGTGTAATCCCAATCCTCACGCCGTTCCCAATACACGTTCTCATACTGATGCTGCACGTAAAACATCCAAAGCCCGATCGATCCACCCACGAGGGTGACCACAAATTGGAGCATCAAGTAGTGGGTGATGCCAAAAACCAGGCACTGCACGATGACCAAGCCCAACATGGCAAGGTTGGTCCACCACACTGAATTTCGCTCCCGGGGGTTCGCTTTGCCAGAGGGAATCCGCTGGTGAATCAGGAACAAGAAAAGCGGTGCGATGACGAACAAAACGAATGGATTCCTCGTCAGCCGATAAGCCAGTCGCTTCCAGCGAGATGATTCCTGATACTCCCGGACCGTCATCGTCCAAACGTCGCCCATGCCACGCCGATCCAAATCACCGGCTGTGGCGTGATGCACGGAGTGTTCCCATCGCCAATGATAATAAGGCGTGAAGGCGAGAGTTCCCGCAATGAACCCCACGATGTTATTGGCCTTTTCAGACTTCAAAAAAGAGCCATGACCGCAGTCGTGAAAAATGATGAAAACTCTGACGAGAAGCATGCCAGCCAGCACCGCAAACGGAACCGCCAGCCAAAAGGACTTCTCCACAGCATAGAACATTAAAACCCATGCCAAGGCGTACAGGCCAAACGAATTCACCATCTGCCAGATCGCCCGTTTCAACGAAGGCCGCTGATATCCGGCAACGATCTCCTTCCACTCGGTGACTTTAGGCCGTTGATTACCGGCCTCCTGGATGTCTTGTCGTTCTTCCATCATAGTTCCTTCCCAACTTCACCCACACAGGTGGACCCAAGATCCACCCAAACAACCCGTCCCGGCGAAACTTCGCCCCCAACACTAACAGGCCAGAGGCGCCCCCAGGGTCTCTCGACTCGTGACTGTCACGATGCCTCCTCGAGTCACAGATTGCAACCGTTTGCTGCTCTTTTCCCCTCTTGACAGGACCGCAAATTCTCAGGTTCTTGATCCAGGTCAAACTCCGACAACGGAGAAAGCACGGGTTGCAAAATCCGGCGATCAGCCTCAAGCACTATCGGAAAGTGTATCGTTCGAGTCCAAAAATCAAGCCCTCAACCCAGACGAGCACATACAGCGAAACCGTTGGGGACAGACACCGTTGCTCCCTGCTATTGAGGTTCCATTTTTTGAGCCACTCCCTGTGAAACCCTGGATTCTTGTTGAGCACGTTCTCGTTCCTCACAGCGTTGAGCTGGGCTTTCTCAATACTTTGTCTGTCCCCGGGAACTCCAGGCCAAATTCTAAATCTTTTTGGCTAGTATTCGTCGTACAACACGCCGTTCTTGTGCTCTGGATTAGGGATCAGTTTTCGCCCCTGGCAATCCACAACCAGATCCAGATCTTCGAGAGGGATTTGTCCGATAAGATTGGGCAGCGCATCCGGCACTTCAATGACGTCGAATCGGCCTGAACGACCCTGGATCTCGAGATCGACTGGAGAAAAAACGCGGCGCGTGACCGTCTGGTTGGACATCGTCCGGGAACGCACCTCCCCAATGTGGCGAAGCCCCAATTCTTCGATCGTCGATGACTGGATGTAGAGTTTTACCGCCCCGGTATCGACCAACGCTTCGACCTCGACACTGCGCGCAGGACGCTTGCGTTTGCCAACCGCAGCCAAAGCCAAATCGTCCCAGTTCTGAATTTTGATCTGAATGGTTGCCTTCCCTATGCCAAAGACTCTAACCTGCGAACCGATACCCAGCAAGGACCTTGTTTCACTGAGAGTCTGCCACCCCCAACAGCATCGTTGGTGCAACGAATGAGGTCCACCTCATTCCACCTTCAGGCGGTCCGGACCCGCTGATGCCGTGAATCAGCCACGGCTTGCCAGCAAGATCCAACCGCCTTTAACGAGGATCGCTGACACGCCCGAGGAACAGGCATGCGCCCGAGGACCGATGCTGGATGGCGAACAGAAATGGCCGATCGACCCGCACCTCCAGCGCCTCAGTCGGCTTCGCAGGCATGCTCGTGCGCGTCATCATGGACACGGCGGTGGCCGCCGCCGCCTCGGTGCCGTGTTCGTCCACAGCCACGAATGTCTTGTGAAACACTTCGGAAATGCTGAGGTAATCGTTGGGTTTCCGCGCGGCCATCCGGTCAAAATTAGCAGTGCCCCGAGGTTTATCAAAAGCCGACCTCATCCCCAACCCACGAAGCGCCTGCCCCAGCAGCATCAGCGGTGGCTCAAGTCGAAACCGAGGCATGTGCAACGCGATCTCACGAGTCCGCAGCGTCGCATTGGACATCAAGTTGCTGACTGTGAGGTCCCTCTCCATTGAGGCGAGTCCGTTGGTCTTGGAAGGCAAAAGCAACAGGAACTGGAGATCGCCTGCCACATATGGCAATGTCACGGCCTCGAACCCCTGATTTTCAGCGTAACCCATGGGGCCGGTTCGGACCATCGTCGGCACGATCACGGCATCCTTGCCCAGCACAAGGAAGGGTTCGGGCCGAGTGCGGGACTCGCTGAACCCGACGGCCCAAGGCGCTTTAAAATAGATCGCGTTAACGAGGACCAACCGCGTGTCCACGTCCAGTCCGTCGGACGGGATCAGGTTCTGGATCCGTCGGCGGGTCTGTTCCTCGACCCAACCATTGATCAACTTGATCGATCCTGGAACGTCCCCAACGAAGTCCAAGGGCTGCAATACCGCTTTGTAAACAGTGCGCGTGAACTCGACGAAATCCAGCTTGAATGCATAATCTTTCTGGCCGAACAACCGGTTGGCTGTCGCCAGAACAAAAGGTTCGAGGACGGTGGTGCCGGGTTGGCCTGATCCGGCGGGACGAGTCATTCTCGAAGCGTTCAGGACGGCACCGTCCAAAGCCTGCCGCAACGAGCCAAAAGAGGGGTGAATGGCATCCCCGGCTTCCTTGAAAGCCAACACCCGGGCCATTTCCTCACGGGTCGCTCCATCCGCGCCAGCGTAGGTCATGGCCAGGGCCGTTTGGATGGAATAGGGCGACAGCAGGGCGTTGGGGGCCGAAGCCGCTCCGGCATTGGCATCGACACTGGCGCTCTCCTTCGCGGAACCCGAATGTTTGAGCAGGCGCAGGCCTAGATCGTTGATGACCCTCGCCGCCAGAGCCGGGCCCGGGCCCGGGGCGGGCGAAGGGGGTTGTTGCGAACGCGCCTCAACCAGCAGAAGCATACCTGCCATAATTGAAAGCCAGCGTTGAAACACACGTCTTTTCAAGACACAAGATTCAGCGGACCGCCGTCGCACAACGCAGGTTTGCCAAAGGTTTCGATCCGGTGTCCCACAGCATGCGCCAGGGCGAGGTGAAGGCGGTTGTGCGGCACTTTATCCAACTTCAACGATCGTCCCATCTCGAACCCGAATCCGCCCCCAATCAAAACAAAAGGGATGTTGTCCAACGTATGCGAGTTGCCCTTCCCAAGCTCGTTCGCCCACACAACCAGGGTGTGATCCAACAGGCTCCCATCCCCTCCTGGCTCGGGAGTCGTTGACATCCTTTCAAGCAGATACCGAAGCTCACCGCAGAACCATTTGTTGATCTTGACGAGCTTTTCCTGCGCGGTCTTGTCGTTGTCCGGTTCATGGGACAAGGAGTGATGACCGTCTTTGATATCGAGCCATTTCATGTGAGCCTGCCCGACGGACTTGGTATATTGCAGCGTCGCCACTCGAGCCATGTCATTGACAAAGCCGTTGACGAGCAGGTCGATTTGCATACGGCTCAAACGGGGAACGTTATCATTCTGATCCGCGATTCCTTCCTCAAACACAGGCGGAACGGCGCGCAGCTTTTGTTCACCCGAATTGCTGATCTCCTTTTCCATCTCGCGCACCAGGGCCTCGTGTTGATCCAAAAGCCGCCGGTCCTCCGCGCTGATTAATTTTCGAACCTTCTTCAGGTCGCCACGAACCTCATCCAAAATCCCCTGGATGTTCTCCTTGTCCTTCATCTGCCCATAGAGTTTTGAGAACATCTGGTACGGATCCGACACCGGCGCGACGGGCTGGTTGGGGCCCGCGTAGGACATGCGCGTCCAAGGGTCGGCACGGTCAGTGACGCCAACCCCAAATTCCAACGAACCAAAGCGGGTGCGGGTGTCAGCGCGACTCTGAAAGTAGTTCTTAATTTCCTGGTCGATTGAAATGCCGCTGGCCCAACCGGCGGGCGTGTCCGAGCCACCTTGTATATTCCCCGGAAACAGCTCAATCCCGGTGAGGAGACAGCTCATCCCTCGCATGTGGCTGTCCCCATCTCCACGTACTTTGTTGGACAATCCCCGCAGAAACAATGTCCGATCCCTGAAGGGCGCCAACGGAGCCACAATCTCGTTGAGCTTGAAATCGCGCCCCTGTTCTTCAGGCCAGAAGGCGGACGGGATGGTCCCGTTTGGGGTAAAAAGGATGACAAGCCTCTGCCGGGGACGCACGGGGCTCGCGAGGCCCAGGCTGGGAAGGCCTGTGAGAAAAGGGAGCACGGCGGTGGAGACTCCCAATTGCCGGAGGAATCGCCGACGGTGAATCGCATTCATGGTCTTGCTTTCCGAGCAGTGGTGGCGGCCTTACCAGGAATGTGAAGAGCCGACACTGTGCTCACTTCCACCAATAATTGACGTATATTGCAGCCAGATGCAACAAACGACTGGCGCAAATTTGAAAAAACTCCCGGACCGTAGGCGGCGATGGGTTGCTTCACAATCTGATGGAACAACGTTTCGATAAATGCGGCATGGGCCTGTTCGCTGCTCGCAGCGAACTCCGCGAGGTCTCGTCCCCCTGTCAACCTCACGGTCTGTCCCTCGGCTGTCACATAGTCGCTCACCGAATCCACCAACTTCCCGCTCTCTCGAACTCTGAATCGACCCACCGCATCATATTGCTCCAGGCTGAACCCCAGCGGGTTGATCACAGCATGACAGCTCTGACAGGCTTGCGGGCGGGTCAGCTCTGTGATTTTCTCCCGCATCGTCAGGCTTGGCAAAAAATCGGAATCCTTGAAGACGACTGCCATAGGCGGTGGTCGCAGCGCGCGCCCCACGATGTGCCTCGTCAGGAAAACGCCGCGATGGATCGGCGATGTCGATTTAGGGTATGAAAACGCGGCCATCAAATAGGGATGCGTGATCACGCCCGAACGTTCCTTGGGATCGAACTTCACTTTCAAAAAATCATCCGTGGAACTTGTCTGAGCACCGTAAAATCGGGCCAGACGGTCGTTCATGTAAAGACTCTCTGTCAGCAACAGTGTCCGATAATCCGAGGCTTCCGACCACACGGCGTCCTCAAGGGACAGGTTGAGGGAAGTTCGCAAGTCTGCGATGATCTCCGGCGAAAATCCGGGGTATAGCTGGGGATCCTTGGAAAGGTCGTCGATATGCCCCATCTGAAGCCAGTGATGGAGAAAGGCCTGCACCTTCGAATGGGTTCGCGGGTCCGCGAGCATCCTGTGAGCCTGTCGAATCACGCTCTCCCGACCCTGCAATGCCCCTTCCGACGCGGCCTTCAAGAGTGGCTTGTCCGGCAGCGAATCCCAAAGGCCGTAGGACAGCCGGGACGCCACTTCGTAGTCGCCGCTCTGCCCCTCGCCCAGTCCAAGGTAAAGAAAACGCGGGGACTTGATCGTGAGAAGCACAACCCGACGCACCGCGTCATCGAGTTTTCGTCCACCTTGAAACTGCAGGGAAACATGCGAGCGGCGCACGGCCTCATCCGAGGGCCTCCTGAAGGCTGCGGCGACGAATTCCTGGCAAAAAGTCTCCACCTTGATCCGCCTGTCCGAGTCATCTGACTTGCTCCGCGACAGCCGGTCGAGGTTCCGCACGACGTGGTTGGCAATCTCAATTGCCGCCTGAGTGACGGCGGCGTCCCACTCTCTCGAGACAGCCACCCCCCTTTCGTAGCCCACGCTGCTGTCGTCTGGAGGAAACGTGGTGGACAAAACCAGCGTCGGCTCGGGCCGCGAGGTCGAAAGGTTTCTGGCCGGAACCGGTTGCAAAACGCCGTGCGGCGGTTTCCAGAGCCACCGCACCGAAGCGGTTTTGTCTTTGAATTTGAAGTAATGCAGCCTCAACGGATACGTGCGCCCACCCAGGAGCCGCAGTTTAAAACTGTGCCGGGTCGTCCCTCCCGAAGCAACCCAGGCATCCACGGCGGGCTGGTCGTCATCATTCAGCCAAAGGCGCACTCCGTTTGGGCTTTCCAAGACGAACTCGTGCATCCCGGTTTCGTCCGCCAGCAGAGATCCACGCCATTGGATGGAGAATTCCGTCGAACCCATATGCGACGTGTCGGGACTGCCCATGCCAAACTCAAAATTCACTTGCCGGTCCACCCTCTCGAACGCTTTCCTGTCGCCATCAAACCCTCGAGAATTATAGTAGACAGCCTCCAACCCGCGCTCTGACCCCACGGTGGAGTCCTCTGCGCCGAAGGACCGAATCAGGTCCGCCGCCGTGTTCAAAAACTGCCGGTTTGTCAACCTTGCGACCTCCACGCGAGCGGGGTTCTTCAAGGCACGCGCCTCACGGGAATAAAAGGTGTCGTGGATGTAGCGGGCCACCGCCTGGGCATCGGCCCCGACACATTTCCCCGGCGCATCCTCTGGCATGGTCTTTTCGATGACCCGAGCGAGTTGTTCCACCGACCAATCGCCCTGGAGCGCCTCCTTGTATTCGCCGGGCACACCTTCTCCAACCTTGCCATGGCAACGCGCGCACTGCTGCCGATAGATTTCACGGCCCGCATCCCGCCTAGGTGAGGTCGCCGCCGCGACGGAGCAGTGAACAAGCGCCACGAGCAAGCTTCCCGCCCATAAGGCCCGAAAAAAAAACTGTGACCGCAATGAATTCATATTTGCGGCGCGTCATTTGTCCTGATGCGATCGCGGCGGCGAGGAACTCATCAGGAAGCCTATCAGGTCGACCGCCTGAGCGTCCGTCATGGCTTCCATCTGACCTTCCGGCATCAATGAAAGAGCGGACGTAACCTCCTCCTCGATGTCCGAGCGGCTGACTGTGGCGGATTCGCCGATCATCTCGAGCACCACCGCTTGAGCGCTCCGGCTGCGGACGATACCGCTCAAACTGCGGCCGTCCTTGAGTGTGAGTGTTGTCTGCCGAAACTCAGCCGGCACGAGAGCGCTCGGGAAAAGGATGTTCTCGAGCAGATAATCGAGGTT
The DNA here is from genome assembly GCA_945865375.1 of Akkermansia muciniphila. Lineage (GTDB taxonomy): Bacteria > Verrucomicrobiota > Verrucomicrobiia > Limisphaerales > F1-80-MAGS106 > F1-80-MAGS106. Next base: position 14,034 of record CAMBEJ010000072.1, on the reverse strand, counting down.
CTGTCGCCCCGAACCCGTAAGGTCCTGGCCAATCGTCCCGCCCACGCCATATAACTTGTGGCAGGCGCCACACGCCGTCGCATAAAGCTTTTGTCCCTCAAACGGATTCGCCAGCTTCAACGCCTCGGGCGTGAGCTTTTGCGTCCAACGGCGAAGCGCCCCCTGACGTGTGGCTTCATCGGTATCCTGAATCGCGCCCCACACTTCGGTAAGCCGCCGGGTGAGTGCATCGTTTTTAAGTCCACGCACTTGCCGCGCTTGGGCCACGCCCAGGTCAGTGCGCCGGAACTTCCGGGCGGCGATGGCATCCAGCATCTTCATCGTCCACTCGGGTCGCGACAGCAAAGCATTCATGACTGGGGGCTTTTCGGGCCCATACAGGTTGGGCCACTCCTTAATGAGCAATTCTGCGATCGCTGGATCGTCGAACAAAGCCAGCCCGCTGGCCGCCACCCCGGAGATCTCCCGCACGGGAAGCATCTGTTCACACACGCCACGCAAGCCGTCGGCGCGCGCGTCGATCAGCGACTGAAGCGCGGCGCGGCGGCGCGGCAGGTCCGCGGTCTTGCTGAGGGCGACTTCCTTGATCTGGTCCAGCGCACGCCCGTCGCCGAACAGTGCGCTCAAGTCGCGAATGCGGTTTCTCAACGGTTCGCTGGCACCCAGGGAAAGTTGAGATTCGATCGTCTTCCACGAAGCGGGTTCGGCGACTTTGCGCCGGCCGACAAAGCCATCCGTGAGACCGTCGAGCACAGCTTGGCGCGAGGCGACGCTGCGATTCGTCGCGATGGCGGTGAGCAACGCGTCCACGCGCTTCGGCGCAATATCAATGTCCTCAGCAAGCCGACGCGCACCCAGACGCTGCACGCGCGGAATGAGGGCGTTGGCGATCAGATCTATAGAGCGCGGGCCATTGGCAACCAGGGGTTCGATGCCATACCAGAGCATGAGCGGCTGGTTGTGGTCCTGCGCGTCCTCAGCGTGCGCAAGCAGCGCCTGCGCGAGCGCCGGACGTTGCGCGAGTGGAAGTTTTTGGAGCAGGGAAGCCAGGGTGAGTCGCACGAGGGCGGAAGGTTCAGACACCGCGATACGTGGGAGCTCCGACTCGGCTAAGTGACGGAAGAAATCCGCCGCCGCCACACTGAAATGGGACGCCTCTTCCAGCAGCCTGATGGCCCAGGCGCGCTCGTGTTCTGAACCATCCAGTTTGCTCAGTAGGAGTTCGTTCTCGACTCCTCCCGACACGTGCAACGCCCATAGGGCACGAAGTCGGTTGACCTCATTCGTATCGGATTTCGCCAATCGTTGCAGCGCTTCGCGCCCTTCCTTCATCGGCGAGCCACCGCGGGCGCGGTCGGCGAGCACACGTCGCGCCTGCCGCGCCTGCCAGTCGTTCTGGCTGGTCTGAAGCCGCGCGAGCTCTATGTCGGACAACATCGTCAGATCTGCGCTGGCTCCTTGCTTCGCCTCGCCGTACGTGAGCTTGAAGAGGCGTCCGCTGGTGCGGTGGATGCCGTCGTGGTCATGGCATTCACCAGCATCGCTCCAGTCGCTGACAAAAACGCCTCCATCGGGAGCGGCGACCAAGTCGATGCCGCGGAACCAAAGGTCGGCGAAGAAGAACGCATCCGGATTGTGCCGCGCGACGAAGCCGCTGCCCTGCCGGTCGAGACGGTCGACATTGAGCCGTCGCCCGTGGAAATTGATTGTCAGCAGTTTGTCATTCCATGTGCCGGGCCATTGGCCTCCTTGGTAAATGAGCAAGCCCGTGTGAGCGTGGCCGCCGCCCGCCTCGCTGGTGACATCGGTCACGCCTTTGCGCACGTCCGTCCAGGTTTCACCCGTGCCCCAATGGACATGGTCGGCGGTTTGTTCGATCGCTTCGTAGATGTGTGGCGTGGGATCATCGCCATACATCCGCCGATAATGCGCGCCAGGAATGACATGCCAGAGGTGGCCGATGACGGTGTTGATGAAGAAGAGCTCACCGCGCGCGTCCCAGTCCATTCCCCAGGGGTTCGTCGTGCCTTGCGCAACGACCTCCGTGATGCGCCGGGTGGGATGATATCGCCAGATTCCGACGTTCATCGCCGTGCGTTGTTCGGGCGGCGCGCCGGGCGGTCCAATCCGCGACGTGCTCTGGATGCCGTGCCGCCCGTAGAGCCAGCCGTCCGGTCCCCAGCGCAAACCATTCGCCACGGTGTGACGTCCGGTTTGATACTCGAACCCGTCGAGCACCACCTGCGGCGGACCATCCGGAATCGCGTCGCCATTCGCGTCCGGGATGAAGAAGAGGTTCGGCAAGGCCAACGCCCAGACGCCCCCAAGGCCAACCTCGACGCTCGTCACCCGCTCCGCGCCATCCCAAAACACGGTGCGCCTGTCGAAGCGCCCATCGTTGTCCACGTCCTCGAAGACGACGATGCGATCCCGCAGCTCCTTGTGATAACCCACTGCGGCTTCAGAGTAGGTGTAGTTCTCTGCGACCCAAAGCCGCCCGCGCGCATCGGTCGCCATCGAGATCGGCTGATGCACATCCGGCTCGGCGGCGAAGACTGAGAGGTGAAAGCCTGGGGGAAGCTTGGTCTTCGCGGCGGCTTCGTCCGCTGGCATCGGACCGTTGGTGGTGGCTTCAGTATTGTATGGCCTCGGCGGAGACGGTTGCGCACAGCAGCTCGCGAAGGAGACCGAGCCCACTGCAAGAGTCAATGGGATCGACCAGTGTTTGAGTCGAAAAAGCATAAGTCAGTTGAGTGACGTGAACAAAGCCGATTCTCGCCACGCTAGGCTTCTTCGACAAGCACGATTTGTTCACGGAGTGCGCCTCTCAGATTCTTCTGGCCGACTGAGACCGCGGCATCCGTGCCGGTCCACTCGGAGGAACCGACTCAGGGACGAGAGCTTTTTGAGACGAATCATCGCCATGCTAAACAGCTTCTGAGCAGGGCTGATTCAAGAACACTTCGGGGCGGGGACGGCTCGTCCCCGGTTCGAGTGCCTCACGGAGAGGACCTGGGGACGAGCCGTCCCCACCCCCGGTAAAATTTGCCTGAGCGTCCGCTGGTTTCTTGAATCAGCCCTGGCTTCTGAGGGTCAAATCGATTTGCCGATCGACAAAGTTGACGACAAAGAAGTGAAGCAAGAGGCCGGGCCACTGACAAAATGTCTAAACTCCAGACAGCGGCGAGACGCCGCTGCCACTTGAGGGGCGTCCCATCTGATTTCTCTCAGATCCTGCTCCGCAACCGACAACTCCGGGATGCACCGGCTGTGAAGCTTGCCATCTTTTTTTCTGACATTTTTTTCTCCTACGCCCTACAGTCCGGCTCATGCGTAAGACTTTCATCGACTGCCGTCTCGCCTTGGCTCTGTTCTGTGTGCTGGCTCTGCCTGCTGTGGCCGCTGAATCGCAGCTCGACGGTTTCTTCCGCCTTTATCTCAGCGAGTGGTTCACGTTGCATCCGACGCAGGCGACGATGCTGGGCGACCATCGTTACGATGACCGGATGGACGATCTCTCTCCCGCGGCGTTGCAGAAATCGCTGGCTCATATGAAGAGTTCCCGAGCGCGCCTGCACAAGGAGATCGACCGCGCCAAGCTCTCTGGGGACGAGCGAATCAACTTTGACATCTTCGATCACGACCTCGAAGGCAGCATCTGGGTGCGAGAGAATACGCAGCCCTTTGCCACCAACCCGCGCGCCTACAACGAATACATCAGCGACAGCGTGTTCCTAATCCTCACTCAATCGCAACTCCCCAAGGAAACGAACGTGTCCAACGCCATCAAGCGCATCAGGCAAATTCCGAACATCGTGGCGGCGGCGAGACAGAACCTGACACACCCCCCGCGCGCGGTTCTCGAAACAGCGATCCTGCAGAACCGGGGATCGATTGAATTCTACGAGAGAGACCTGTTTGCAACCGCTGGACAGACCACGCAACTCGCTGCCCTCCGAGCCGAAGCCGCCCGGGTGGTGCCGGTGCTCAAAGGCTACCAGGCCTTCCTGGAGAAGGAATTGATGCCACGCGCGACCGATGGATGGCGACTCGGGAAACGGCGGTTCGCCAAAAAGCTCGGCTACACGCTCGACGCCGGGCTCTCCGCCGACCAGGTGCTGGCGGACGCCGAGGCGGAGTTTGCACGCGTCCACAATGACCTTTATGTCATCGCACGACAGCTCTGGTCCCGGTGCTACCCGGCGGCGCCTCTTCCAGCCGCCGATGCGGCGGGCCGTCGCGAAACCGTCTCCAAAGTGATCGCCTCTGTGGCGAAGGATCACAGCAAACCGGAAGAACTGGTGGCCGACACACGCTCCTCGGTGGACCGCATCAAAGCCTTCATTCGCGAGAAGGACATTCTTCGCCTGCCCGATCCGGATCGCTGCCAGATCATCGAGATGCCGGAGTTTCAGCGCGGCAATTCTCTGGCGTACCTCAACGGCGCACCGCCGCTGGATCCTGACGCGCCTAGCTTTTACGCCATCAGCCCGCCGACGAAGGATTGGACCCCGCAGCGCACGCAGAGCCTCCTGCAGGAATACAACCGATACATGCTCCAGATTCTGACGATTCACGAGGCCTACCCCGGGCACTATGTGCAACTCGAATATTCCAGCCGCACGCCGGCCCTCATCCGACGCGTGCTCCAGTCCGGGGTAATGATCGAGGGCTGGGCCGTTTATACCGAACAAATGATGCTCGACCAGGGTTACGGCGACGGCGACCTCGCGCTGCGCCTGAACCAGTTGAAGTTTTATTTGCGCGCCGTGTGCAACGCGATTCTTGATCACAAGCTGCATGCGCAGAACATGACAGATGAAGCCGCCATCCTCCTGATGGTCGACGGCGCGTTTCAATCCCAGGAGGAAGCACGGGCAAAACTCGTGCGTGCCAAGCAAACTTCGACTCAGCTAAGCACCTACTTCGTCGGTCGCATGGCTCACGTCCGTATGCGCGAGCAGATCCAGCGCGAGCTGGGCAACCGGTTCAACCTCGGCCGCTACCACGAAGCCGTGCTATCGCAAGGCTCCGTCCCGATGAAGTATCTGCCGGAGTTGGTGCAGGCGAAGCTGGCCAAATAAGAGTCGAGTTCATGAACGTTCTGAACTCAGTAGCAAGCCCCTACTCACCCTGCGCCAGCACCACGCGGAAACCGAGAGACGGATCCTTGCTGCCTGGGAAGTCGTACATGCGGTCTGCCGACCGGCAATACCTCCCCATGAGGAACCAATTGCCGCCGCGGACTACGCGCTTAAAACCGTTTATCGGCCCTTTGGGGTCAGTCACTTCCCCGCCAGGATAGCTCCCATACCAATCCAAACACCATTCCCAAACATTGCCATGCATATCGTACAGGCCCCACGCGTTCGGCGGATAGGAGCCAACGGGTGTCGTCATGTCGACATAAGGACCCTTGAGACCTCCTCCATAGGGATGGTTCCCATTGAAGTTCGCTTTCGTCGAACTCAGCGCGCTTCCGAACGCGAACGCGGAGACCTTTCCCGCACGACAAGCGTACTCCCACTCCGCTTCGGTCGGCAGTCTGAATGCGTATCCTGGGGGCAGATGTCCGGCAGCTCGTTCCCGCAAGGAAAGCTTCCTGCAATAATTCGTCGCGTTGAACCAACTCACCGACTCCATGGGAAGTGTTTCCCCTTTGAACTGGCTTCGATCACCTCCCATCACCAACTGGAATTCCGCCTGGTTGACCTCATGTCTTCCCATCCAAAAACCCCTGGTGAGGGTGACCTGCGTCAGCGGGTTTTCGTTCTTCCCTCGCTCTGCTTCCGTGTTTGAGCTACCCATCAAAAAAGTTCCCGGTTTGATCCAAACGAAACCCACGGGACGACCGACGGGTTCCGTCGTTGCGGGAGGGGTATTCGTGGCCTCAGAAACGACCTGAGGGATCGGAAACGACGCCCCCGATGGTTCGCCTGCCAACGAGGCCGCTTTAGCCAGAGTCAGCACGAATGAGACAAGAAAACGACGCATTCCCCTATATATCGCATCTGATACCAATCGTGGCAACGGCCAGGTTTGGACGGGCCGGCCTTGTTCGTTCTGAGAGATCTGAGGAAGTCGGCCTTGGGATAGATTGGCCCTGACATGCCTTCCTTGGCCGTCAGTAACTCAAAAAAGCCAAACTAAACTGTCTGTCCCCGGGAACCCCTGTCGGAAATAGAGGCACATAATAACCTGCCGCAACACCTCCGAGAGCATTGTCCGCGCGACCCAAACCACAAGACCCCGCATCCGGTCGGTTAAAACTGTCCGAACAAAGCGCTGCCGGATCCACTTCTCCCCCACTACCGCCGCTCCCGGGATCTGTCGTTGGACCCTTTATAATATCCTCGGCGAGGAACCCGCCCCAATCGACATATTCACTGACTCGGTCACCCTGGCCATTGGGATTGGTCTGATTTCGCCCGTCCGTGTTCGAAACATCCAACGGGCCGCTCGCGTGCCCCCAGAAGTTACCCCGCGCCTGGATAAGAACACTCGCGTCGAGGTTACGCACGCCAACTTCGGTATTGCCGGAGATGATGGACTGACTCAAAACCGGACGTCCTCCTCCAGCGGTCCTCAGTCCGTGACGAGTGTTCTGAATCACCCGGCTGCCGGTGATCTGAGGCGTGGAGGAACTTACGACCAGCCCGTCTCGGCCACTGTGCTGGATCGTTGTGCTTAAGATTTGAGGCGAACCAGCCAGGCTAAGGGTCCTCTCGCGTGATCCGCAGAGAACTGGCGTCAAACCAGACTTCGGCAGAATCGTCCCGGATATCACAGACAAGCTCGATTTCTTCAGGTGCCCTGGATCCCAGCACTTTGAAACTATAATTGATGGCTCTCCCATTCAGTTGCCTTTGTTCCAACCCGAATCGTTCACTGGAATATCGCAAGACAAATGGGGAGATGGAATGAGTGGCTCCGTCGGTGCCCGTGGTCTTAATCGAGCCAGTCAGGCGGTACAAGCCAGCGGACAGACTGAACTTGGCTCGCATCGAAGTTCTCAAATCGCCATCGGAGGTTCGTAATCGCATGACTTGTCGCCCGTCACGAGCCTCTGCGTCGCAAGAAATGTCCTGCCGATCGATGTTCCGTTTTGGCTTCCAATATTCAATGAGCCCAACCCCATTCGCGTCGAAACCCGGACTTGGAATCGGTGCCAAAATCTCGGGCAGATGGGCGAATTGCATCGCCAGGCTGGCAGCGCGTTCCACAATCCGATCGCAGAGCTTGGGAAATTCTCGCCCGGCCATGCCAGGGCCAGACATGAGAGGCGAGTGGCCACGGAAAGAAAGTTCCCTGGTTTTCGCACTGGAAATCCTCGCCTCGATCTCCCGCACGCGGACGCACAGTAAGTTGGGTTGGAAGAGATTGGTGAACAGCGTACCCACGCGCGCGACGTGGCGGCGGCGGCCTTCAGGCGTCGAAAGAACCGCACGAGCCACCAAGCCGAGCATCGGAGGCAGGATGGACAGGTCCAACCCGCTGCGGTGCGTGCCCAGCACGCGGTCCATGCCGTGCGGCATAAACACGATCTTGTCGCTGCCCGGATCGTGGTAGAACCGGTAGTTGTTCCTGTTCATGGAATAGCTGTCTGAGTGACATAGGATTGTCTCCACCGCGACCATGGAGAGAAACCGGTCCATGTCCAGGGACCTTTCGAGCGCACGCCACCGTTCTTCAACATCCGGTTCACGCGACGCACGGAGGAGCCGCTGCACGGCTTCGCTGCTTGTGCGATCCTTTCCCGAGGCGACCCGGAGCGGGCGGTCGATGTCTTGAAGAACGCCCGCTTCGTAGAGGGTCCCATCCGAGCGCTCAAAATGGCGCTTGAGGAATTGTTTGTCGAATCCCTCCACCAAAACGTAAAGCCCGAGCTCGCGCCCGTTCAACAGAACAAAAGCGTAATCCGCCCGCGGAACGGGCACCCCGGCGGCTGCGAAGAGTTCGCGTGAAACTTTCTCGTGGAGCCGGGTTGGGTCTTGGATGGAATTGTTGAGCGATAGCTTGGAGAGACCATGGAACTTCTGTTTCGGCGAAGATTTGTCAAAATTCAGAGTCAACCCAGGGGAGGCATCCACGGATCGGAATGTTGTGTAGCCTTTCAGTTGCACCGTGACGTGGGTATACAGCCGCCCGTTCTCGCTGACTCTGGCCTGCGCCCTGGGCTTGGTCTCAACTCCCTTTCTTGGCATCGAATGGCGCAGCGATTGCATTCCTTCCTCGGGGATCTCGATGGAAATCCGAACGATGCTCGTGCTTTGGAAGAGATCGTCTTGTGTCGCCGCTTGGAGTGGACCCAAGGGCCCCTCGGCCGCGAAACAACTCCAACTCCAGCCCGTGATGGCAACGGCAAAAAAGGACTGCGCGAGCGTCAACAAGGCTACAAGAGAGGGAAAGAAGGAGCGCAGGATGCAGGGTCGCTTCATTCTGGACAGTGTGAACCACTCAGGCCGACGCGTCGAGTCTTGATCCTCTGAACTCAGTAAACCGACCCTGTTCAGCCTGATGCTCGAGCCACTCCAATTCCCCCGCTCCTAATCGTAATCGTAATCGTAATCTTAATCCACTCCCCTGCTCCATCGGCAACACGAGTGAATTACGATTACGATTACGAAAAATGGAGGACTTGAGGTGGCGCCTCCAGATCACGATTTCAACCGGTGTTACTGAGGGCTGATGACACGGCGAGTGCCCTGGTGAACCCGCGCCTCTGCGCGTCCCAAGAGCGGGTGTATGGCATCGAAGCGCGCGACTCCGCTGCGGCTGTCCGACAGTTTGCCCGCGAGAGGGGTGAAGCAGCCGTTGCCGTGAAGCAGTGGAAATGGATTTACCACGGAATCTTCCCAACCTGGAGACGTGGATGGGGTCATGAACCTGCAATGCGGCGGGCGTTCACAAAATGCAATCCGACGTCTCCCCTGCCGACTTTCCTTGACCGGAACACCCTTGCCTGGTCATTTTGATACCCAGATCGACGAAGCCCATTCACATCCCGAAACCGACCGAAAAACCGGCGTGCATTGTGCGCGGTGCCGGTTGCCGCCGCGGTGGTGCGTCTGTGCCGGTTCGCGGACCGTTAGTTGCCCACTCCAGGTCGATGTGCTGGTGCACCATCGCGAGGCGGGTCGTCCGAGTAGCACCGGCGGCGTGATTCATCGGACGCTGGCCGGATCCAGCCGTCATCTGTGGCAAAGCGAACGTCAGATCGACGCCAGCGCGATAATCGTTCCCGGGCGCGAGTTGTGGATTCTCCACCCGGCGGGCCTTCCGATGCCGGTGGGCATCGGGCCGGAGTCAGTTCAGGTCTTGCTACTGGATGGCTCGTGGCGCGAATCGACGACGATGGCTCGCAAAATCGGTTCGTGGGGGCGTCGAGTCGCTCTCCCCATGTCCGGAAAGAGTCGGTTCCTGCTGCGAGCGCAGCACAGCGACGGCAGGTTTTCCACCGTGGAAGCTCTGCTTTTTCTCCTGAAAAGCTTCGAGCTCACGGAGGCGCACGCAGAGCTCCAGGTCCAATTTGAGCTGCACGTCTACGCGGGGCTTCGCGCCAGGGGCCGCAAGGTGGACGCCAAGGAGTTTTTGAAAGAGTCTCCCCTCGAGGCCGCGCTGTCTGATCTACTCGCCCAACTCAACCTGCGCCGCCCATCGCTCTCTTCACGGAAGGAACATTCGACTTCCTGTGACGCATCGAACCTGGGGATTGCGTCGCCTCAGAACTCCTGACAGGGTGCGTTGGATTCAGCGAGCCAAGGAATTTGAGTGCCCCACTCGAATCCGGGCGTAGTCGTGGATGCGTCGCTTGCCATTGGCATCAATGACCGCTTTGACTCTATCGGGATCGATCCCGCGCCGCATGGGTTGACCTTGCGCGTCCAATCCTTCGTTCTGCTCTCCCTCCCCGAAAAGCCAGACTCGATAAGTTGCTATCGCCCCCGTCAACGATCCGTCGGAAACTTCAACCTCCCTCGCCTCACCCCATCCTTTAGCCAGACCCTCCCGCCCCGTTCAAGTTCTTTCTCCAATTAATTGTCTGTCCCTGGGAATTTTTGCGCGGCGCTGGAACTCGAGCGTGACCTTTAGTTGGTAGAGCGGCACGCCGCCGCTGCCTTGAGACTCGGTGGTAGCAATCATGGAGGGGGGTTCGGTTAGGGTTTAATTCGGGGACCAATTCGCGGCCAGCGCGCACGGCATCGCCTGACTTCAAGCCGACGAACGACAATCCGTCCGGGCTGTATTGATGTTCGAACAGCCACGCGATTTTCGCTGGTGCGTCCGGCTCGGCGGGGATTCTTTTCCAGTAGCTCCAACTCCCGATTGTATTCAACGCTAATAGAATCATCGGCCATTTGAAGTATGCTATCGGGTCTAGAACCAAAGGGCAAGCCGCGCGTGCCCCGGATCGGGTAGGGATGGTGCGCCGCGTTCACCGTTCAGTTCACCGTTCAGTTTGACAGATGTGCTGATTTCTGAAATCATGATCGCTAATGAAACCCCATGCGCGTTTTCTTCACTGGACAGTGTATTTCTGTCTCGCCCTCTCAATGCGAATCGAGGCTGAGGTCAACAAAACCGAAACGGTGGCGGCGGATGTGTATTTTCATGAAGGCGATCTCGGTCGAAAAGGTCATTGCAACAATGGATGGATCGTCTTCAAAGACTACGTTCTCGTGATCGACGGAAACTTCCCATCGGGAGCCCAGGAAGTGATTCCGAAAATCAAAGCCATCACGGACAAACCCATCCGCTTCGCCTTCAACACCCATCATCATGGCGATCATGCCTATGGAAACAAACGGTGGCTCGACAATGGTGCCGTCGCCGTCGCCCACGAAGGCGCCCTTGAAGAAATGCGACGATACGAGACCGGCCTGTTCGGTGATAAGCCAGGGCGATGGGAAGAAACCGCGAAGACCAGACCCGACGTTGCCGCCAGCAAACTCGAACCGCCGTCGCTGCTATTCAGAAAGGAAATGATTTTTGACGATGGCGCGCATCGTGTGGAACTCATGCACTTCGGAGTCGCCCACACGCGCGGCGATGGCTGGGCGTGGCTCCCGAAAGAACGCATCCTGTTCAGCGGTGACGCCTGCGTAAACGGTCCCTACAACTATGTCGGCGATGGCAGCGTGAAGGACTGGATCGATACTCTGGAAGCCGTCAAAAAACTGAAGCCACGGCTCGTGTGCCCCGGACACGGCCCCACGGGCGGCCCGGAAATGCTGGAAGCACAGCAGCGCTACTTCGTCACGCTCAGCAAGGAAGTCAAAAACCTGGTGAACGCAGGGAAAAACTCCGCGGAAGTCAAAGCCGCCATCGAGGGAATCAAGACTACGCTACGAAAAGATGAAACCATCGCCCGTTATCTCGGCGGAATGTTCGAAAGCCAGGTGGAAAAGATCTACGTCGAGATGGGAGGGAAACCTTTCGAAAAGGCTGCTGCGGCTGCGGAAAAACACTGGAAAGAAGCGCGAACCAGATAGGACTGGGGTATCCGGAACATCCCTTGCGTGTGCCACACCTCATGAAACAAATGGCACCACCGCAACCCCTGCTCTACCGGGTCAGATAGCCCGTTTTTCGTTTCGGCACGGCCGCGCTGCGGTTCGCACCCCGGCCAGCCTTTGGTGGCGGCGCGGAACCCGCGAGCTTTTGCTCCTCCGAAGGGCCCGCCATCAGACTCCGGACTTCGACAGCGCTGAGCGTTCTCCATTTGCCTTGTTTCAAATCACCAAGCTTGATGGGACCGATTTGAACTCGTTGCAACCGTTCGACTTCCATGCCCAAGGCTTCAAACATGCGGCGCACCTCCCGATTTTTGCCCTCGGTCAGTTCCACTTCAACCACACTATGTGCCTTGGTCACCGAATAAACCCAGGCGCGCTCTGCTCGCAAATGCTCCCCTTCGTGTTCCACACCCGCCGTGAGGCGCCTCGTCATATCCTCTGGCACAGACCCCGCCAAACTCACAACGTAACGCTTGCGAACGCCGAATCGGGGATGAGTCAGATGCAGGCTGAAATCACCGTCGTTTGTCAAAAAAATCAACCCTTCGCTCTCACGGTCCAACCGGCCCACGGAGTAGAGATTAGTCCATTCTTTCGGGAGCAGATCACCTATCATCCTGCGCCCCTGCTCGTCCTGGCGCGTGCAGAGGAACCCTCTCGGCTTGTGGAGGGCGACGTAAAGCTTGGCCCTCGTCTTGAGCGCCTTCCCATCGAGACTGACCCTATCCACGCCGGGAGTCACTTTCGCTCCCAACTCGCGCACGACGACGCCGTTGACCATGACGCGCCCTTCGAGGATGACGAGCTCTGAGGCGCGCCGAGAAGCAACCCCAGCCTCGGCTAGAAATTTTTGGAGACGGACCATGCAAGAGTCAAAAACAACCAGGGACATGCGCTCCCGCATGCCCCTGGTAAAAGGACAAAGGCTGAATGAAAGCTCCTCGAAACGTCGAGGACTAGGCGTCGGGCTTTGTTTTACGAAGGCCAAGAACCGAGTCGCCCACCTTCCATTGACCGCGCTTCTTCAAAATCTCTACTCGCTCGAAGCGCTTTAGAACATTTCTTTTCGCGCCGGATGTCCCGGTCGCACGCAGACTCGAATGTTGTGCCATAAATTTGCTCGTTTTCAGACCCTCAACCCCGCCGCAATAGGCAAAGTGAACGGCGCTTATATCAAGACACCACCGAAATGCAATGGGTTTATTTTCCCACGTGAGCCAATCTTGCACGCACGAAGCCGGTGGTGGTCTTCGACGAAATCCTCCAGGGCAGCGACCCCAGCCGTCTCCTGAAAATCGGCGCCGACGTTTTTCCCGGGCTCAAGATCCTTGCCACCGGTTCGTCCACTCTCGCGCTCCTTCGACAGCACCGCGTTGCAGATCTTCTGCGGCTACTATCCCAAGGGCCGCAACTTTCTCGTTACCCCGTCCGCTGACCCTGCCTACTCCAAGGCGTTCGGCAATATCGAAGTCCGCGTTTGCACGCCGTCCGAACTGCACCCCGTGACCATGCCCTTAGTCCTCACCAACCACGGCACACAAGTCGCTTGGCCGACGATCACATTGTTCTACAATCTGTCTGTTCTTTTTCCCATTTGAATCATTCCAAACTCTCCCTCTCGCTGGCTCTGACATCCTTCACTTGACGCCTACCCATAAAACCATATAGTGTCCCATATATGAAAACGACCCTCGATCTTGCGGATGATTTACTCATTGAGGCCAAAACCGTGGCCGCCCGCCGCCGCACCACTCTCAAAGCCTTGGTCGAACATGCTTTGCGCCGGGAAATCCAGCCCGCCAGCGAATCCACCACTTCCGCCGAAGACGATTTTATCGAAATCGGCCCCCACGGGATGCCCCGCCTCAAACGGCGCGGCCCTCCCTGCATCACTTCACAGATGATTTACCAAATGATGGAGGATGAAGGCATTTAGCCGGCTCCCGGCTCTTCCCGTGTATGTTCCTTCTGGACGTCAATGTTCTCCTCGCTTTGGGCGATCCGTTTCACGTGCATCATGAGTCGGTTTTAGAATGGTTTTTCCGCAACCACCGCGAAGGTTGGGCCACCTCGCCGCTCACGGAGAACGGGTTTCTTCGCATCCTTGGTCATCCTCACTACCACCAAGGTCCCGGTTCCCCCACGGCGGCTCGACGTCTCCTGGAAAAAATCATCGCCCATCCCGGACACCAATTCTGGGCTGATTCCATCTCCCTGTGTGATTCCAGGCACTGCCCAGTTTTACCGTCTTCCAAGCACCTGACAGACTATTTCCTGCTGGCCCTCGCCATCAAACATCATGCGAAGCTGGCCACTCTCGACCAGCGCCTGGATCCCAGCACGTTGGCCGGCGGTTCAGCCGCATACCACGTTGTTAAGGATGAAGGATGAATTATGAACACCGGCATCGTCCACATCCGAGTTGTGAGCACGCACGCAGAGTTTGACAAAATCAACGCCGCCACTATTTGAACCCCGTGACGGACCAGCCCCAAATGCCCCAAAGGGGCGAAATACA
>CAMBEJ010000071.1 GCA_945865375.1 Akkermansia muciniphila | reverse complement strand
CGCGCGACCGCAATGGCTGTTTCCTGCACGACTTCATCGGCCTCCGTATCCAAAAGTCCGGCTTTGATGGCAAAATCGCGCACCAGCTTGCCGTAAACGCGGTAAAATTCCTTCCACCCTTCGGCGTCGTCACCAGCGGAGAGCCGGTTCAGGAGGCTCGGTCGTGTTTGAATGGAACTGTGCTCGCCGCTGGCCATCGTTGTCATGCTAACGCTTCAACGCCGCTGGGCGAGAAAACTTACAAGAAATCCGGGGCAAATTTTTCCTGTAAGGATTCCCGAATCGCGTCGTTTAAGCGCCAGAGACCATGAAACCAGTCATCAATTCAACTCGAATAAATCAAACGCGGTGCGCTCCGGAGACGGAAAGCCGCATGCTGGCCCGAAATCTTTCATCTTTCAGTTTTCACCCCTCCGTTCTCAACCGTTCCTGAATCCATGAAAACTCGCGCATTCTTTCTCGGCCTTTCGTTCAGCACTTTGGCGTTTGGAACTCTCCAGAGCCTCGGCCAATTCATCTATGAACCTTATACTTTCATCACTCTTGCTGGGAGCGCCACCAACCATGGCAGCGCGGACGGGACGGGGAGTGCCGCGCGGTTTTTCGCCCCAGAAGGCGTTGCGGTGGATAGCGCGGGCGTGATCTATGTGGCGGATAGTGAGAACTACACAATCCGAAAAATGACGCCCGCCGGCGTGGTAACGACGTTGGCGGGACTAGCGGGGAACAAGGGTAGCGTGGACGGGACGGGAAGCGCCGCGCGGTTTTTCGCCCCAGAAGGCGTTGCGGTGGATAGCGCGGGCGTCATCTATGTAGCGGATTTTGAGAACCACACAATCCGAAAAGTGACGCCCGCTGGCGTGGTAACGACGCTGGCCGGACTGGCTGGCAACCGGGGCAGCGCGGACGGGACGGGAAGTGCCGCGCGGTTTGGTCGTCCTTTCGGCGTGGCCGTAGATAGCGCGGGCAACGTCTATGTGGCGGATTCAGACAACAATACGATCCGGAAAGTCACGCCGGCGGGCATGGCCACGACGCTGGCCGGACTGGCTGGCAGCCAGGGCAGCGCGGACGGTATCGGGAGCGCCGCGCGGTTTGGTCGTCCTTCCGGCGTGGCGGTGGATAGCGCAGGCAACGTCTACGTGGCGGACTACGACAACGGCACGATCCGGAAAGGGCTTCCCACTGTTGGACCGCCAGTGGTTCTTACCCAACCGCAAGGTCAGAAGGCGGAGCGTAATCCCGATGTGCCAGTGACTTTCAGTGTGGTGGTCAACGGGGCTCAGCCCATGGTGTATCAATGGCGCAAGGACGGGGCGGACATTCCGGGCGCCACGAACAGCAGCTTCAGTCTCTTGAATCTCCTGGCCAGTGATGACGCTCTGTACAGTCTCGTGGCTACGAATGTCCTGGGCAGCGCGATTAGCGCCAGTGTCGTGCTAACGACGTTCGTACGACCACCCCAAATCACCATTCAGCCGCTCGACCAGGCCGAGGCAAGAAGCTATCCAGTCACCATGGCGGTTGAGGTTACAGGCACACCACCGATGGCGTATCAATGGCGCAAGGATGGGTCTGAGCTCGCGGGCGCGACCAACGCCAATTACAGCATCGCGAAGGTCCAAGGTATCGACGCTGGCACGTACACCGTCGTGATCAGTAACCCATACGGCAGCGTAACCAGTTCCAATGCCATAGTGACGGCAACGTTGCCCTACACCTTTGCCACGCTTGCTGGCAATGCGGGATATGGCAGTGCCAACGGGGTGGGAAGGGCCGTCCGGTTTGACGGCCCATCGGGCGTAGCGGCGGACAGTTTCGGCAATGTCTATGTGGCCGACACCGGCAACAACACCATCCGAAAGATGACGCCCTTGGCCATCGTCACGACCTTGGCCGGAGACGCGGGGAATTCCGGCAGCGCCGATGGGACGGGAGGCGCCGCGCAGTTTAATTCTCCGGCCGGCGTGGCGGTGGACAGCGTGGGCAACGTCTATGTAGCGGACTCAGGCAACAATACGATCCGGAAAGTCACGCCGGCGGGCATGGCCACGACGCTGGCCGGACTGGCTGGCAGCCAGGGCAGCGCGGACGGAATCGGGAGCGCCGCGCGGTTTAATTATCCCTGCGGCGTGGCGGTGGACAGCGCGGGCAACATCTATGTGGTGGACTCCGGCAACGACACGATCCGCAAAGTGACGGCGACGGGAGTGGTGACGACGCTGGCCGGTTTGTCGGGCATTCAGGGCAGCGCGGATGGAACGGGAAGCGAAGCCCGGTTTGGCACATATGTAGGAGCTCAGTTAGACGGGGCGATCCACGTTGGTCCTACTGGCTTGGCGGTGGACAAGGCGGGCAATCTCTACGTCGCTGACTCGGCCAACAACACGATTCGGAAAGGATATCCGGCACTGACGATTCTGAGTTCAGGACCAGGCTTTGGTTTCAAGGGGAGCAAGTTCGGGTTCAATCTCACGGGACCCGACGGCCGGTCAGTGGTCGTGGAAGCCTCGGCCGATCTGATGAGTTGGTTGCCTATATGGACGAACACTCTGACAGGCGCCCTCATTTTCAGCGACCCTCTAAGCGGCACCACTTCGAGCCGATTTTATCGTGCCCATAGCCAATAGGCCGCCGGATTTGGCGGGAGGAAAATTGGGAGGTCAGGAAACTCGCGCAGCGGCGCAGCGGCGCGGAGAAAAAAAGGGGAAATGAAGGGTCCTTTTAGACTTGCTCAAAACTCTGCGTCTCCGCGCCTCTGCGCGAGAATTTCCGCTTTCCGCTACTCAGCGGTTGCGCGGCGTGGATCTTCTTCCAAACCGTTGACAGCCCGAACGATCCCATCCTTCACCGATGCACTTCGATAGCCGCCTCAATGAGGACCGTCCCGACGTGATTTTCATTCATGATTTCGCAATTCTCAGCGCCTCTGCGCCTCTGCGCGAGAATTTTTCTCACTCTAAATCACTTCTCCAGTTTTAGCCGCCGGAGCACGGCGTGGTAGCGAGGCTCGTCCTGTAAACCCTTGAAGGCGGGGTTCACCTTGGCGGCGAGCGTGAGAGATCGATGTTCATCGACGGCTTTTTCAAGATAATCGAGCGCCCGAATTCTGTTCCCGGCTGCCGCATGAAGCCTCGCCAGGTCGTAGGCTGATACAAACTGGCCACGCGCCAGACCTTGCTCTAGCAGTTCGATCAATTGGCGCAGAAAATCGTCCGGACCGCTTTCGGTCAGGGTCTTTTTCAGCGTCGCTGCGTCGGTCGTGGGTGTCAGGCAAACGAACCCATCTAATTCCACAAAACGCAGCCAGTCGCGCGCTGCCTCGAGGCGGTGATTCGTGGCCCAGAAAATCGCGGCTCGCTCAAAGCGAGGTTCGGGGTAATCCGGCTTGAGCTGGATTGCATCTCCCAGCGTCGTTAGGGCCTCCGGAAAACGAGCTGCCCCTCCGTAGACCTTGCCCAGAACCGCATAAGCATCGACGTCCCAGGGAATTTCGTGGATCGCCTGTTTGAGAATTTTTTCGGCTTCCTCGAAACGTCCGTACGGCCAGATCCAAGCGGCAAGATTTCGCCGGAGTTCGGCGGAGTCTGGCGCCAGTTGCACAGCCTTTCGGAAGAGAGGTTCCGCCCGGGTCAAGTCGTAATCAAGAGCAAGGACACATTCGCCAAGCATGAAATAGCCCCCCGCGCTATTCGGGTCCAATTTTAGGGCTTTCTCCGCGCACCGCTGGGCTCGCGCCAAAACCTCGCGGCCTGGCGCATAGCCAAATCGAACCAAGCAGAACAACCGGCTTGATAAGCCAATCCAGGCGGTGACGTAGTCGGGATCGACCGAAAGAGCCCGCTCGAATTCCAGGCAGGCATTCGTTAGACCAGAGGGGGTGTAGTCCCCAGCCATCATTATGGCGCGTCCTCTGGCCTCCCACGCAGCGGCGTTGGTGGTGCCGGACCGCTCCATGGGACTGATGTTGAATTTAGTCAGGGTTCCGCGTCTGGAACGCTCGCTTCGGATCAGCAGAAAGACGAGGCCCATGACAGCGATGGGCAGTGCAGCCTTCCAAGTCCAGGCCCAGCCGCGCTGGATTGAATGCCGCCGCTTCAGCGACTTGCCTGAGTACAGCAATTTGAGGTCGGCAAGCATTAAGTCAGTGCTTGGATACCGATCACGCGCATTCGCCGCGCTGGCTTTGAGGACTATTTCGTTGATCTCGAAAACCAGCGCCGCATCAGGCCATTCGCGAAGTTCCGTTGGAAAATTAGGGAATTCTCTGCGATCCAGGCCGGTGAGCGCTTCGTAGAGAACCTTGCCCAGCGCGAAGATATCCGCAGCGGGAGTGCCGGGGCCTTCTGGAGCCAGATAACCTTCGGTGCCGACAATGGATCGGCTGTCGCTCGCATCGGTGACCAAACCGATGTCCGCGAGCTTGGGACGTCCGCCGACGAAGATGATGTTGGAAGGCTTTACATCTCTATGGATGAGGTTATGCGCGTGCAGATGGGCCAGGGCTTCGGTGAGGGCGAGAGCGGTTTGCAGCGCGCGGGCGGCGGGGAGTCGGCCCTGTTCGAGATCGGCGCGCAACGTATGAGCTTTGTAGCAGCCGTCGTGAGGAATCTGGGATGCAGGGGAAGTGAGCCTTGCGTCGGCTGCTGCGAGATCATCTGCCAACTCCATCACGTAGTAGAAGTATCCGGCCGAGTCGTTTCGGCCGACGTGAAAAAGCGCCAATTGGCTCGGATGCGAACGCGAGACCGCATCGAACTTCTTGATCCCTTCGAATTCGCGGTTGAAGGGCCGTTCGTCCGCAAAGGTCGAGCGGTAAACAATCTTGACCGCTCGAAGCGCTCCGGTGGCAAGATTGCGGGCCAGCCAGACTTCTCCATAAGCTCCCGCGCCGATTCGTTGAAATAGCTTGTGATCGGGAACGGATGGCCGGCTCGATGCCTCACCTCTTGGCAGGACATCTTCAGCCGTCGGCTCAACGGCGCGGATCGGCGCTTTTGAGGGCAATTGTGCCGGTGCTTCCATCTATTTCCAGTATCCCGTGACCACCACGAATTGCGAGATGTAACGCTCGACTTTGTTTCGAAGTGGGCACCAAAACGGGCACCAAAAGGGTTAAAATGGGTTACGCCGAGTTAAGCTGATTTCGCTTAATTTCCCAATGAAAGCGGACATTTTTGAGGGGTAATCGCGGTCAAACTGGACCGAGTCCGACCACCGGCACCAACAACTGACGCAAATTACGGTGGTCGGAACCCCACCACCGGCAATGACGCCTGCTCCGCGAATCGTCTTCGCCTAAAAGCAGAAAGTCCGATTCAGGCTATTGTTCGCCGAGCCGCATCACTCGCTCCATCCTTTCCATTTCCTTTCGGAGCGCCGCGGAGATTCGGTGTTTGGTCACATACACGTTTGCAAGACTGACGCCGAGCGACTTGGCGACGTCGCCAGCAGGCCAATCTTTTTGCGCGTGGAGATCGAAGATTTGAATTTGTTTGAGGCTGAACTTCGTCTTGATCGTTTCAAGCGCCGCACTGAGCAGATTGCTTCGCCATTCGGTTTCGAACAACGCATCCAGGTTGAGGGCTGCCGGATCGGGCACGCGCTCGATGGTCGCGGTGCGGTCATTGTCGCACGCACCCGCGGGCGAACCATTCGCGTCGGCCGCAGTTCCCTCTTGGAGTCGTTCGTTGCGATGCCGTTTCCGGAGCTGGTCCTTGATTCGCCACGACGTTTGATTGAGCAGCCAGGTTTTGAATCGGCAAACCTCCGGGTCATAGCGAAATTCAGGCAAATGCCGCGCCACGGCAATGGCTGTCTCTTGCACTACCTCGTCTGCCTCGGAATCCGAAAGCCCGGCTTTGATGGCAAAATCGCGGACCAGTTTGCCATAGACGCGGTAAAATTCCTGCCAACCCTCCGCATCGTCACCAACGGAGAGCCGGTTTAAGAGGCTTGGGCGCGTTTGAATCGAGCTGCGCTCGGCATTGGCCATCGGTGTCATGTTATCGATTCAACGCCGGGTCGCGAGAAAACTTACAGGGAATCGTTTTAACAGGGTGAGATCAATCCCGGAACAGGTGGGGAAATCTCGCCCGCGGAAAAGAAAGGGGAAAATGATTGGCCGCAAAGGAACACAAAGAACGCAAAGAAAAAGGATGAGTTTGAGTAATGTTTCCTCCCATCTTTGTGCTCTTTTGCGTTCTCTCGCGGCTAGTGAAACTCCCCCGCCTCCCTGTTCGCCGAAGCGTTGGCGAAGGCGGATGCGCGAGAACTTTTTTCGAAATTTTGTAAGGAATCCCAAATTGCGGCGTTCAAGCGCCAACGACAGGTTGAAATCGAATATGACAAAACTGAAAACATTCTTTCTGGCGGCCACCCTGGCCACAGCGCTGATGCGCCCAATCGTGGCGCAAAACACTCTTCCTGGCGCCGGAACCAAGTTCACAAAGATTGCCGCGGGAGATAATCACAATCTGGCCCTGAAAGCCGACGGCACAGTCGTGGCTTGGGGCGCAGGCCAGCCCGAGGAAACTGGGTATGGGAATTATGGACAAAGCACGGTGCCGGACGGGTTGACTGGTGTGATTGCCGTA
This sequence comes from Akkermansia muciniphila, assembly GCA_945865375.1. GTDB lineage: Bacteria > Verrucomicrobiota > Verrucomicrobiia > Limisphaerales > F1-80-MAGS106 > F1-80-MAGS106. The sequence goes on along the minus strand of CAMBEJ010000071.1, from coordinate 22,235 downwards.
GCTGCGGGATTCTTTCGCAGTATGGCGCTCAAATCCGACGGTACAATTATGACTTGGGGACACAACGGCGAGGGGAGCGCGGCGCCGGGCGGATTGCAAGACGTAGTCGCCATCGCCGCGGGAACCGGTCATTATTTGGCCCTTAAATCTGACGGCACGGTCGCAGCCTGGGGAGGCGGGCAAGACAGCCCGACGGCGTCCGTTGTGCCGGCTGGATTAAATGGAGTGGTGGCCATCGCTGCGGGACACTATCACAGCCTTGCGCTGAAGTCTGATGGCACCGTGGTGGCTTGGGGAGCGGGCAGTGGTGCATATTACCCCTTTGGCCAAAGCACGGTGCCAAGTGGATTGACTGGCGTAATCGCCGTTGCCGCCGGAACCTGGCACAGCCTGGCCCTAAAATCCGATGGGACGGTTGTGGGCTGGGGATACAACGTGAGTGGGGAAAGCACCGTGCCGGACGGGTTGAACGGAGTGGTCGCGATCGCTGCGGGAGGCTTTCACAGTCTTGCGCTGAAGTCCGACGGCACGATCGTGGTGTGGGGACGGAACACCGACGGCGAGAGGACCGTGCCAAACGGATTAACTGGTGTTGCGGCGATGGCCGCGGGAGGTGCTCACATTCTGGCCCTTAAGTCCGACGGCACGATTGTGGGTTGGGGAGACAATAGCTTTGGCCAGTTGCCGCAGCCACTGATCACGACCCAATCTGGCAACAAGGGGTCAGCGATTGGGGAGGGCGTCAGTTTCAGCGTTACGGTTTCAGGCATTCCGCCGAGTTATCAATGGCTCAAAGATGGAACCAATATCAGTGGCGCGACCAGTTCCGTCTATAACATTTCCAACGTGCAAAGCAACGATGCGGGAAGCTATTCAGTTATCATCACCAACGTTTCCGGTTCTGTGACCAGTTCCAACGCGGTGTTGACGGTGGTGCCGATCCTCATTACGCAGCAGCCACAGAACCAGACTCCGGTGGCAGGATGGACCGTCAATTTCAGCGTGACGGTTTCAGGCAGCGCGCCGCTCGGTTATCAATGGCGCAAGGAGGGAACCAATATCAGTGGTGCGACCTTTTCGGTCTATACGATCTCCAACGTGCAGAGCAGCGCTGCGGGAAACTATTCCGTTATCATCACTAACGCTTTCGGTTCTGTTACGAGTTCCAACGCGCTGTTGACGCTCCGACCGCTGCTGCCTCACGCGCCGGGAACTGTGGTTAGTTGGGGAGAACAGGTAATTCCTTATGTCGCCCCGGGAACCCGCTTCACAAAAATCGCCGCCGGGAGTTATCACAACCTGGCGCTGAAATCCGACGGCACAGTCGTGGCTTGGGGGGCCAATGGGGTCGGCCAGAGCACGCTGCCTGCCGGACTTAATGGTGTGGTCGCCATTGCCGCCGGGAGTGATCACAATCTGGCGCTCAAATCCGACGGCACGGTCGTGGCTTGGGGCTATAACGGCTACGGCGAAAGCACGGTGCCGGCCGGATTGAATGGTTTGGTCGCCATTGCCGCCGGATCTGGCCACAGTCTGGCCCTCAAATCCGACGGCACGGTTGTGGCCTGGGGCAGTGGCAAAAACATGGTGCCGGGTGGGTTAACTGGCGTGGTCGCCATCGCTACGGGAAATGGTCACAATCTGGCGCTCAAGTCCGACGGCACGGTCGTGGCCTGGGGAGACAATAGCGCCGGCCAGAGCACGGTGCCGGGCGGATTGACTCGCGTGGTCACCATCGCGGCTGGATTGGATCATAGTCTGGCACTCCAATCTGACGGTAGGGTCGTGGCTTGGGGATACAACGGCGACGGCCAGAGCACGGTGCCGGGTGGATTGTATGGCGTGGTCGCCATTGCCGCCGGATTTGGCCACAGTCTGGCGCTCAAATCCGACGGCACGGTTGTGGCCTGGGGCCGCTATGGCGAAAACACGGTGCCTGTCGGATTGAATGGCGTGGTCGCAATCGCTGCAGGAAAATATCATGGTCTGGCACTCAAATCCAACGGCGCGGTCGCTGCTTGGGGAAGCAACGAGTATAACCAAAGCATCGTGCCGGGCGCATTGAACGGCGTCGTCTCCATCGCCGCAGGATATGGTCACAGTCTGGCGCTCAAATCCGACGGCACGGTGGTGGCTTGGGGCGCCAACCACTGGGGCGAAAGCACGGTGCCGGCCGGATTGCATGGCGTGGTTGAAATCGCTGCGGGTGGTCGTCGTTCAGGAGATTTCGGGCCAGTCGGGCACAGCCTGGCACTCCAATCTGACGGAACGGTCGTAGCCTGGGGAAACAACTTCGCCGGCCAGAGCACGGTGCCGGTTGGGTTAACTGGCGTGGTCGCCATCGCCGCAGGATCCACGCACAGTCTGGCGCTCAAATCCGACGGCACGGTCGTGGCTTTGGGGGCCAATTGGGACAGCCAGAGCCCGGGGCCAAGCGGATTGAATGGAGTCGTCGCTATCGCCGCAGGATATGGTCACAGCCTGGCGCTCAAATCCGATGGCACGGTGGTGGCTTGGGGAAACAACGACTCTGGCCAGAGCACGGTGCCGGCCGGATTGAATGGTGTTATCGCCATTGCCGCCGGATCTGGCCACAGTCTGGCCCTCAAATCCGACGGTACGGTTACGGCTTGGGGCTCTAACGATTACGGCGAAAGCACGGTGCCCGTTGGATTAAGTGGCGTGGTCGCCCTCGCCGTGGGAGGCCCTGGGAGTTTGGCGCTCAAATTTGACGGCACCGTTGCGGCTTGGGGGGCCAATTGGGACAACCAGAGAACGGTGCCGGCCGGGTTGAATGGCGTTGTTGCCATCGCCGGGGGAACCTACAATGGCCTCGCGTTAATCTCAGAGCCCCCGGCGATTCTGGTCCATGCCAGGGGTGATAATAACATTCTACTCTCTTGGCCGGTTTGGGCCCAAGGCTTCGCCTTGCAATCCACCACGAATCTGATGGATAAAAATTCGTGGACCCCGATTCTAACCGCGCCCTTGGTTGAGGCTTCGCGGAACAAGATCACCGACACAGTTTCCGGCCCGGCAAAATTCTATCGATTAAAGAAGTAATGCTCAAAATCACTACTCTAGCTTCAACCGCCTGAGGACAGCATGATAGCGCGGCTCACTTTGAAAATCCTTGAAGGCAATATGCACTTTGGCGCTCAGAGTGAAGGTGCGGTGTTCGTTGACGGCTTCTTCAAGATAATCGAGTGCCCGACCCCGATTGCCAGCCTTGGCGTGGAATCTGGCGAGGTCGAAGGCGGAAACGAACTTGCCTTCCGCGCGCCGTTTTTCCAGCAGATCGATCAAGCTTCCCACGAACGCCTCGGGGCCTGCTTCGTTGAACGTGGTGTTCAGCCGCCCGGCATCTTGTCGCGAGAGGTTCGCCAGCCCTTCGAGCTCGATGAAACGCAACCAGTCTCGGACTGCTTCCGGCCGCCGATCCAAAGCCCACAAAATCTCGGCACGCTGACCGCGCGCCATCGGCCAGTTTGGTTGCAGCAGGATACACTCATCCATCGACTTGAGCGCGGCTTCGAAATGCCCGCGAGACGCGTAAACCAAACCGAGTTGAACGTGAGCGGGGCCGTGGGACGGTTGCTCGCGAATGACCTGGTCGAGAATCGATTCGGCTTCATCAAAACGGCCATAAAACCAAAGATTGCAAGCGAGATTGTTCCGGAGCACCTGGTTGCGCGGCGCTAGCCGAAGGGCCTCTCGAAACAGCGGTTCCGCGCGGGTGAAATCATAGTCGATCGCAAGAATACATTCCCCAAGCCAATACAGTGACTCGCCATTCGCAGGGTCCAGCTTCGACGCTCTCTCAGCGGCGAAGCGGGCGCGCTCCAGCGCCTGGTCTCCGGAAACAAGGCCTTTATCGACCCTCAGCACCAGCGCGGTGGCGAGATGCAGCCAGGCGTCGGCGTAATTCGGATCCAGCGCCACCGCGTGTTCAAATTCCTGGATCGCATTTGAAAATCCAGCCGCGGTAAACGTGCCGCTCATCATCCCAGCGCGTTCGCGAGCCTTCCAGGCCGCAGGATTTGTGGTCCCGGACCTTTCGAAGGGACTCGCGGTGAGTCGGTTTATGGCTGAGCGCCTTTCCCGATCATGTGAAATGACGAAACCGCCAAGAGCGAAGACCGCAAGAAGGGCAGCCGTTTTCAGCATCCAGCCCCAGCCGCGTTGGATGGAGCGCTTTCGTTTCACGGACTTGCCCGCGTACAGCCATTTGAGGTCGACCAGCATTGAATCTGCGGAGGGGTAACGTTCGCGCGCATCGGCGGCGCAGGCTTTGAGAAGGATTTCGTTCAGCTCGAAAACCAGGGGCGCGTCGGACCACTCACGAAGGTCGGCGGGGAGATGAGGGAATTGTCGGCGATCCTGGCCGGTGAGGGCTTCGTAGAGGACTTTGCCGAACGCGAAAATGTCCGCGGCGGGAGTTCCGGGACCTTCGAGGGGAAGGTAGCCTTCGGTGCCGACGATGCTGCGGTTGTCGGAGGCGTCGGTGACGAGACCAATGTCGGCGAGTTTAGGTCGACCATTGACGAAGATTATATTGGACGGTTTAACATCGCGGTGGATGAGGCCGTGGGTGTGGAGGTGGGCCAGCGCTTCGGTGAGCACCAGCGCGATTTCCAAAACGCGCGCCGACGGGAGACGGCCCTGCTCCAGATCGGCGCGAAGGGTGTGCGCTTGATAGGGGCCGTCGGCGGAAATCGGGTCCGCCAACTCCATCACATAGTAAAAGTATCCAGCCACATCATTACGCCCGACATGGAAGAGCGCTAATTGGCTTGGATGCGAACGCGAAATGGCATCGAATTTCTTGATCCCTTCGAATTCGCGGTTGAAAGGCCGCTCGTCCGCAAAGGTCGAACGATGCACGATCTTGACGGCGCGGAGAGCTCCAGTGGCGAGATTGCGCGCCAGCCAAACTTCACCATAGGACCCCGCGCCGATACGCTGAAACAATTCGTGATCGGGCACCGATGGGGGGCCAACTCCTTTGCCTCGAAGTGGCGCGCCCTCCGCCGCCGGATCGATGGCAGGTGTCGGCGCTCCCAACGACGCTGGTAACGGTTCATCCATCGCGAAAGTGAGTATTCCCGACCCGAAGCGGATTGCGAGCATCAACCTTCGAAGTTCCCTCAAAGCCAGGGCTGTTTCAAGAAAGCGGAGCTCCGGATTGAAATCGGCTTTCCCTAAAGGCTCCGCTCCGAAAAGGTGGGGCACGGGTTTCAACCCGCAGGAACGTCTTATCGCACAGAGATGGGCCGGCTAATCTCCAAGTTCTGTTCGCAGATCAACCTTCCTGCGGACTGAAGTCCGCGCCCCGTCCGGCTGGGTGTTCGCTGCTTTCTTGAAACAGTCCTGCCTCAAAGCGGACACCAAAAGATTTAAAATGGGAGAGACTGATTTAAAGCGATTTAAATTGATTTTCCAATGAAACCGGGCATTTTTGAGGGGTAATCGCGGTCAAATTGGACCGATTCCGGCCCTCGCCTCCACTACTCTTTCATATCCGGCCAGTACCCGGGCACTACTCAGTTGACATTTCATGACTGAGGGGAATCGAAAATGTGGTTTCGCCGTGTTCAGCACAAGGGGAGGCTTGGATTTCGACTTTTTGATCTTCGTGAATGGGCTCGGTATCTCGACATTTCAAGCCGGTTCGATAATCTCGAATCATCAGAGACGTCACACAAATCATCGAGCGCGTCCAGAAAGGTGATCCTCAAGCTGCCGAGGAATTGCTGCCGGCGGTTTATGAGGAGCTTCGCAGACTGGCTGCGGCGAAAATGGCGCAGCAGCCCGCGGGACAAACCTTGCAGGCCACCGCACTGGTTCATGAGGCGTGGCTGAAACTTTCCGGCAACGGCGTAGCGAAATGGAACAATCGCGAGCACTTTTTCCGCGCCTGCGCCGAGGCGATGCGACATATTCTGATCGATCGCGCCCGCGCCAAACAAAGTCAAAAACGCGGCGGCGGCCAGGTCGTCCTGGAATTGAGCGACCTGGACATCGCTGAAAACGCGGATCCGGACGCTCTCCTTCTTGTCGATGAAGCGCTGAATCGCATGGCCGTGGATCATCCGGATAAAGCCGAGTTGGTGAAGCTGCGGTTTTATGCGGGGTTTACGATTGAGGAAACCGCGCAGGCGCTGGGAGTTTCTGAGAAAACCGTCAAACGGCAATGGACCCACGCGCGGTCACTGCTGTTTCGGGAGATCATGCGCCTGCGCGCGGAATAATTTTTTGAAATATCTGACCCAGCCGGCGCTGCGATTGCGTTACTCTTGATGAAAACTGGACCGGACGCAGGTTTCATGCTGGATAAAAGTATCAACGAAGAAACGATTCTCGAGGAAGCGCTGAGTTTGCATTCCCGGGAAGAGCGCGCGGCTTTTCTCGAAAGGGCCTGCGCGGGGGACGCCGCTTTGCGCAGCGAGATCGAGGCATTGATCGAGGCGCATGAAGCGGCTGGTGGTTTCCTGGAGCAGAAAGCCGGTTCGAGGTTAATGCGGACTGAGAGCCTGATTGAGACGACGGGCGCGTGGATCGGGCGTTATAGGCTCGTTGAGAATCTGGGCGAGGGGGGTTGCGGCGTTGTTTTTCTGGCGGAACAAGAAATCCCCATTCGCAGGCAGGTGGCCCTGAAAGTGATTAAAGCGGGGATGGACACCAGGAGCGTCATCGCCCGGTTCGAAGCGGAACGCCAAACGCTGGCGATGATGGATCATCCGAATATCGCGAAGGTTTTTGATGCGGGCGCTACCGAGGCTGGGCGTCCCTACTTCGTGATGGAATTGGTTCGGGGAGTCAGAATCACGGAGTTCTGCGAAAAGAATCGACTCTCCATTCCCGAGCGGCTGGAGCTATTTATCCAGGTTTGTGACGCGGTCCAGCACGCGCATCAAAAAGGGATCATCCATCGCGATCTCAAGCCCAGTAACATCCTCATTGCTGCGGATGGCGCTCCCAAAATTATTGATTTCGGCATTTCCAAGGCCATCGCCGGCCGCGCCAACGATGCCACCATCCAGACTTTCTTTCAACAGCTCATCGGCACGCCCGCCTACATGAGTCCAGAGCAGGCGCGGATGACCAGCGAAGATATCGATACCCGCAGCGACATTTATTCCCTCGGCGTCGTCCTTTACGAATTGCTCACTGGCAAACCTCCATTCGATAACCACGAGCTGCTCACCGCCGGCTTGGATGAGATGCGCCGCATCATTGCCGAGCAGGAACCGGCGTGGCCTTCCGCAACCCAGTCGAGAATCCAAAAACATGGATCCAGAATCTCCGCGGACCTCGATTGGATTGTGATGAAATGCCTGGAGAAGGATCGCGCTCGCCGCTATGAAACAGCCAGCGAACTGGCGGCGGACATTCAGAGGCAGTTGCGCGACGAGCCGATCGTCGCACGGCCACCAACCACCGCTTACAAAGTCCAAAAATTTGTTCGGCGCAACCAGACCGCGGTTACGGTTACTGTGGGCGTCCTTCTAGCTTTTTGGGCCGCATTTGTTTTCAGCGCCGTTTCCTATCGTCGCGAAAAAATCGCTCGATCCGCGGCCGAAGCTTCCCAGACGCTGGCTCAGCAGGAATCCCTTCGCGCCTCGCGGTTCCAATATGCCTCGGACATGAACCTGGCCCACCAGGCGGTTGAGGATGGCAATCTATTCCGCGCACTGCAGTTACTCGACCGCCATCGGCCAGCCAACCAGCCAGGTGTTATGCTGGCTGCGAAGGAGGATTTGCGAGGCTGGGAATGGCGCTATCTGTGGAAGCAATGTGAAGGCGAGCAACGTTCCATTCTCGGTTACCACTCCAATGGCGTCACGGCTGTCGGGTATCTGCCCGACGGCAAAACCGCTTTTTCTGCCGGCAAGGATAAGACAGTTCGCTTGTGGGATATCGAATCGAATAGGCAGATTGCTTCGCTGCGCCACGAGGGTGAGGTGAACGGCGCCGCCTGCTCGCCGGATGGACGGTGGATGGCAACCACTGGCGATGTTACGCCGAATTCGCTCTTACTCTGGGACTTGGCAACTCAGTCGGCGCAGGTCCTGGTTACGAACAACTGGCTGCGGCCGAACTCACTGTTTTTTTCTCCCGACAGCAAGCAGCTCGCTTTCGCATCCTACTTGAGGGGCGTCTCGATTTGGAGCCTTGAGAAGCGTCGGGAGATCGCGCAACTGCCTTCCTATCATCAATGGTTGCGGCCGCTGGGCATCGCCTTTTCGCCAGATGGCCAAACGGTGGCCTACACGGATAATATGGCGGGCGATATCGTCCTTTGGAATCTTCGCGAACGCTCAATCGTGAAACGATTACGGGGTCATACGTGGTACGTGACATCGCTGGCCTTTACTCCGGATAGTCAACTCCTGGTTTCGGGCAGTGGCGATCGAACCGCGAAGGTGTGGGATGTTGCCTTGGGTAAGGAAAAGACTGTCTTCACCAACTACAACATCGGTCTTGGTGACGTGGAAATCATGGCTCCGCGGCTATCTCCGAATGGCCGGATGCTGGCTACGGCCGCTACGGGCGGGGGGACAAGGATTTCCATTCAAGCCGTGCCCAGCGGCGAGGAAATCATTCGCTTGCGCGGGCACCGGAACCTGGTGACAGGCGGGGCCTTCTCACCGGATGGCCGCGCCTTCATCAGCGGCAGTCTGGATGGGACCGTGCGCTTGTGGGATATCGCTCCCGCGTCAAAGGAGCCCGGCCATCGCCCATTTCCACCGGACATCGAGGAAAATTCAAGCGGCAACAGTTTCGCCTATTCACTCTCCCCGGACGGGTGCCACCTGTTGACGATTTTCACAAACCGCACGTTCAGTATTTGGGAGACGACTACTCTCCGTGAGGGTCCGAGGCATCCAATCCCATTGACCAAGCCGGCCACGGCGGCCCTGGCTGCGGGCGGACAATTGGCCGCGTTCGTGGCCGAGGATGGCAGGATATTATTTTGGAATGCCGCCACGGGCGAAACCAATTGGGCCCCGGGGACTCTTTCCAATCGGGTGAATCGGGCGCTTTTCTCGGGGGACGGCAAAATCTTCGCCCTGGGGGGCACCGATGGCGTCTCCGCATTCGAAGTATCCAGTGGAAGGAGTCTCTTGACCTTTCCCTGCGACGGGCAACACGTTTTTTCTCTTTGCCTCTCAGGCAACGGCCAAAAACTTATGGCTGGATTTGGCAGTGGATTGGTTAAGGTGTGGGATTTGGCGCGGCGCGAACCGGAAGCGACTTTTCGAGGGCATGACTATCAAGTGAATGGTCTGGCTTTTCTGCCCGACAACCGGACCGTGATCTCCGCCTCTCGGGAGATTCGGTTCTGGGATTTAACCTCTCCCACGACGCGTTCCCTCCTCAAGCCACGGCCCGTCGTGTTTCGCTCAGCGGCGATTTCCACCGACGGCCGTCGGCTGGCTGTCGGAGCGAATGATGGACTCATCACCATTTATGACCTGGCCTCGAAACAGGAAGTAGTGACGCTGGCCGGGCATACGCGACTCCTGCTGGCGCTCTCCTTTTTGCCCGACGGCAATACTCTCGTGTCCGTGGGGTGGGATCAAATCCGCGTCTGGCGCGCGGCCTCCCTGCCGGAGGCGGACGCCCCCAGCGCAGCCCATTAAGACCTCGTGTTCGGGGATGCCCGATCGCCCCGGTTTCCTTCAGGCAAACTTTTTTCAAAATTGTTGACCCGATTCGATTCGGGAACTCGTTGCTCTGGGTGAATGAACATAAAACAATTTTCACTCGGGGCCGCCTGCCTTGCGCTTGCGCTCGAATTCGCGTCGCCAGCCTCAGCCGCCACACCCAACGATCCGCGGTTCAATGCTCAATGGCATCTCAAGAAGATCGGCGCGCCCGCGGCGTGGGACGTGACCACCGGCAGCAGGGACATCGTCGTCGCCGTGATCGACTCGGGCGTGAACTTTAAACACTCCGATCTCGCCGCGAACATGTGGCGTAATCCCGGTGAAACGGGGTTGGATGCCCAGGGCAAGGATAAGGCGACGAACGGCGTTGATGATGATGGCAATGGCTATATTGACGATGTCCATGGGATCGACGTGGTGGATAGCGATAGCGTGCCCCTGGACCCAGGATTCACGCGTGGCGAAATAACGACGCCGTACACTCACGGGACCGCGTGCGCCGGGGTGATTGGAGCGGTTGGGAATGATGCGAAGGGGACGGTTGGTGTGAACTGGGCCGTATCCATTATGGCGATTCGCGTTCTGCCCCTGGATTTTGACAATGATTGGCACATGCCGAGGCAAACGGCCCGCCTGATTGAGGCGTTTCAATACCTGCTCGAGATGAAACGCCGCGGGGTCAACATCGTAGCAGCCAGCGCGAGTATCAGCGTGGCGTCTTACAGCCAGGCGCTCAAGAACGCGATCGATGCGTGCGGCCGGGAAGACATCATCACGGTTTTTTCATCCGGCAATAACGGGATGAACAACGACGAGGTCAGTTGGGGCGTCTCGTATTGGAATTCTCCACACGTCCTTTGCATTTCAGCCTCGGACTCGAACGACGCATTGTCGGGCGGATCCAGTTACGGACGTTCCACCGCCCATCTGGCCGCCCCGGGAGAGAATATTGTGACCACTGAGCACGATGATTTCTGCTGCACTTCTTCCGCCACGCCGCAGGTATCCGGCGCGATCGCGCTGCTGAAGTCCGCCGTTCCGAATGCTTCCGCCGCCGAGATCAGGGCCGCCATTTTGGGATCGGTCGATCAATCCGCCGGGCTGTCTGGAAAGGTCATGTCGAACGGCCGTTTGAACGTGGCAAAGGCTTTGGTGCGGCTCACGAACACCGCCGCCCCCGCCATCGTGATCGCCGCGCATCCCGCGGGACCCGGCGTTCGTCCGGGCGATCCGATCCGCGTCACTTTCAGCCGTCCGATGAACCGGCCCACTACCGAAGCCGCCATCGTTTTCACACCCTCCATTGCCGGGCGCTTCGAATGGGAAAATGGGGATCGCACCGTCACGCTGATTCCCGACGGACTGCTGGCTCGGACGAACCATGCGGGAAGAGTTTTGCGGTCGGCTTTGGACGACCGGGGCGAGCGCCTCGACGGGAATTTCAATGGTGTCCGCCAGGACGCCACCGCGGATGACTTCACCTGGACCTTCGGCTTTCCCGTGGTGAACGATGATTTTGCGGACGCGCTCCTCATCAGTGGCATGACCGGCAGCAAAACCGGAACGACCCGGAACGCCTTGCCTGAAGAGGCGGAACCGGACATCGCGCACGAGCGGGATAGCGCCGCTTCGGTCTGGTATCGATGGACGGCGCCCGCGAATGGTTGGATCACATTTGATACTTCGAAAGGCACGGTTTTCGATTCGCTCCTGGGCGTTTACACCGGCGACAACATCGGCTCGCTCACGGAAATCAGCAGCAGCGACAACCATGGAGCCGCTATCCAGAGCCGAACGAGCTTTGATGCCGTCGCTGGGACCGCTTATTCGATCGCGGTCGCAATCAAAGCCTACGAGGCCAACAAATCCATCCTCGACGAATCGCGGATGGGCTCGTTCACGTTGAGTTGGTATGCCACGCCAACCCCCGATTTTACAGGCTCACAATTCTCGCCTGCCATCGGCGATCCAGGCGCCAGGGTGACGCTTTCGGGAACGAATTTTAGCGGAGCAACCAGTGTTCTGTTCAATGGCATCATCGCCGCTTTTACCAAGGCCCAGCAGAATAACGCTGACCTCCGAATTAACGCTGTTGTTCCTCCCAATGCCACTTCTGGCCCCATCACCATCGTGACTCCGCATGGCAGTGTAACCAGTTCCAGCTCGTTTACTGTTCTGCGCCCTCAACTCTCCATTCTCGCGACCACTTCTGGCCTGTTGGAAATTGCGTGGACGGCCGGGAGCGTGCCCTATGTTTTGGAGGAATCTAGCACGATGCAGAGCAATTCGTGGACCCCCGTCTCAGAAACACCAACGCTCGAGAATGGCGTGTTCAAAGTGACTTTGCCTGGTTCGCCCAGGCAGCGCTTTTTTCGAGCGAGACAAAAATAAGCAAAATTTCCTCAACATATTTGGCCTGCTTCAGTCAAAAAATTCGTTGTTCAAGATGCATGAAAGCAAAATATTGGTTATTCGTGTTGTTCCTCACGGCCGCCATCGGGCCATGCCCCCTTCGCGCCGATGACACCATGCCCTCGATTTCCCCAGGAAAGGCTGGATATCGCATGAAATTGTCCTCACTAGGCGCGGTGCCCAGCTTCCCGGTTGGGCTAAGCGAGGCGCGCCAAGTTTCGGTTTTCGGCAATCGGGCTTTTGTTTTGACCCAGGGCGCCATCGCGATTATCGACATCAGCGATCCCGCCAATCCCGTTCATACCGGCGGATTCAGTCCAGGAATTCAAGCTTTTGTAACCTTCGCCTCGGATGGAAAAAACATTTACGGAGTGACCGCCCCGAATTATTCCACCGACTCAGAGTTGGAAATCTGGGATGTCACTGATGGGGCGCATCCCGCAAAAAGGAGTTCACTGTGGTTAGGCGAGAAGTTGTTTTGGTCGACAATTCGGGTGGCTGGGCGATTGGTGTTCGTGGAACCGTTATATGAGGAAGGAAAAGAGATCAAGATCATCGATGTTTCTGATCCAAGCCGCCCACGAGAGATGGCGGAGTATTCCGCCTCTGGCGACAGTATCAGCAGCTGGGCCGTTTCCGGCGATAAACTCCTGGTCACCAGCGGTGGATCGCTGGAAGTGATCGACATCTCCATTCCAGCTTCGCCGAAGCTGCTTGGCTCTCTGAACCTCGCAAGCAAGTCGTGGAGCATCGAGGTCGTTGGAAACACTGCATTTGTCGGATGTTATGAAGCTGACGGTTTTGAAGGCCGCGGTTTTTTAGCGGTGGTTGATGTTAGCGATCCCAAACTCCCGGTTCAAACAGCGGAAGTTCCCGGAAATTTTGGCAGTTTGAAAGTGGCCAATGGCCGGCTTTACGCCATCGCAGGGGACAAGATCCAGATTTTTGATCTGTCAAACCTTGCCAGCCCGAGCGGGGTCGCGCAAATCACCGGATATGGCTTTTGGTCCATAGACATTGCGGAGAACAAAGTGTATGGGGGCAATTTTGAAGATGGTTTGAACATTTTTGATGTGTCTGTTCCAAGCGCTCCCAAGCGGGTCGGCGGCGTTCCAGCGCATAGTCCAGGAATTGAAGGCAATTACAGGGCCATCGCGCTCTCCGGCAGTTATGCCTATGTTTTCAATGATGAAGGGGGCCCCAGGGAGCAAGAATCCGGGCTCCTGGTGTTTGACGTGCGCGATCCCAGTCAACCCCAACTTGCAGCCCGGCTCCCAACGCCACAGAGCAACTATGTCAGCGCTCTGGAGGCTTCTGGAAATGTGTTGTGCTACGGCGATCAAAAATCCCTCTCGCTTGTTGACATCACGGATCCCAAATCCCCAAAGATATCCGCTGAGTTGGGCTTCACCGGAAGTATTGCCATGGCCGGCAATCTTTTGCATGTCGCCTCCGATTTCGTTTTTCGGATTATAGATGTCGCCAATCCATCCCTGCCGACTGTCCGAGGCAAACTTCCGATCGCCGATTCTTCCGGGCTAACAGACATCAAGGTTTCGGGCAAATATGCCTTTCTCGCATCGGCGGACGGCGCCCTGCGAATTGTTGACATCGGCAACCCCTCCGCTCCGCGCTTGGAGACTGCTTACAAACCTTCGGAAGGGACCCGGCTGCAAGCCCCGTTGGCGGTGTCCGGCAATTATGTTTTCATCTCCTCCTGGCATGCGCGCGATGACGGAAGTCCTGATTACACCGCGATTGATGTTCTCGACGTCAGCGATCCTGCCCACCCTGTCCTCGTCGCGATTCAACCCATTCGGTCTCACGGCAGGAGAATGCGCATCGCGGGCAATCGCCTCTATATCCACTGGCAGGAATCACACATGCCCGGTGCATCGAATTATCTTAACGTGTTCGACATCAGCAACCCCAAGGAAATCTTTCAAGTCGCGGAGTTCCACACTTTTAGCTATTCTGCGTACCGGTTCAGAGATTTTGCCGCAAACGAACAATTTGTTTTTCTGGCCGGGAGCGCCTTTGAAGTGACGCGCGCCGAATTCCAGCCTTTCCTGGGAATAAGTCAGAATGGCGGGAGAATTGAATTGAATTGGCCGAACGTGGACCCCGCTTTTCAGCTTCAGCAGGCATCCAGTTTCACCTCCCCAGCCGAATGGATCAGCACCTCCCTGGCGCCCGCGACGATCGAAGGGCAAAACTACTTGAGCCTGCCAATCGAAAGCGGCGCAAACTTCTTCCGGCTCAAAAAGCGATGATGCTATACAAGTAAAATTGGCCCTAGGAAGCCGATCAACACCCATTCGGGTCGGTCCCAAAGATTGACATTTTGCGAGCATTCGGGAAGCAGAGCTGCAGGGCAAGAAAGCTGCCCATTGAGAATAACGCTGACCTCCGAATTAACGCTGTTGTTCCTCCCAATGCCACTTCTGGCCTCATCACCATCGTGACCCCGCATGGCAGTGTCACCAGTTCTAGCTCGTTTACTGTTCTGCGCCCTCAACTTTCCCTGCGCGCAACTACTTTGGGCATTTTGGAAATCACCTGGACGGCCGGGACCGCGCCATTTGTTTTGGAGGAGTCTGCTACAATGCAGGCCAATTCATGGACCTCCGTCGCGCAAATGCCAACGCTTGATAACGGAGTGTTCAAAGTAGCTTTGCCTGTTTCCAATGGACAGCGCTTTTTCCGAACGAGACAGCAGTAAGCCAAAAATTTCCTGAAATACTTGACCCGATTCGACCGGGGAATCCGTTGCTCCAGATGAAATGACCTCAAGTCCTAAATCCAAGCGAAAGTACATGAATGCTAAACTGAAAGCCCTTTTTTTCCTGACCGCCTTTGCCCTGACGCTTGCTGCTCAAGCCGCAGCCCGGAACGTCAAGCAGCAGCCGGGAACGGTGGTTGGTTGGGGAGCCCAATCAATTCCTTATGTCGTACCGGGAACGCGCTTCACCAGCATCGCCGTGGGCCAAAATCACTTTCTAGCGATTACAACCGCTGGGACGATCGTGGGCTGGGGAGGTGCCGAGACCGGCCAAAGCAGGGTGCCTGCAGAATTGACAAATGCTGTTGGCATCGCTGCGGGGTACCTATTCAGTCTGGCGCTCAAGCGAGACGGGACCGTTTCGGCCTGGGGATTGAATCAGGCGTCGCAATCCACTGTCCCGACCGGGTTGACAGGCGTTGTCGCGATCGCGGCAGGAGGTGCTCACAGTTTGGCTCTCACAACCAATCACACAGTCATCGGGTGGGGGGAGAACTCGGCTGGGCAATCCTCGCCGCCGGAAGGGTTAACGGGTGTGGTCGCAATCGCCGCGGGAAGTTTCCATAGTTTGGCGCTAAAGTCCGACGGCACGGTTGTGGCCTGGGGAAAGAATTGGAACGGCGCCGCCTTCGTTCCCCACACAGCGCCCAAGGGGTTGGCCGGAGTGGTTGGCATCGCCGCAGGCGACTATCACAGCCTGGCGCTCAAGTCCGATGGATCGGTCGTCGCTTGGGGGCTTAGTCAAGCCGGCGCGCTGAATGTGCCTGAGGATTTGCACGGAGCCGTGGCCATCGCTGCTGGAGGCGATCATAGCCTGGCCCTTAAGTCCGATGGGACGGTCGTCGCCTGGGGCGGTAACTGGTACGCGCAAAGCAGCGTGCCCGCAGGTCTGGATGGGGTGGTGGCGATCGCCGCGGGCGGCGATTACAGCCTCGCTCTCAAGGGCGACGGGACTCTTGTGGGATGGGGACAGAATAACTACCTTTCCCAGGAAGCACGCTTCACAAGGATCGCCGTGGGACAGAACCATATTCTCGCCCTAAATGCCAATACAGTTCTGGCGTGGGGGGGACAAACCACAGTGCCGGCAGACTTGACGAATGTTGTGGGTGTCAGCGCGGGATACAACGACAGTTTTGCCATCAAGGAGAATAGAACAGTGGTTGCCTGGGGATATCCAGGCGTCGTCCCCGAGGGGCTGACGGACGTGGTCGCCCTTGCTGGGGGTGGGTACTACGACCCCCTTCGGGGGAACGACGGGACGGTTTTTGCTCATTACCTGGCGCTTAAAGGCGACGGTAATGTGGTGGGTTGGGGCTCGAACGAACAGGGCCAAAGCGCTGTCCCGAGCGGCTTGAGTGACGTGATTGCAGTCGCGGCCGGGAACAATCACAGTCTGGCTCTGAAAGCGAATGGTACGGTCGCGGCCTGGGGAGATAACACTTTCGGCCAAAGCGTCGTACCAGAGGGATTGAGCAATGTTGTTGCGATCAGCGCGGGAAACTACCACAGCCTGGCGCTCAAATCGGATGGCCGGGTCGTCGCCTGGGGGGATAACAAGCACGGCCAGACTACGGTGCCTGGCGACTTGACAGGAGTGATGAGCATCGCTGCAGGAGGTTACCACAATTTAGCCCTAAAAAAGGAGGGCACTGTAGTGGCATGGGGGTTGAACGCCGACAGCCAGAGCAGGGTGCCCACTGATTTGCAAAACGTGATCGCCATCGCCGCCGGAGGATTTCAGAGTGTTGCGCTGGTTGCGGAATTTCCTGCTTTGGCGGTCCAGGCGAGCGGCGAAAACATCTTACTGTCCTGGCCACTTTGGGGGGAAGGTTACGCCCTGCAATCCGCAGCAACGCTCACGGATGAGAAGTCGTGGACCACGGTGTCAACACCTCCCGTCGTGATGGATTTCCAGAACCGAGTGGGAGATCGGATTTCCGGGCCTAAAAAATTCTATCGATTGAAGAAGTGACGAAGAGAATGAGGGAACCATGGGAGCCGATTTCTGAGAGGAAATTCGTGAATTCACCAGAGATCCTTCGGCAGCCACCATTCTCCCAATCCGAGCGGCAATCGGATGCGTGTTCACGGCTAAAGCTCTTGGCAGCATCGGGGTGGGAATGGCGACAGATTGCTTCGGTCAGCTTTGAATCGTGGCTGAACTTCGCGGCCTGGTAGAAATGTTCGACGTTCTCCCACCGGCGGCATTCGAGCACGAATGGCCAGCGAAAGTAGTTCGAGAGAAAGCCATGAGGTTTCTCCGGCTTGAAGAAACGGATTTCCATACCAAGCTCGTATTTTTACCGATCTCGGGATTTTAGGCAACCGAACGCCTCGGCATGCTCGGCGTGAATCAGCAATCGATGGATTCTAAACGATTTCGGAGGTTCACGACTCCCTATCCGCCATTTCCAAATCGATGGAGGACTGTCAGCAAAAGTGTCAGCAAAATGGTAACGAGGAGTTAAGAAATGGAGGGCAGGAGTTAGGTGAGGTTTGACTTGAAAACCCAGCAAAACAGGTTAATTTCAACCGAATTACGGGGCGGAGTCGAGCAATTCCGACCCTCGCCTCCAGCCTTCGCTCGTGGGAACGAGCTACCTGTCCGCCGTAGCTTTAGCGGAGGCGGACGGCTGGCAGGCCAGCCTGAGACTTGGGAGGAGGCATTTATGACACAGGAAGCGAGCAAGTGAACAGCGTGGCGAAGCAAACCGTTCCATAGGCCATGCTGCTCCCCTCTTTCTGCATGCTGCCGCGCTGGAAAGCCTCATTCTGCCTTTAAGTGATACCCTTTGTGTGGGTCTTTTGCGCTGGTGCCCAAGGCCACGATCTGGCCCAGTTCCACCAACCGTTTCAAGCGGGATTGAGTCGCGCGGGATGTTCGCTTGATATGCGCCGCGATCCGGCTGGTGGAAGCGCCAGGATTGAGGCGCAAGAATTCGACAATGGCCCGGTCGAGTTCATCTCGCTTTGGCTGGGCGACATGCTGGCGACGAAAGGTGACCCGAAAGCCCGTACCGATTTCCTCGAACTCCGGGTCTGGCAACCCCGCCTGCCGACAGGTGTTTATCATTCGCTGAATGCCGCTGCCCCATTGCTCAATCAGTTTCAACTCGTGGAAGACACGACCGATGACGCGATTTCGCAGCTTGGAGACACCACGCAGAATGTCCTCAATGGTCAGGCCAGGCGGCAAGTTGCCGGGATTTTCCACTTCAATGCGGTCGCGGAACACCGCCAGTCGCAGTGACGAACCACGCTGAGCATAGTCGGCATGGACGAAGGCGTTGATAATGGCCTCGCGCAAGGCCACGACTGGAAATTCCCAAACCTCGCGGTGACGGAAGTTCTTGATTTCGAGGGAACGTCGGGTGTTGCGTTGCACGAATTGCAGAGCCTTTTCCACGGCGAGCACCGGAACATCGGTGATGTTGGCTGAATCAATGATCACACTTTTGTCTTCATCCTTGAAGCAGCCTGCGCGCAAGAAAGCCTCGGGAAAGTGTTTCAAACGATCCACGCCAAACAACAATATCCCGCCCACCGTGGCAACTTCCCGGCCCTGATGACGGGTGGTGAGCTGAAGCGAGTGCAGTTCATGTCGTGTCAACTTTCGAACCGACGCAAAGCACTCGGAAGCCACTCGGAAGTCAACCGCTTCCGAGTCCAATTCCGGCATTGGTTCTTCATCAAATGAACGTCCGCGAACCATCCGCTGAAGTTCGGCAACTGCGGCGGTATCGGCCTGACGGTTCGTCGAGCCGACGCGGACATAAACACCGGCTGGAAAACCCAACGCTTTGACGTAGTGCGGTCGGCTTGGACTGGGAAACATTTCGACGGCCAGCACATACGTCTTCCGCCACGGGATGACATGAATTTCCGGCACGAGCCGCGGCTCAATCCGGTCGGAGATGAAATTTGCCAGTTGTTCCTCCGTTTTCGCCGGGTCTGGCACGCCGAGAACTCTGCGAGAGCCATCTTCGACACCGATGAGCAATCTCCCACCCGCGCCATTGGCAAAAGCAACCAGCGTGCGCATTACCTTGTCCGGGGAGGAAAGGTCGCGCTTGAATTCCAAACTCTTCCCCTCGTGCTGACGAATAATCTCGGCGAGATTGAACATGCTCGGAAATCTACTCGGAAGCGCACGGACGTGGCAAGCTTCCGAGCTTGCGCTTCGGTCGCAACGAGCTGCAACCCCAATACGCAGTTCAGTTGATTGTCTGTCGGTGCCCGAGGGGGCTGCGGAGCATCCAGGAACAAGCTCAGTTTCACCTTCGACAGATTGGACAGATTCCGCGCAAGCTCCATTCCTCTGGCTTCCCGTTCATTCTCGGACAGCGAATCCTGATTCGGCCGACGGTTGAAAACCGACTCTCGCCTCCAGGATAACAGCGACTCCATACTGTGAGGTGGCTTTATTGCGCCAGCGGGAACGCGCGCCACACACGTATTTGATCCATCCCGACCGAGACCAGGGAGTTTCCATCCGGCAAGAATGCGAGAGCCTGGACGGGCCGCGTGTGACCGGAGAGAGTCAGGACCTCTTGCCTGGAGGCGGTGTCCCAAAGCGTGATGACTCCATCCGATCCCCCGACTGCAAGCCGTCGGCCGTCGCCAGAAAGGGCTGTGCCCATGAAGAATGCCGGACGCGGTTGCAAGATGGCACTGGGCGTAGGGGTAGACAAATCCCAAAAGCGAACATCCTCGCCAGAAGTGATGACGGTTTGAGCATCGAGGAAGGCCGAGCCATTGACCTGGAAGGTGTGGCCTTTCAAATCGATCCGACCGCCGCCGCCAGCCAAGTCCCAGAGCTTCACGTCGCCGCTGCCGAATCCCACGATAATCTTGTTGCTGTCAGGCGAAAAACGGAGGGAGAAAGCGGCTCCGTGTGAGAGTTCTCGGGGTCTTGAGGCGGAAATCGATAAGAGATTCGTGCCGGAAGACACGTCAACGACCGTGACGTGTTGCCATCCAGCGAGCGCGAGCTTCCGACCATCGGATGAAAAGGCCGGCCTGCTGCTGCGGTTGGTATCAGGAAGGGCCAGCCAATTGGTCATCTGTGTCTCGCGGTGCCAAAAAACAACATTGCCATCCTCACCGATGAAAGCAGCCACGCGCCCGCCGTTTGCCAAAGCCTCCGCGGCCGCCTTGTTAACCGGCAGCGGATGCCGCGCGCCTTCGCGGATCGCGGGGAATTCCCAAATACTGAACGTGCGGTTGGTGAAGACGAGCAGCAAATGCTCGCCGTTGGATGTCAGAGAATAAGCGGTGCCGCTTCCGCCGCCGAACTTGTCCACGTCCGGGGGCAAGGGCCCGTTGACTCACGGGCCCAAGCCACGCAAAGAACGATGAAAGAAGGGCGATTTCGTTCTTTTCTTGAACACTCCATAAATGGATTCCGGGGATAACGCTGCCGAAGGCCAAAAGGGCGCTGTCTGGAGAAAAGACGAGACTGTTGGGCCGAATCCAAACATGATTTGTGAGGATAAACTTAGTGGACTGCCGGGTTGCCAAATCCCAGAAGAGCAGTGGCGTCTCATATCTCGGAACCAGCGCAGTTGGGAACGGAGTCCCAATCGAGACAGCCATCCATGCGCCATCGGGCGAGCAGGCGACACCAGTAACTTTGTCGCCTTGCGGCAGTGTAGCGAGCAGCTTCTTGGATTGCAGATCCCAAAGGCGAACCGTGTGGTCCTGGCCCGCCGAGAAAGCTGCATTTGCATTCGGAAGAAAGCCGACGGCAGTGACGCCGTTGGAATGAGAGCCAAGCGTGAGGAGTTCCTGGCTTTGGCACTGCTGCCAAAGGTATCGCCACTCCCAGCCCCTGAGGTCAGTGTTTGCCCTAGGGGGATGGACACGTTGAAATAGCCGGTCCAATCGACTCGACGAACTCTGATGCCAAGCACTGTCGGTTGAGGCGTCGCCTCGTTCAGCGTCAACTCCATCACCGCGTTGCCATTTTCATCCATGAAAAACTGCCTGCTGGCAAAACTCGCCATCGGGGTGGCAACAGCGCTCGTCATTGAAAGCAAGAACTTGCTCAGGCGGCGTGGGAAATTCGATTTGGGATTCGTGCAGTTCATCGGAATCGTCCTTTCCTCCACGTTTGAGGGCAGCTTTGCGGCGGGCGTTATCAATTAAAATGGGCCGCATCGCTTCGGGGGCCGCGCCGAAAAAATGGCTTCGGTCTTTCCAGTGCTGAGCTTTAGAACCGGCGAGTCTCAACCAGGCTTCATGCACCAAAGCCGTAGCCTGCAACGTTTGCGCTCCTTTCTCCCGAGCCAATTTGCTCGCGGCCAGCTTCCGTAATTCTTCGTAAACCAAGGCTAGCAGCTCCTCCGCTGCCCTGGAATCGCCCTGCTCAATTGAGCCAAGAATGTGCGTTACGTCACGGATAGTGGCGATTAAAGCGAAATGACCTTCACCAAAGCAAGGCAAACGGATAACCGGCAAACTTGAATGGAGCAAGACGACCGGACACCAAAACGGACACCAAGTTATTTACAACGAGTTATCGTGTGTACCGAGCAGAGCCCTTCCCTTCCCCGCAAGGAACACCGATGGATCTTTGATCACAAAAGTGCAACGGAACTTGAACTGCACCTTCTCGGTTGAGTTCGGCTTCACGCAATCGAACTTCAGTTCAAACGGCCCAAACTGGGTTGTCAGCACCCCCAAGACGTCCGTGCCAGCGGGCACTTCGGTGCTTTCTGCTAATTCTATTCAGCCCTCCGACTGATCGTTGGCCGATTTCCCGAAAACTCGAAACCCTTCCGTGATCCCTTCCGAAGGGACGACGCTTTTGATGTTCCGAAGCCATTTCGAGCCGGATGTTTTCAACTTAAGTCGCTTCACCAGGGTCAATAATTCAAATGGATTCATGCTGAAGTCAGGAGTTGGTGGCATCGTTGTTGAGTACTACGTGGAGGGCTCCAGAATCATTCAGCAATAAAAAGGGTCAGAATTGAAACTTTTAATGACAGCTCTTCCGTTGCGCGACTCACCCCCGGTAGATGTCGTGCGTGCCGATGATCAATGAAACGACCGTTTCGCCGTCGATATAGAAGATTGAACCCAAATCGCCTTCGATTTTGACGGCGAGAATCGTACGCCCGTATTGGGCGGAGAGACGTTGGATCTTGTGCGTTCGCAATCGCGGGTCGAATGGATCTTCCTTGAAGATTTTCCACGCCGCGCGAGCAGCTTCCTTCTGTTCGGGAAGCAATCGGTGAAAGCTGGTCCAGAATCGCTCAACCTAAAAACTGCGATTGAAATGGCCACAAAAGAGCACAAAGATCTCAAAGAGAAGGGCTTCAGGGGTCAAGGTCAACGAAGAGTTGCTCACCCAGCGAGTGAAT
>CAMBEJ010000070.1 GCA_945865375.1 Akkermansia muciniphila | reverse complement strand
CAGGCCATCGCGGGCGGGCTCATGCGCATCTTGCTCACGCTCGCCACCGGGACGGGCAAGACGTTTATCGCGTTTCAAATTGCGTGGAAACTCTTTCATGCCCGCTGGAACCTTTCTTCGACAGGCTCAGAAACCGGTTATGTTGCGCGACGCCCGCGAATCCTGTTCCTCGCCGACCGGAACATCCTGGCGAATCAAGCTTGCAACGCTTTCTCCGCCTTCCCCGAGGACGCGCTGGTGCGCATCGAACCGGCCGACATCCGCAAGAAAGGCAAAGTGCCCAAGAACGGCAGCCTGTTCTTTACGATCTTCCAGACGTTCATGAGCGGCCCACCCAAGGATGGAAAGCCGTCGCCCTATTTCGGCGAGTATCCGCCGGACTTCTTCGATTTCATCGTCATTGACGAGTGCCATCGCGGCGGCGCGAACGACGAAAGCAACTGGCGCGACATCCTCGACTACTTCGCGCCCGCCGTGCAACTCGGTCTCACCGCCACGGCCAAGCGCAAGGACAACGTGGACACCTACGCCTACTTCGGCGAGCCGGTCTATATCTACTCGCTCAAGGAAGGCATCAACGACGGCTTCCTCACGCCGTTCAAGGTGAAGCAAATTCAGACGACGATTGATTACTACGTTTACACCTCTGACGACGCCGTGGTGGAAGGCGAGATCGAGGCGGGAAAGGTTTACGAGGAAGCGGACTTCAACCGCAGCATCGAGATTCGCGAGCGCGAAAAGAAGCGCGTGGAAATCTTTCTGTCGCAGATAAACCAGAACGAAAAGACGCTGGTTTTCTGCGCGAACCAGGCCCACGCGCTGCTCGTGCGCGACCTCATCAACCAGCTCAAGACGAGCAAAGACCCGAACTATTGCCAGCGGGTCACGGCAGACGACGGCGAGTTGGGTGAGCAACACCTGCGAGCTTTTCAGGATAACGAGAAAACCATCCCCACGATCCTGACCACGTCGCAAAAACTCTCCACGGGCGTGGATGCCAGGAACATTCGCAACATCGTCCTGATGCGCCCGATCAATTCGATGATCGAGTTCAAGCAGATCATCGGACGCGGCACGCGGCTCTACGATGGGAAGGATTACTTCACGATTTACGACTTCGTGAGGGCGCACCTGCATTTCAGCGAGCCGGAATGGGACGGCGAGCCGCTCGAAGAAGAGCCCTGTCCCAAGTGCGGCCAGCGGCCTTGCGCCTGCGAGGTGATGCCGCCCAAGCCGTGCGCCCAATGCGGGAAGTCGCCGTGCGAATGTCCGAAAGCGCCGTGCGAGGTCTGCGGCCAGATCAATTGTGTCTGCCAGAAAAAGAAGAAGGTGAAAGTGAAGCTCGCCGACGGCAAGGATCGCACCATCCAGCACATGATGATGAGGACCTTCTGGCATCCCGACAGCACGCCCATGTCCGCGGAGCAATTCCTAGAACTGCTCTTCGGCAAACTGCCCGACTTCTTCAAGAATGAGGCCGGGCTCCGCGCCATTTGGAGCGCCCCAGACACGAGAGCAAAGTTATTGCATGGACTCGCCGAGAAAGGCTTTGGCCGAGATCAGCTTTCCGAGATGCAAAAGATCATTGATGCCGAGAACAGTGATTTGTTCGATGTGCTCGCCCACGTAGCTTATGCGATGGCACCCCTCACTCGCGAAGCCCGCGCCACGAACGCAAGGGTCTACATTAATTCCCGTTTCAGTGCCAAGCAGCAGGCTTTCCTCGATTTTGTCCTGTCCCACTATGTCTCGGTGGGCGTAGAGGAACTAGATCAAAGCAAACTTACGCCGTTGCTGCGGCTCAAATATCACAACTCAATCGCTGATGCCGTGGTCGATCTGGGGAAGCCAGAAGCCATCGGAATGCTATTCGCGGGCTTCCAGAAATATCTCTATGCGGCGGCAGTTTAAAACCTATTGAATTCGGTTGCCCCGACGACCAGTAATTTCCGGGCGGTGAGCGCATTCAGAGTAGCAGACCCGTTCTACACGGTCAGGCAGAGCCAATATGGCATTTCTGAATCAAGATTTCTATGTCCCATCCTGCGGAAGCGCTCGCATTGTTCACAATGTGCGGCTCTGAAACCCGTCGCAGCGGTTGCTGTATCCGATTTACAGCAAAGGCTGAACTCTTCATGCGACCTTGCTGAGCTGTTCCAGTTTCACGCGCAGCGCTGTGGCTGTTTCCAGGTGAGCAAGACCGCATTCCGCGAAGCCTCTCGATTCAGCGAGCTTTCCCTCTACCTTGCGCATCCGAGCAAGCACAAGTGCCATGCGGGCTTTCGTTGAACCGAAACGCAAACAATTTAAGTCGGCGTTTTTAAAGTCGTCTGCCGTACATGAAGGAATAGACAGTCACATCGCACCTGAAGGAACTTTGGCTAGGGCAACATGGCGCGGTAGAAACGGGCGCTTTTGTCGACCGGTCCAGGTTCGGCGAAGAGCACCGTCCCGTTCGTGTTCAGCAGCAATGCGATTGGCGTCCAGTCGAGGAGGTTTGTGGAAGCTTGGACGAGATAGGTGTAGTCCTGCGCGCCGGCTAGCCTTCCGCCTCACGGTGGCAACGGCGGCCATGTAACGAGTCACGACTTGGCACAAGGACTGTCCTTCCAACTTGCCAGCAGCTTCCACGTATTCCGAGAGCGCCCCCAGAAGCGTCAACTTCCGTCCTGTGGCCTTCTGGTAAGCTTCAAGGCATTGGAAGGCGGCAATACTGTCACGCGCTTGGCTTGCGCTCAGCGCGGTGGCCTGGGAACCGCTGGTGAGTTCACGGACGACTCGTTCAGCTTCGGCCTTGGCCTCGCCATAGGTTGAGAAGGTTTTGAGTTTGCGTTTACCGGCAACCTGATAGGACAGCCGGTAATGGGGGTAGGCGACAGTCTTCCCGTAAATGGTGGCTCTGGCTTTGTGGTGCCGCATGGTTTGAGGGAACTTCACCTTGCGAGTTCTTATTTCAACCGAATTCTGTGCGATAACTGTGCGAGAATTCTCATGCGCCACCAGTCGCGCCTTCCTCCAGACCCATGGAGCCCAATTGGATTACTGCCCCAACAATTCTCATTACTTCCATACCCTTAAAAGCCAGCGCCGCCTCCAACTCCTGAGTGAAGTCAACCTGTCGCTAGTGTGCTCGCTCAAGAAATTCCTGCCCGATGAATTGGCCGTGTTCCCCGAGTTGGCGGATTTCGACATTTATGCTGGCGACGGTCACTGGCACCGCGCGGCCAGTCATGATCCCATCATTGACCAGAAGACCTTCGCGACGGGTCATTTCTATGCCCTGGATCTGCGCTTGGGGATCCTTTCTCTTTTGACCATGGCAAAAGGCAAAAAAGAACATGATATGCACGCCCTCAAACGCCTGACCAAGGAAACCCTCCGTCAAGGAGCCGCAGTGGGTCGCAAAGTGATATACGTCTGGGACAAAGCCTCCATCGATTTCCGCTTTTACTACGAACTCAAAAACACCTCGGGCATTCACTTCATCAGCCTGGAAAAGGAGAACATGGCCCTGGATGTTCTGGGGCTCAAAGCATGGGACAAAAACGATCCGATCAACCACGGCATCCTCAAGGATGAATTGGTCGGCAGCAGTAACGGGGTCATGCTCAGGCGGGTGACCTGCCAAGCTCCAGATACCGGCCAGATCCGCGTCTTTCTGACCACCGAAATGACCCTGCCTCCAGGACTCATTGCCCATCTGTATCATCGGCGCTGGCGGATCGAGAAGGTCTTCGATTGTTTGAAGAACAAGCTCAACGAGAAGAAGTCCTGGGCCACCTCGGAGACGGCAAAATCCGCTCAGGCCGAGTTTCTATGCCTCACCCACAATCTGATCCACAGGATGGAGCACCTGCTGGCGACCCAGGAGGCTGTGGTCAATCAACCCGACATCAAGCGCCACCAAGATCGTTTGGCCGACCAGAAAACCACGACACAGAAAGCGGGACGCTTATGGGCAAGCACTTGGGCAACGCTGCTCAAGCCCGTCCAATACTCCGTCAAACTCGTCCGATGGTTACGCTCCTCCATCCTTTCGCGGCTTCTCTGCCCCGCCGCCATGCCCCGCCTCCGTGCCCACTACGCTACTTTATGATCCGTATTCTTCCACACCGTTCGTTCGCGGCAGCGCTTCCCAATCCAACTGATCTACCCCACTGCGGAAACCATGCGCTGCACCCGAGCATGGACCGATCCTTTCTGTTTCATTGAATTATTCAATGAACGAGTCAGTTTTATCGATTACCACGGCGCTTGCGAACGATCCTAGGATGGGCCGCGTGAACCATTTTTCTTGTTCCAACCTCCGTGGAGGCGCAGGGTCTATAAAACCGTAAAAGAGCCACAACCCTTCGGTCAAGTTCCGCTCAATCCATTCGATCGATATGGAGTCTTCCTCAAAAAATGAGATAATCTCGCTCTTGGTGCGCCGCCTTGCTGGCGGCGAACTCAGGAGCGAGGACGTGCTGCCGGTGCTTGAGGAGCTTGTCGGTCCGTCGGACCATCCGCTCTCCTGCATGCCGCTCATTCAGACGATCAGTCAGGAGGAAAGTCCCGCCTGGTGCCGCCTGCGGGAAGCAATCCACCGCAAGTTGCTCAAGGATGCCCTCACCTACCATGACCTCCGCCGCCAGGGGAAACCGATTCAGTCCTCAGCTTTCCCCGACCTTACCCACCTGCCACTGGGGGCACCGTTGGGCTGGCGCGAGGATGATCCGTTGGTCGGCGTCGCCCGTAAACTCATGCACCTGACGTTGTGCCGGTATTTTCTCAAGAGCCGGACAGAGTCATTGCCCGTCATCCGGGCCGCGATTGAGGAGCGATGGCAGGATTCGTGGGCAAAATTCTTAGCTCATGAAGCACGCTGGGAATATCTCCATCCCGATCCCGCTGAAGCGACGGTCAGTGATGAATCGAGACTGTTGGAGGATGCGCCCAGACGTTATGCGGAATGCGCAGGCGATCAGGCGAAGCGGCAGGAGGTGCTCGATGCGGTCCTGACGTGCCCAAGCGACGAGTCCGCCGCCGTGCTGCTTTCCCTGAGCAACGAACCCTGGGAGCGCGAGCGCGCTTCACTGGTACTGATGCTGAGATTCGGCAAGCTGGGTTGTCGCGACTGGCGGGATTGGGCGCGATTCCTGACCACGATCCAGGATTTGCGCCGGTCGCGTTGCCAGACACTGAGGCGGATCACGGAGGAGCATGGCGATGAGTTGCGCCTGCTTTGGACCATGGAAACCGATCTCGCAGGCATGGAAGAGTTGGAGGCGCGCGAGATCGAGCGGGCACGATTGACGGTGGAGCCCGAGGATTTTGTCAATCGCTGGCACCAATCCTTCGGCCCAGACGAGATCAACCGATTACTGGGCCCCGCCACATCCCCTCCGCCTCTCGCGGAATGGGTCCCCGCTCAGAAGCCCCGTCCGGTCTTGCCACCGATTCTGGCAAAGGAAGCGATGCCGAGGGTAGCCCGCGGCGCGGATGCGGCGGCTTTCGAGGCACCCGCAGTCCCCGAAGAACACTTTTCAGAGGCGCAGCAGGAGCCGGAGATCCCCGAACCACCTCGTCCCTCGGTCTGGCACGATCACATCCAGCCCTTCATCGCCGAGAACTGGTATATGGTGGCGGGTCTTGCCATGGTTCTCGTGGGCGCTTCGTTGCTGGCCTATTACACTTGGGATCGGGAATGGTATTGGCGTTACAGCGTGATGCCCGCTTTGCTGGCTATGCTGACGATGGCACTTGGCCGAACCGGCGCGTGGCTCGAAGAAAGGTCCGAGAGTGCGCGCGGGGCGGGCATGCTGCTGCGCGGCGCTGCCATGGGGCTGTTGCCGGTGAACTTTATGGCCGTGGCCCTGGCGGCCAGCGATCCTGCGGTGGTGAACAAGGCCCTGGTGATCCCCGTCATGGCCTCGATCTACTTTGCGTTCTTCGGGTGGCACCTGCGCCAATGGTGCGCAAGCGTGCTCCCGTCGCTGGGCTGGCTCCAGGGGGCATCCCTGCTTTTTCTGAACACGCTCGTGGCGATCGGACCTCTCGCCCGCGGTTTGGGCGGGGATGAGGGGATCCGGGTGGGGTTGGCGATGGGTTTTTACATCGGGTTCGCTGTCCTCGCGGGAAGCCTGATCCGCTTTGGGCGGAATGTGTTGACCGCAGAACTGGTGGCGGAGAAACGTGTGCCTTGGTTTTTTGCTGGGACGCTCGCGTTGACTTATTTGCAGGTGTTCGCGTGGGTCCACTGGACGATGGGCGTTGTGCCCCTGCCCAGCTTCTACGCCGTTCTCTCGATTCTGGCGGGCGGGCTCGTGCTATGGATGGAACGGCGTTTCATCGAGCTGCGACCGACTGCCGTGCATCGCGATGCGGAATCGTTTCTCGGGTTCGCGCTGGTGCTGATGGGAGTGCTCATGGGGATGCGACAACCCGAGCTGCGCGTCGCTGTCTGCTCTCTGGCGGGTGTGGTCTGGCTGCGTCAGGCAGGGCGTCGCGAAGGGCTTTTGCATCACTGGATCGGGTTGACGCTGCTCATGTTCGGCGGCGTCTCAGTTGGATTGCTCGAGGAATTTCCGAAAAATCGGGAATCGAACTGGCTCCCATGGCTGGGGCTTGCCCTTGCGTTGGCGACGGGCCTGCTGCGGTTCGTGGCCGGAAAGAGGGGAGCCGTGCGGCTGGAGGAGGCGGCAAACGAATTCCAGCCCACGCTGCTGGTGCTCACCGCCGTGGTGAGCATTCTTTCACAGTGGAAGCTTCGTTCCGCGCCCCTGGAGACCGCAGCGGCGTTGATGCTGACGGCGGGCTATTTTGCTTACCGAGCAACCTGTGTGCGGCGCTTGAGTTGGGTGCATACGACCCTGGTTCTGCTGGCTCTTTCCTTGCCCTACCTCGGATGCGTGGACATGCAGGGCCGGAGCTTGCACGGCAACACCATGGTCTTTGGGCTAGGCGTGCTGTCGGCGCTGTGGCTTCTCCTGGTGTACGCACGTCCCCTACCCTTGCTCATCCAGGCGCGCTCGACGGTTTTGTGGACTTTCGGAGCGTTCGCCATGGCGGCCATGCTGGTCCGCGTGGTGTTGGAACAGGGAACGCCCGGAGACGCGTTGTGGCATCGCGCGGCGATGGATTTTTCGGGGCCCTTCATCATGGCCAGTGTGCTGGTTTGTGCGGCGTATTGCTCGCGATCCCTGATCCCGTCGGCGATGGCGGCGGTGATTTTGGCGGTGTTGTTTCCCGAGTTGAATTCGAGGTTTCGGGAGGATTTTCCCGTGTTGAGCTGGGGGACGGGGCTGGGTAGTTCCGTGAGCGCACTGGGGCTCGCCCTGGCCTTGTTTCCCTTGAAACGCTGGCCCCTGCTGCAAAACCTTGGCGAAGGGGATTTGTTTCTGGGGACGCGGCCCTTTCCGTTGAGGCGTTACGATCCGACGCTGTTCGTGCTGCCGATTCTAGGCACGATCTTGTTCCTGGTCCTGCGGGTTGATTTGTGGATGGTGGGCAGCCAGCAAGTGAGCGGGGGAGTGGGCCTCAAGACCGCGTCCGCGCTCGGATTGACGGGCGTAGTCTGGATCCTGCTCGCGATCCACGGGCGCGCAACGGAGGCTGCGAAAGGGGCTGTTCACGCAAGCTGGGTGGCCTTTCTATTGGCCCTCCAATTTGCCTATCCACGACTGGCAGCCACGCTGGGGCATGCGCCTCAATGGCAGATGCCAGTGTTCTTCACGGGGGTGCTGCTGCAGGCGTTGTACTGGGTTTATGGCACTCAAACGGCCCGCCATCCGTGGGTGGAGCCGTTGTTGAAGGATACGACCCGGACAGTGTTGAGTGTTGGCAGCCTTATCGTGACGGGTCTTTGCGTTTTGGTCCTCCTGTGGGGCGAACGCTGGACGAACGTCGGTTGGCTCGTCACATTCCTCGCGGCCCAGCTGGCATGGCATGGCTTCAAGGAAGGAACGATTCACCATGGCATCGCTCTATTCGGCCTGACGCTGATGTCACTTCTCTCGTGGACCGCTGTGGGCCAGGGATCCTTGATCCATCGTCTTTCGTGGGAGCAAACCTTCACGCCAGTATTAGGTTTCATCGCCGCTATTGAGGTGTCCCAACTGCTGCTGGAGTGGAGCCCCCGGTGGCGCGATCGATTGCGTCCGCTGCAGATTCCTTTCAAGTGGGGCGGGATGGGGGTGATGCTTCTGGCCTCATTCGGTGCATTTCTCGCAATACTGGGGCCCGCGACGCTGGTGTTGACGACTCTGCAACAAGGATTGTTGTTGGGAACCTTGCTGCTGTCCGCTCGCGCCAACCGTTCCGGAGCGATTCTTCTGGCGGGCGTCTTGCTTGGTTATTTGTTCATTCAAGCTTCTGCGTTGTCCCAGCTCGATCCCCTGCAACGCGTCGTGCTGCTTCTGATGCCCTGGCGCGCGGCCTTGCTCGGGCTGTTCATGGCGGCACTGGCATTTGTCGGGTGCCGCGTCCACGCCGTTTGGCCGAAGTGGATGGGCGGCGGCGCTGCGGAGATCGAGCCGCCTTTTCCGCCAAGGTTTTGGATGCTGTTGCCCTCTGCGGCGCTCGTGTGTCAGGCCACGGCGTATCAAACTCTTGACCCGGTGTGGCGAATGTCACCCGCCCAATTGTCAGCCCCGTATATCGGTGCCTTGGCTGATCTATTTCAGCCAGGCGCGCGTTGGGGAAAAACTCATCCCCGACTGGTTTTCTTCGTGGCCGCTGCTGGCCACCACCGCCTCGGTTTTCGCCACGGGCGCACTGGCTCGGTTGCATGGCAGGAACAAATTCCCATTGCTCAGGGACTGGGTGACGACGCACCCCCGACTCTATCATCGCACGCTTGCGTGGTGTGAATTGCATGGCACGCGCCTTAACCTCGCCACCATGGGGATCGCATTCGCCATCGCATCGCTGACGATGGTGGCGCACTATGGGCGCGCCTATGAGACGCGTGAACTGGTGTGCGGGGCACTCCTTTGGGCCGGATTGTCCGTGGCGTGGTATGACGACGGAATAGAACGCCGTTCGATGCTCTCCCAGGTTTTGGCCCAGCTCGGTGTGCTCGGCTTGTTCGCGGTTCTCCGCAGGCAGCTCATGTTGACCACCGAGTTCTGGACCCCGGAATACGATGTCTGGACCAGCCTCGCTGTCTCGTGCTGCATCGCGGGCGCCAAGCAGCATCTCGCCAGGCAGTCCCGCGAAATTCGAGTGCCAATGATGGGAAGCTTGTTCGCATTGCCGGTGGTGGCGATGATCTGGACGCTGATCCACCACCTGGGCACCGACATCACGCTCGTGATCGTCGGCTTGCACAGCCTCACCTTTGCCTTCCTTGGGCGCGATGAACGCGAATCGCCCTACAACATGGTGGCCATAGGCGGATTCATGGCGTTTGTAACCATTCTCCTCTGGAACAAGCTGCACTTCCGGTTCCTTCATGCGATCGTGATCCCGTCTGGCGTCGGCGTTCTGGCACTCCTCCATGTCTCGGGTGGAAGGCTTTATCAGGAAACCAAGGATTGGATCCGTTGGGTGACGCTGTGCGCGATGCTGGGATCCACGGGTTATTACGCGCTCGCGGACGACAGGCATCCCATCGGATTCAATCTGACGATGATGATCCTCTGCCTTGCGGCCATGGCGCTCGGAACGTTGCTGAGGGTGCGACTCTACCTGTTCCTTGGATTCGCAGGCTTGATTGTGGATCTCTGCTCCATCGTGTACAAAGTTCTCCTGCGCCATGCCCACATCCGCATGACTGCGGTCGGGCTCTTGATTCTGTTGCTCGGCGCGTTCCTCGTGGTGGGTTCGGTCTATTGCAAAACGCACCGCGAAGAGATCGAGGCAACCCTCGCGCGCTGGAGAGCGCGTTTTGGGACTTGGCAATAACTTGTCCGAGAAGTCTCTCAATCCACGCGCACCAGAACTCTGAAGAACAAGGACGAAATCCCGCTCTTGGGGACCGGCACCAGCGTACGATAGGTGTCGGTGACGGTCCCATCCGCATTCGTTCGGGATGAAGCCAGTTCGAGACCGGCGCTGGCGGATCCCCAGGAACCCAGATCCTTGCTCACCTCCAGGATCGTTGTCACACCTCGCACCCCAAGAGCTCGCGTGAGATCGAAGGAAAAGAATTTCTCGTCGGCGCCGTTTAAGCTCCAGACCCTCAAAGTGCCCGCAATGGGAAAGCGCGAGCCGGGATTTTCGGGATCGGAACCCGAGACGAACTCGAAAAGATCGATCACCCCATCGCCATCAGAGTCTCTCCGTGGATCCCCACCAAATGTGTCGGCGCCAAGCCCCGAGGATCCGGGGGTGCCTCCCGTCTTGGCGCTGACTGCCCAACTGGATGGCTGGCTCAGGTCCGGATTTGCCGCCGGGTCGCGAAGCACCAAACTCTGACCTCCTGACTCTCCAATCACAGGCCACGGCGGCACATTGTCATACCGGAATTCCTTGATTACAGAACCATCCGCCGCGGTGAGTCCGATCGTCTCGCCCCCGTTGTCAAGCCGGCCTCTCAGCTGTCCTAGAACGCGCGCCAAAGGCACTTGTGGATAACGAATGGAGAACGCCCGCACATCCCTCACGAGGACTCCAGACTCACCAGGTTTCAACATCCTGGACGATGTGGGCGCGAAACCGAAATCGAATTCCAATCCGTTCGAGAAACGTACCCCCGTCAAGTCCACGGTTCGCTTTGAGATATTGCGAAGCTCCAAAAACTCGAGTTGAACCGGATCCACGATTCCGGCGGAAATCTCCGATGGCGTGAGGGGCGCGGGCCGGTAAAGAATTTCGGACACAACCAGGTTGTCTGAACGCGCCGCCACCGCGTCGCGCAAAAACGTGGACGCGGCAAGCGGTGACCATTGCCCCTGCGAATAGAGCCGAGCCTTGAGGGTCAAGGAGGATCCGATCGTCACGGGGCCGATATACCTCACCGCCGAAGCGCTGATCGCACCGCCAGACAAACGCGGGTCAGAATTATCCGTGGTGAAGTAAATATCCCCGGTGGCATATTTCGTGGTGGACGCGACGCGGCTGAACGGTTCGACCGTCCACTGGACGGCGGTCGAGATGCGTCCGTCGCCATGACTTATGACCGGCGGTCGGTAAACCACGGTCCCGACTCGCGCGCTCTGGTCGTCCAGCCATTCCAAACGGGTCTTCAACCAGTCCTTCATGTAAGTCACTTCTTCTTGCCATGTTTTGATCTTGGTTTCGGCCGGTGGGTTCGGCCAGTCGCGAACTCCGAGCCGGGGCCAACGACGAAAGTGCCGGGCGACGGGGTTCTGGATGTTGGCGGGAGCGCGGTTGCTCACCCCACCCGAGTATCCGTCGAGAAGCGTGGCCATCTGTCCGTTGATCGTCGAGGCCACGGCGTCATTGGCGAGAAATGACCGTCGCATCTCCCAATATCGATCCCAGTGCGCCAGTTTGTAGTCGGGATCGGCGTGGAGCCTTGGGTACCAGAGTTGCCCCACGCCGTTGGCCACGTCATACAGCCACCCGGTGGCTCGATCCCCGGTTGCGTAGTCCGCATTGCCGAGCGAAATGTTAAAGTCCCAAAGCGGCCCAGCCCGCAATCGCCCGGCCCGATCCTTGTGAAAGTAAGTGCTGAATACATAGCCGTCCACCTGCTTGGAAATCTCAACCATCCATTGCGCGTCGATGAAAATGTCGGGGTCAAGAAACGCCCGGTACCCGGTTCTTGGATCGCGAAAATTCGCGCCCTTCAGCGCGGCTTCGAACGCGTTCACATAGCCTTTCAGGTAGTTGAGTTGTGTTGTATTCAAGCGATCCGGATCGAAACTCTGAAGCGGAATCCCGTAGGGCGATGACGACGACCAATTATTCTTGAGGGCGTCCACCTTGTCTGTGCGGAAAATATAACCGCCTCTGATCAATTCAGGATCCACCGTCTTGTCGTTCAACCCTTCCAACGGGAGTCGGTCCTTGCCACGTTTCATTTTTTCCATCAGAAGGTAGATCCCACGGTAGCTCGCGTAGCCGACCCGTCCTCCGACGGGAAAAGTCTGATTGAAGAAAAGTTCGATAAACCGACTTCTCACAGCCGAACCATCGTTGCCCCGCAGCATGCGCATCCAGTCAAAAATCAACTTGTTCCGCATCAGCGTCTTTTCGCTCCAAGGACCGTAGAGCACCCAATCGGAATCCGCCGGCATGCCCAACAATCCCACGTCGAGGTCCTTGGCCGTCTCATCCCAAATTTCAAAGGCGTAACTCCGTTGATCGAATCCGATCGAACTTTCGCCCCGCAAGTGCACACCCGCCGGTCCTACGTAATCAGGGGGACTCGTCAAACTCGCGCGCCCTGTTCGCGGGTCTGGCTGGATGACCACTGCGAGGCTCGGACGAAATGGACGAGAGCCCCCTGTCGAACCGTCTATGCTCACTCCGAAACTATCCAAGAACACCAGAGGAAGGTTCGAGTCAAAGACCTTGCCAACGCCCGAGTAATCGAGGAGCGAAGCGTCCATCATCACAAACATCCGGCTCGTGACCCGGCCCGGCAAATGCCCCGGCGCAAACGCACGTGCTCGGATCACCGTCAACTTTGTGATCGAGATCGGCACCGAATAAATGGGCGACGACGCGCCCGGCTCCGTTCGGTCAATGGTGTAACGCAGCACCACGCCCGCGGGTTCTGGAACGGAAAGCGTCAGGGAAAGCGGTTCACTCACGAAACCGCCGCCGTGCGAGTATTCGACATCCGGGCCGAAGGAAGCCGGCGCCGGCTCTTGCGTGTTCACCATGCCGGGGGATGCGGGAAACATGTAGCCCCGCTTCCGCTCAACACCCTGCTCACCGTACCCGACTCCCTTCTGCTGCGGCCCATATTCATAAGCGCTGGCAACCGTTTTGCCGTCAGGCCTCACTAGAGCCACGTAGCCGCCACTTCGCGCCAGAGTAAAAGCAGAGTGTAAAAAACTGGTCGCTGCGAGCTGGCGATCCCTCCCCGATGCGAAGACCACTTCGTAATTATAGGGACTCAGCGTCAGCCTTGGGATTCGCCATTTGGTAAGGTTATCCTTCGCGTCTGTGAGATACCAACCTGTCAAGTCGGCCGACGTCGCGGAGCCGTTCATCAGCTCGATCCATCCGGGTTTATCGGCGAATTCATCTTCAAATTCCGAGTTGTTTGCCACGAATTCAGAAATGATCGGCCCGCCCGTTTCGATCACCGGGAGCGCCTGGGTAACCCCCTTCAGGTTGTCGATGATTGTGTCCATTCCCGAGTCGGTTGTCCGGGCCGTGAATGCAAAAATATTCCCCGGCCCAGGATTGAAACCGGGCGTGGGAAGATCCGCGCAAATTGCTTTCCCGTCATAGGTCACGTCCAGTCCAACCTGGTCCCAGTGCACCGCAATCACCCGGCTTGCAGGTCCAAAAATGAAGGTTCGTGGAAAATTCGCGATACTCACGCCTCCCACGGACACTTCAACCGAAGTCGGGTCACTCCCTCCATCCAATGTGTCAAACGCGATAGTCAACCCTCCGGACAACGGCGCAAAGCCGCCTTCGCCGGTTCCATTGTCATTCGGCACACGCCCAAAATTTATTGACCATCCCTCGCCAGCCAGCGCTCCCGAATCCTTGTCCATCGCAACGCTGAAGCTGACATCGAAGCTTCGCACCACATTCGCGGGGTCGAGGTCCGGAAGCTTGAACGAGCCGACCGAGTTGGGCGTGTTCCTGTCCGTCAAACGGAGCGCTGCGCCGATGATCATAGCCACGGGTCCGCCGCCCGGTGGTGCCCCATCGGATCCCAAGCTGGAACCATCACCAAGGTCGACCGTGCCCGCGGGAAAATCGAATGCCTGCGTGGCGCTGCGTCCGGCGGGATACGTTCCGCCTTGCGATGACGGAGCGAGAACGAAAAGCAGAACGGAAAAAAGGATGCGTTGAAGCGTCGTCATGAGTCAAACAAAGCGAGGTGCATTTTCAAGGCGGCGTGAGCGCCCCGAGACAAGTTGAATTGGCGTCGGATTAAGTTTCATCCTGATCCTGATCCCGTTGAGACCGTGCTGGCATTCAAAATCTGAGGACTTCTTTCAGTTTGGATTTTATAGCCTGTTGGCGTTCCCAGGACACCGAACCCAGGCACGAATGGAGGTGGTTCTTGTCAAAGGCGAAGATGAAATCGCACTGGCAAACGGTTGGCCCGTCAAATCCATCGGCGCCGTTGAGACGCACATCGAGTCTTTTGGGATCTCCCTGCAACTTGTAGCAAGCTAGTCCGTTCACCTGAAGCCGCTGCGGGTGGTCTAGACGTTCCTGCCCGGAAAGGAGTACGAACCAGTGATCGCGCTCGAATCCCGGTGGTCGGCACTTCCAAATCTGCCATTGGCGCAGGCTCATCGCTCAGAACGTTGCTGGATCTTGCCCATTGCCGATTCAAGCGCCAAGCGCCCTTCGTCGGGTCCATAGTCATCGGAGAAATAGCCCTCAGGCCGCGGTGCCTGAAAACGGTTGGCCACCACCGGCAAACCGGCCCGCAAGGCCTGGCGAATCACCGTCGCGGGTTTCTCCTTCGTCAGCGAAACCACGTTGCGTAATTCGGATTCCAATTCAGGGTCGAGGTCAACGCTTGCACGCATTCCCATCAAACTCCACCTTTACGATGCAGAGTCAATTGCAAACCATTAAGGTTTATACCCCGCCTTGGCCTCGGGCATCCAGTCTCTCAATTGTTGGATCCGCGTTTCATCCAAGGGGTGGGTCCGCAGGAAGGCGGGCGTACCCCCGCCTCCGGCTGTTCGGTTGTATTCGGCAAACCGTTGCCAGAAACCGATCGCGGCTTCAGGATTGTAACCTGCCCGAGCCATGTAAAGCAGGCCGATGTGGTCCGCCTCCGATTCCTGCAACCGACTGTGGGGCAGCGCGCGTCCAACCTGCGTCCCAAGGCCATACGCCAGCATCGAAGCGGCCTGGACCCTCGAGTCGGACGCGGATAACGCCGCCCCCAGCAACTGACCCACCCCCTGCATGACGAGGGCCTCGCTCATCCTGGCGTTCCCATGACGCGCGACGGCGTGCGCCACTTCGTGTCCGATGACGGTCGCCAGACCCGCTTCGTCTTTCGTGATGGGAAGGATCCCCGTGTAGATGCCGACTTTCCCGCCAGGCAGACAAAACGCATTGGCCTCCTTGCTCTCAAAAACAAGGAACTCCCATTGCGCGTTGGGCAACTCCGCCACCGCGGCGATCCGCCACCCAACCCGCTGCATGAGGGCGTTGAGTTGCGAATCTTTACTGAGAGGCACGTCCTTTTTCATTTGTTGAAAGCTCGTCAATCCCAGCTCCATTTCCTGCGCTGAAGAAAAAAGCGTCAACTGTTTGCGCCCGGTTTCCGGCACCGTGGTGCAGCTCACCAACAACAGCGCCATCACACCAAACTTCCCGAGCTCACGAGCAAAAGGGTCGAATCGAATGTTCATTCAGCGATTGGACCACAGCTACCTGGGCGACACAAGCCGGTGTTTACGAGGGAGAACCCTCGCCACGGCAAGACCCTGCCGCAGCCGGGACGGTCTCACCGAAGGGTCGCAGACTGACTTGTCCGGTTGGGAATCGGACAGGCTCTAATTACAATTATGCGCCCATTCCACTCAAAACAGCGAAGAACCTATTCGAATCTCTGCCGAAGTCATGTTGACCGTTGGTTGTCTTGGGAAAAAGCGCACATTTGGAAGGTCTTTGAAGTGCTCGTCCTGCGTCCAGAGGGTTGCTTGGTGGTGCATCGCCGTCGCGTAAATGATGCTGTCTGCCAGCGGCAGAGGATGGCGCGCAGCCTCCAGTGCCAGCGCACAGTCTAGGTCGACAAGTTGGCCGACCTGCATCATGCTCGCGACTTGAAGCGCGTCATCCTCGCCGCGCTCTCGAAGAACCTTCTTGAAGACCTCGTAAATGGAAATGACCGGCACGAAAAGGTTCTCGGCGTCCTCAATGGCGGATGCGAACAAGGGGGCACGGTCGCTGTCCGTGAAGTATTCGAGCCAGCCGGATGAATCAACGACGTTGGCGGTGCTCACAGGCGGTCATCCTCCCGTGCGATGGTCGTGTCCATCCCGCGAAGGAAGCCCCGCATCTGCTGAATCGGGCGAACGGGA
This sequence comes from Akkermansia muciniphila, assembly GCA_945865375.1. Lineage (GTDB taxonomy): Bacteria > Verrucomicrobiota > Verrucomicrobiia > Limisphaerales > F1-80-MAGS106 > F1-80-MAGS106. The sequence continues at coordinate 12,741 of CAMBEJ010000070.1, read as the reverse complement.
ATCAACTCGACCCTGTCGGCGTAGCGTAAAACCCGTAGCTTCTCGCCTGCCGTGAGATGCAGAGCCTCACGAATGGCTCGGGGGATGACGACCTGAAATTTGGGTGAAAGTGTGACGGTGTCCATATCGATGCGTGTATTGTAGAACAGTCTCATCATCGATGCAATTACGCGAATCGGCCTAACGTTCCGGATCACCGACCCCGCGCCACTGAATCCCGGCATGGAACAAAGACGCTCCCGCGGGGGGCGCTGGAGCCGGTTGGTTCGGCGTCCCGACCTGATGGTTCGGTGCCTTCACGTCCGCCACTGAACTCCTTTGAACGGTCCCGGTCAATCCCTGAAAACCCCACCCAAAAGCGCGGCGTATTCTGCATGTCACTGCGAAGGAATTCATCACACAAAGACGCGAATGGAAATGTAATGGAACTGGACTTGCTTCGACCCCTTTTCCCCACTGTATCTCTGTGTCTCTGTGGTGCATCAATCATTTCATTTGGTTCCTCGCTGTTTTCGGTGGACTGACCCTAATGGCGCTTACGCCGACCCAGCTTCTCCGAGAGCCGCTCCAGAAAATCGCCAGCCCCCAGCCGCCAACCACGCCCCATCGCCTCCCCTTCGCTGCGCCGTTGTTCCATCCGGCGCTGAAATCCGCTGCGTCCCTCGGCGGAGTCGTCCCCGATGCCTTGCTCTCCATGAAATTTCAACATTCAACGTGCAACGCTCAACTTTAAAGGTTGAATGTTGAGCGTTACTCCCAGGTTCAGTGCCCCAATTCACGCCTAGAATGTGGAGGTGTTTTCTCCCCCAGCACCGATCCACCCTCAGCCAAGCCAGACGGCGTCCCGACGACATGTAAAGCGGGTAGATGCTCCAACACCCTTTCAGGGCGTGAATCCAATTCCAAAACCGACCTGGTGCCGCGCTCGCGGACTCGCTTGCGCCTGGCTAACCTCTCCGACCCTTCCAGGGCAAAAGGCGCTTTCAAAGCCTCAAGAAAGCGGGTCATTCCACTCAAAACAGCGAAGAACCGCGCCGATGCTGTTGAGGCCCCCGGCGAATTTCAGCACACGGGTGGTTCCCGCCACCCGGCAACCGCGGCGCATTTGGTTCCGGGTGCATAAGTCAGGCTCGCCAGCAGTGACGTTCGGGAAGTTTCTCCAGCATCGGTTTTCCCATCCCAACGGCCTCTTTCCACTGCTTTACGTCGGAGCCAGCATCCAGACCTGTCTCTGGGAATACTTCGGGGATGCCCTTTTTCAGGGAAACCGGCTGATTTCCGCCGAGAAGTGGAATGGATGCTGCCTCAGCCAAATCGTTGTCCCCGAAGTGAAGGTGTGCGCGGTCACCCTGGAGCGAACCCGGGACGCCATGCGTGTGGACAAGGCGAGTCTTTTGGCAGCAGACTTGAACGTTCCGCAGGCCTGGTGCCTGGCGGTGCAAGGACACCCGGCAGGCTTTGCAGCGATCAAGTATTCGAGCCGGTTGCTGGATCAACCCTGCATGGCCCTGTTCGACCGAGGAGGACTGCAAGCCAAACTCCGGGCGAAGGCGCTGGGGGATTTGAGCAACCTCGACGCAGCCGTGGACTGGCTTGATGAGCGAAAGGCGGCGCTGGTTTGAGCCGGCTGAGACAGTGGCCACCAAAGGGCAAGCGGTTCAACTCGTCGAGTTCATCCTGGCACATCCGCTGCGCATAGCACGTGAGCGGACGGCTGGTTCAAAAACGAATTCAGTCATCGCGACGCTTTTGGGTTTAAGCCGTATTTGATATAGAACTGGTTCTGGAACAGCTCGCGTGGATCATGGAGCCTCTTCCGCTCGAAGAACGCCCGACCTTGTGGGTAGGCGCGATGGAACTGACTCCACGTGGCGTGCAACCGATAAGGCAGATAATAGCGTCCCCCATGCTGGATGGCTGACTCAATGAGTGCCTGCGTCATGATCTCCATCCGAGAATCGGCGGCGACCGACCGGGATTGGTTGAAAAACAGGACGAACGCGATCATGGGCTGGTCGGCATAACGCAGGAAGGTTTCGTCATCGGTGTTCACGTCGCGCACGGTCACATTGAGCAAGTCTCCACCGTGTCGAGGAATGAGGCTGCGCATCTCGGCCAGAAAGCTCCCGGCTTTCGATCGAGGGAGAAAATACTCGTGCAGAATATCAGTCGATTCAGCGGACCGATTCAGATACCATTCGACACCATGGTTTAATAATTGATTTCTGGAGAAAACTTTCCCCACCAACAAAGGTTGAAGCTTCGTTTCAGCTTCCCAGCGCAGTTTTTTGCCATAATCGCTCCCAGCGGATCCCCGGAATACCGCTCGTGGCAAAGCGAGCGAACCAGGCGGCTCAAGAGCTGGGATGACGCCTCCGCCGTCCGGATAAAACATCGTGATGACGACTTCTTGAAGGAACTTTTCTGGGTTCGTGTTCAAACGGGCAAACACCATTCCAACACCGGGTTTCTCGAGGATTTTCCGTTCAAAAGTTTGCAGGGATCCATCGATCGGAACAAAGTGCTGCTCCGCGCGCAACCGCTCATTGGCCACAACACGAATGTCGGCGTCCAGAATAATCCCGAACAAACCATATCCGCCCAACGTTAGAGCAAAGAGCTCTTGATTTTCCAGCCGGCTGCACCGAACAATCGTCCCGTCGGCCTTCAAAAGTCGGAACGAATCAACGGTCGAAGCAATAGCTGGTCGGCCGTATTGCCAGCCGTGGCAATTGACACTCAGTGATCCGCCCACACTGAAGGCGTTGTTCGACTGCATGACCTGGATCGAGAGGCCCCGTTTGTCGAGAAATGGGATGACATCCGACCAAAGCGCCCCGGCTTGGACGCGGAGGATCGCTCGTTTTTTATCCAGGTCCATTTTCTTAAACGGCAGCATGTGGATTGTGATGCCACCTGGATAAATAGTGTGACCTCCCATGCTGTGGCGAGCGCCGGCAACGGAGACGCGCAATCCATCGGCTTCAGCTTTCTTTAGTAAATCCTTAAGTTGCTCCACCGCTGCCTGATCATCGCTCGGGATCTCCCAAACTTCCGCGACCTTCGTCTTGTTCATCCGACTCACGTCGTCCACGTATCCCACCCCCGGCTTCTCCAATTGATCCCTGTCATCCCAGACGACTCGAATGAGATGAAAGACGGGCCGTCCCAAAGCGATCAGGAACATCAGTGCGGCGAGCGAGATCCAAAACCGACGGCGCTTCTTCATTTGAAACATTTGTCCAGAACCCTCTTCCGCTCCCTGACGGCGGTCAACATCGCCCTACAAAAATCGAGGATAGGCTCACCAGTGGAAAATCAGCCCGAGTGGTGGTTTTCTGTCTTGAGGATTTCCTGGCCCTCGCCGATCACCTGGATCATCAGCACCTGGCTGAAGGGACAGCGCAGGAGGTACTGGTTGATCTGGGACGCGCGCGCTAATGGATGACCCCTTTGTCCCGTTGGCCCTGCGAGTCCCCGACAACCAATTCACATGGTCGTCACCTGCCACGCCTCAAGTTGTCACACCGTTGCGCCACGCTTCCGAGAACTTGTGCGAAAACCGACGCTATCAAGGGCCCGTGCCGACAGGAGCTCCGTGCGCTTCGGCCATGTTCTGCCAGTCTCTGCGGTTGTGCAAGGCATCGAAGGAGCTTTCAGGGCTCGAATCCCAGTTTCTCCGCCACTTTTTCCTCTGGTCTCAACAGCTTCGCCAACTTTCGGCGCCTCTCCCCATGGATCATTCTGGCCCACACCTCAATTTGAACTGGTGGATCGGATCTTGAGTTGACTCCTTGGATACAAAGGCATCTGATAGGTGGAAAATTAATCCTCCGGTTTTCTTCAGGAATGGGATTTGTCGCCGGTGGAAAACCCCGTTTGCTCGAACTTCTATGATACCCCCCCTACGAAAGATCCCTTCGTGCATCTGCGGCCGCAGTCGATGGTTCCCTCTCCGAGCTTTCACATTGATTGAGCTTCTGGTGGTCATCTCTATAATCAGCATCTTGGCCTCGATGCTTCTGCCGGCGCTGGCGAAGGCAAAGAACAAGGCTCAAAAAGTCAAGTGTGTGAACAATCTCCGTCAAATCGGAATGGGTTTGATGCTTTACGCGGACGATTCCGCAGACATCCTCCCCGGGACAGCTACAATGGCGGCCGATCCGCGGCCTTGGGTGATGTACAAACGGTTGATCAAACCCTACGTCGGGTTAAACAACACCAACAACCCCTCCACAAACGACCTGGTTTTCCGATGTCCCGGGGATTTCGGTTTTCCCCTGATTCTCGGCTTGAATGCCCCATCCTACCGTGACCCTTCCCAGGACTACAACAGTTACATCTTTAATGGCGTCCCTTGGGCCCCCAACATCAGCGGCAAAAAACTTTCCTCCATTCAGCAGGCGACGCGCACAATCCTGGTGGTGGATTACGCGGCGCATGGCCCGGTGACATGGCATGACGGAATTACTAAATTTCAGCAGCGCACCGACAAGGCCAGAAGCAACGCGACCTTCGTGGATGGGCATGTCAGTTATACGCCCATTTACTATAACAAGAGCCAGGGCCCCTGGGAGTATAATCCTCCGGCAACCAACAGCTTTTATGGGTATACCTGGTTTGAGCAGTGAGACGACTAGAAAGCTTTTGGGAACGGTTGTGCTGGTCTTGGTGATTGGAGCAGCCTGGGTTCCGATTTACCGGACGGTGACGTCCGGCGGGATCGACCTGGACCCCTTTCGGGCACTTGGCCGCGGAGCTGCCGTCGAAACCGCCAAGTTGCTGCGCAATTCGGGCCGTATCGTGCTGGTGGATGCGTCCTTCGGTGACTACAAGATTCTTGCCCCCACGACGGAAACGCAGATCAAAGCATTTCGAAAGGCGATACGCGGCACTGGTTTGAAAGTAGCCGCAGTGGAAAAGGCAGCCATCGCTCCGCCTTCGATGGCCCGAACGGGGATTTTCATGCAACCGGGGCAGTTGGCGAAACTTCTCAGCCAACATCCGGATGTCGACGCAGTGGTCTTGTTTGTTGGCTTGGCCGGGAGTGAAGAGTTTCAAGCCGCGCGCCTGAAAGGCTCAAAACCAAAGCTGGTGATGGTGGCAAACTTTGAGCCCTATTATAAGGATCTGCTCGCTTCTCAATCGCTCCAACTCGCCATCGTGCTGCGGCCGGACGCCGACACAATCGAGCATAAACTTAGGGGTTCCCAATCCTATTTTGAACGCAATTATTTCGTGGTCACCCCTGAAACCGTGGCACAACTCCCAGACTAGCCGCGCCGTTCAAGAAATTTGCGGGTTTGTGCGACAATGGATCTTTGATTCAGACGAAGCCTGAGCGACGAGCCCACACTGCTTCAGGAGTCTTCAGGACCGAAAGAGTGTCCGAGCTCAGGGAGGCGATTGAGCCGCATCTAAGGCGGCGTTGCTCACGGGCGCATCCCAAGTCACCTGGCTCCCATTTCCCAGGGTGACCTTTCCCGAGTAAGTCGCGTAGAATTGTCCCCACGTCAGTCGGCTGGGACGAATGATGGCGGAATGTCCAGGGTCAGTCCGATCCATGGAACGATGTCTGAGTGCGGGCGAAGCGTCCCCGCTGAGGAGTCGGGGCTTCGGAAGCTTTTGGGCCTTGGCGCACGACCACCAACAACTCCGGGATGCACGGGTGCTGGATTTGCTGGCGTTTTTCGAGATTGATCCAAAGTTCCCGCTCCCGCTCGTAAAACCGCCCAACGCTCCCAGTCCCACAACGGGCGCTTGCCACGTTTAGCCTTCAAAAAAAGGTGGAAATTCAGCTCTGCATCCACGTTTTAAAGCGGATCAGGTGAAGGGCGGCCCGATGAATCTGACGCTCCATTGAAAGTCCCTTGCACTGATTATTTCCCGCTTCGATCATAGAATCCGCCCGGTCGGATCGATTGATATTTCGATTTTTCCAGGCGGTAATGCACTTTCCGTCACCGTGCCGCCAGGCCACCGAATCCAGACGTCGGTTGGTTCCAACGGGTTGGCGAGCACGATGACGCTCGAGTCCTGGGACCAGTAGCCAGCCCCAGCATGAATCTCACTGACCGGCCCGTAATGTCCACCGAATTTGAGGCGCACTTGGGCACCTATGCCGCTTCGATTTCCGGAACTTCCAACAAGTCGGACGCGAAGTCCTGCACGCGCACCTCGGTTTCGGAAAAGTTTGGTTGACGCGCTCGTTTGTGCGACGGCGAGATCCGGACGACCGTCCTCATCGAAATCTGCCACCGCCGCCCCTCGCTGTTCGCCGCTGAGAGCCAGCCCGCTGCCCGCCGGGGACATCGCCTTGAAATTTCCAGCCCCATCGCCGCGTAGCAGCAGACCGCGACCGCAGTCGAGCCTTCCGGTTTCGCGATCGGTGGCGAACGAATTCTGGCTGAGAAAAACATCGGCTGCGCCGTCGCCGTCGAAGTCCGCCACAGCGGGCGCAAAAGCCGGTGCCAGTTGTGCCAGGGGTGGGAGCAAACGCACTTCGAAACGATCGCCTAAATTCAAAAGCAACACAGACTCCAGGGTCACCGCACGGAGTACCTTCATGCGGTCCAGCGCAGGACCGAAGATCTCCTGAACGCTCGCAGCGGCGTAGGAGGTGCAGGTGTTGTAACGTTCGAGTATTGGCGGATACGCGCGGCTCATCGTCAAGAAATCGCGCCTAGGCACCTCTTTTTTCGACCGCCGTTCCCAATAAGTTTCAATGACTTCCCAAGTGCCATCTTCATTCGGATCGCCGTGGTACAGGCGCAGGCCATCACTCATGAATTCATTGTACTGGTTATTGCTCCCCCAATTCGAAGCGACAATATCGAGCCGCCCGTCTCCGTTAAAATCGCCCACCGCCACGCCGTTCCACCAGCCAACAAACTGGGAAAGAGCTGAGACATTGAGCAAATTCGGGCGAAGAGCCGAACCCGAGATTGCCGGATCCCATTCTCTCAATTGGCCTCGATCATTCTGAAAGATCCGGATTGGCCCCCATTCACAAGCCAGGATCAATTCGGGAAAGCCGTCGCCATCGATATCGCTCCAAACGGCACCGTTCACCAGGCCCGCGTTCGCCAGGCGAGCTGTGTTGTCAACGTCCTCGCCAAAACGGCCGTCCGCATTCCGGAGGACTACAGAACGCGACGCGACCGGGTACCGGCCCGGTTCAGCCTGCCCGCCCACGAACAAATCAAGATCCCCGTCCGCATCGATGTCTGCGGCAGCGACGGGGCCCACGTTGACACCCACCCGATGGCCCGCGATGGCGCGAATGTCCTTCGCGGAAAACAGGTAGACGCCAAGGCTCGCCGGGAGGTTCGTTCCCATTTCGTAGCCGGAAATCCCCGTGACGATCAGACCCGATCCCGGCCCGGTGAACCAACTCAAGATCGTTGTTTGATCGCCTCGCGACGGCATGGAGAAAACAGAAGGAGGCGCCGTGGAAAACTTTCCAGTGCCATCGTTCAGGCGGATCTGAGGAGCTTTTCGCCGGCTCCCCGGGATCACAAGGTCTTCGTGGCCATCGCCGTTCAAGTCGATCCAGCTGACACCGGGGCCGTTGTGGCTTAGCTTGCGCGGCAACAACGGTTGTCTCGCAAGATCGTCAAAGGGCTCGTGGCTATGAGTGAGGTTCAGGAGTTCGGTGGCATCCTCGAAAAGCGGCTCCACTCCCCTGGCCACAGCGCCTTGTGTTCCCAACCCTGGCTGATCCGAGGCCCGTGGCGGAGGCAATCCGCCAAACCACCCTTTGGCGGTTATCGGCTCGGCTCCAGATTGGATGGTCGGAGGGTGGATCAAGGGAGGTTCTGTAAAGAGGATGACCTGATTCGCTCTGGCGTAGGGGGTGCGGGTCTGTTGGCCCGAACGCCAGGTGACTTCGACAACGATCAGATTCGTCAGAGTGCCTGCCGCGAAGGTTCGAATCGGGTCGTCACCCGAAAGGTAACGGCCGCCGCCAATGATCTCCTGTGTCTGCGGAGGAAGGCCCGGCGCAAGAACCCTAATTTTGGCCCCGATAGCTGCGGTGTTTGGCGGTTGACCTTGGGTGCGGACGGCGACGCGCGGTGCCGTCGAATCGTTTCGCATGATCAAGGCACCGGCTTCAAGATTGTTCAGCGCGACGTCCATGTCGCCATCATTGTCGAGGTCGGCAAGGGCCATCCCGGTGGAAATCCCGACCCAGTCAAAACCCCATGCCTCGCTGCAGTCTTCAAACGTGAGATCCCCGCGATTCCTAAAGGCTCGCTTGGGCACCGCAAGCGGCGGAATCTGGCGGAACAGGGCAGCGCGGTCGCCCGCATTCCGAGGCGGACCAAAGGTGGCAAGACGCGACTGAATGTCAGAGTTGAGGTGATCTCGCGCGTGACCGTTGGCGATGAGCAAATCCTCAAAACCATCAAGGTCCACATCGAGAAACGCGGCACCCCACGTCCAATCCGAAGCCTGGAGACCGCTGTACTGCGCGATCTCCGCGAAGTTCCCACCGCCCAAGTTCAGGAACAACGTGTTACGCATCACCGAGGTGATCTGCGCGATTTCACCCGCTCCCCAACCCCAGCCAAGACTCGGGATACCATTGCCTTGCAGGTTGTCTCGCTGCACCTGTCGACGGGCGCGAGTGACTCCCAACATGTCCGCAATAAAAAAATCGTCTGAGCCGTCACGGTCGATATCCGCGAAATCAATGGCCATCGACGCCCAGCTTGTTTTCCGCAAGGCACTCGCGGGCGCGGCTCGGAACCGGCCCTTGCCGTCATTGATCCACAAACGATCCGGAGAATGGAAATCGTTGCAGACGTAAAGATCCGGGGCGGCGTCGCCGTTCAGATCGCGGAACATCGCCGAAAGCCCCCAGTCGCGCGGAGGTTGAGAAAGGGCTCGCCCGTGGTCGTCCAAGAAATTCCCTTCGGTCCAGGAAATCACCTCAAACCGGCCGCCACCCTTGTTTCGATAGAGGACATCGGGCTCGCCCAATTCGATTAAAACGGCACCGCCGCGGTCGTCCGCTTCGACGCTGAAACGTTCGCGGAACTCCGCTGGCACCTCAAATCCAGCACCACGGCGGGTGATACGAACACGTTGAGGTTCATCGCGGGAGGTGGTACGGCGGTAGTGCGTCACATACAGATCCACTGTTCCGTCACCGTCGATGTCGGCAAGGGCGAGTGAACGCGCCCCCGTATCGCGTAACAACCCGGCGTCCGCCTTTTCCACGAACTGCCCCCGTCCGTCGTTCAGGAACAAACGCGTCCCGGTGCCGAGCCCGTTAACCAGCAAGTCAAGATCGCCATCGCCATCCACATCGGCGAACACCGCTCCAGTGGAGGCTTGGCCGGGACACTGTAATCCTGCACGGCGGGTTATGTCCTCGAAACGAAGGCCACCGATATTCCTAAAAAGCCGATTGTTGCCCTCCAGATTGCAGAAATAGAGATCGCACAATCCGTCCGCATCCACGTCCCCTGCGGCCACCCCGGAGCCGTCCTCGATCAGTCGGTTTTGAGCCAAAGCTTCGATCGAGACATGATTCGTGAAGTGGATACCGGTGTCGGCAGAGTGAAGCGGAGTGAAGCTGGTTCGCTTATCTGAAAAGCGAAGATTCGCTATGGCCTTTTGAACCACACCCACCGGCGCGGCGGCGTCGAGATCCACCCTGGGTCCAACTGTAAGAAACCCTGCGCAAGCCAGCACCAAATACCGGATTCGGGCGCAAACAATAGGCTCTTGCTTTCGATTCATGGCAGATGGGGAACAGGCTTTAACCATGATTCCCGGAAAAAGCAAAGCCCCTTCGCCTTCGCACTTTTGACGGCACCCTTTTTCTTCGACTGATTTATTGACATGAGAGCGATCCCTGTGATGTAGTTGGCCGAATTCCTTTTCGACTTTCGCCAGTCTCCAGATGAGGCCTCAGTTTGCTTTGCCCGGAAACAGGCAAAAGTGAGGACTTCTATCGTGATCAATAATTCCTACAAAGTTATGAAAAAACGGTTGTTTCAAATTCCTAAACTGCTTGCCTTAGCGGCATTACTGGGTCTTGGCACGGCTCGCGCTGCCGACCCCGTTATCACAGATCCACTCCTGACCAGCGTTGGGCTCATCAGCGGTGGTGACAAGGGTGAGGGCTTGGATTTGGAGGGTCAATTCCTCTACGCCTTGTCCATTGGTGCCGATGTCGATTTTTCAGCGAAGATCCGCGACGCCACATTTCTTGGGTTGATTGCGGACGAGGTGCCCGGTGCGGTCATGGAAGCCGGGAACCGGATTTTGAATTGGTACAAAGTCGACTACGGTGACTCAGCCAATGACGACCTTTTGGAAGCAGCCACCAGCAGTATCCGGTGGAGCAACGCTGCCAGCGCGGATCGGCCTGACATGATCCTCACCCTGCAAAACCTCGAACCCGGCGTTCAGTACAAGGTGCAGATGATGTTCGGCGAACAGTGCTGCAACCGCGGGTTTGACATCTTTTTCGATGAACAACTGATCATCAAAGACTTCAATCCTGGCGTCGTCCATTCCAGGGGAAGTTCTCAGGAGGCGTTGGTGACTCACCTCTACACACCCAAGCAAAAAACCGCGATCCTTCGATTTGATGGCCGTGAAGCGAGCCCGGATCATCCCGATCACAACGCCATTCTGAACGCCGTCACTTTCGAAAAACAGGGCGTTGCTTTGGACACGGACAAAGACGGCATGCCTGACAGTTTTGAAACCCAATACGGATTCAATCCGAACGATGCGAGCGATGCGGCCAAAGACTTCGACAAAGATGGCGCGACCAATCTGGACGAGTTTAAGGCCGGAACAGATCCTGTCGATGTGACCAAACCGACGGTCATTTCGGCATCGGCGACCGCGACGTTTGACACCGTCAACATCACGTTCTCCGAAGCTGTGAATGAAGCGAGTGCCACCACCTTGGCGAACTACTCCATCACCCCAAGCCTCGCCATCACGGCTGCGACCTACAAAAAGAACGTCGTGACCCTCACCACAGCCAACCAAACGCCTGGCGCAACCGCTTACACTGTCTCCGTCACGGGCGTTGTGGACGGGTCGAAGAACGCTGTTGCCGCAGGCTCCAAGGCGATATTCTACTCCTTTGTGAATGCCAAAAATGGGGTTTTGAAATTCTCATACTGGAAAAACATTCCAGGCAACCCTGTCGATAACCTCACATCGGACCCGCGTTATCCAGCTTCTCCCGACGTGGTTACCGCCGTGTTTAGCATGAACAGCCGGGACGCGTTACCGACCGACAGCCTCGAGGCCTACGGCGGCAAAATGGAAGGATTTTTAACTCCCACAGAATCGGGCAGCTACGACTTGTTCCTCCGGAGCGACGACGCTTCACAATTGTTCCTGAGCACGGACGACAAACCGGCAAACCTCGCGATGATTGCCGAAGAAACCGGTTGCTGTAAGGCTTTCTTGGAACCCGACGCACCGACAACCACAGCCGCTCCGATCGCGCTGGTTGCAGGCAAGAAATACTACGTCGAAGTGCTCTACAAGGAGGGCGGCGGTGGCGATTACGCCCAAGTTGCTTGGAGGAAGACAACGGACAAGACACCGGCCGGTTCCCTGCGGCCAATCCCCGGCCAGTTCCTGTCCGCAGCTTCAGATTTGGCAGCGGCTCCTGAAGGGGCGTTCACTATTCAGACGCCGGCAGCAAATGCCAAAAATGTTTCACCGGCTACCCGCATCATCATCGCACATCGCGATGGGAAGACAGAGTGGAGTGCGGCGAACGTCAGCCTGAAGGTGGACGGAGCCTCGGTCACGCCCAAGATCACCAAGAGCGGCACTGTCCTGACGATCGACTACGCCCCCTCAGGGCTTGCACCCAGCGCATCAGTCCACACGGTGGCGCTCAGTTACCTGGATGCTGGCGGGCAGCCTGCCACTCGTGAATGGTCTTATACCACACAGGCTTACAGTGGCCCTACCAAGGACAAAGTGGCCTCCTACCCCGCCATTATCACGGGCAAGGCTGTCTACACTGCGGACAAGGGCGGTGCAACCGGCAAGGCGGGGGACTATGGAATGGACCAAACCAAAGCGGGTGGCGCAGTCATCGCGCTCGATGGATCGTTCTTGACTGCGGCCAATGCGGCCACCGCCAAAGATGAGTTGTCGGTCGCGTTCTGGCAAAAGAAGTGGGATACCGCAGACAGTTCGGCATTCGTCTTGCAATCGCCGACAACGCCCAACCAACGGACATTCCACGCGCACGTTCCGTGGAGCAATGGCCACATCTACTTCGATACCACCGGGTGCTGCGACGGGGCGACCCAGCGTATTGAAGCGGGTATCGACACATTCCCAGGTGCCACCGACAACACGTTTTTCACCACGGCGTGGCATTTCTTTGTCTTCACCAAGAAGGCGGACCAAAAGCAGATCTGGGTGGATGGCAAACTGTTCCTGGAAGGCAGCAACACAGGAGTCATGGCAACGGACAACGATGCATTCCTGATGGGCGCCGGTGGCGGTGGCGGTGAACTGAGCCACGCCATAATCGATGACTTCTCGCTCTATTCGAAGCAATTAGTTGAAGCCGACATTCAAGCCCTACTCAAAGGAACCTTGCCCACGGCGCTCCCCGCCACCAAAGGTCTGTTCGCCTACTGGGACTTCAACGATGGGGGTGCGAAGCCACAACCGAAGTTCACCAGCATCAAGGTCAGCGGAATCAATGTGACATTGACCTGGGATGGTGGCGGC
>CAMBEJ010000069.1 GCA_945865375.1 Akkermansia muciniphila | reverse complement strand
GCCACAAAGCTTATGCCACCATATCCAAGCATTTTGGCGTCTTCGGCAGCACAAAGACGCAACGCCCTTTCATCCAGCGTCAAAGCAAGCGTCTTATACTTCGACCGTAAGGCGACCATTGAAACGACCACAAAGCCAGGATAGCCTTCGCTTATACTTGTTCAAGTTATGTTGCATAGCCTTCTTAGCACCGGTCTGGACGGGCATCAACAAAGCCACCAAAACGACGGTTACCAATCAACTTTTCAAAATGACCTGGCAAAACCCCTTCTCCGCAGAAAGAAATCAAGAGCATCGACTTCATCTCTAAAATGACGCCCGCAGCAGCGTTTTTGTTGGCGATCAGTTCTGAGTAACGACGATGGGTGGTTGAAGCTCCCTCCGAGCTGGAAGTGGGGGTCGCCGGTTTCAGCGCCCCAGAGTTGCTTGTCGGCTGCCTCTACATCGCCTTCGGTGAATGGAAAATGCAGGTCGCGATGGAAGATGTTTCCCTGCGGCAAAGAAAATCAGGTGATAGAGAAAACAACGATCGACCGCGTCGTTCCTCCAGTCCGAAGCGCCCCTGCCTTTTTCGGACGGTAGAATGGGACTGACGCCAAAACCCTTCGGAATCGTCACAATCCGCGTCCAGGGCTGATGATGCGGAACGGGAGAACCCCGCAGCTCCGCGACCTTTTCCCTGTCACGGGGTTCAGCACCCGCGAATCATTCTTCAACGACGGAGGCCATCGGGGTCCTTGGCGGCATCCCGCTCGCGCTGGAGGGGGGCCAAACGTTCCACAGCCGCCTGCTCCTCCCGCAGCCAACCCGCCGATTGTTCCGGCGTCGCCGCTTCCCACACTCTCGCCGTTTGATCGAGACGACTGCCGGTGACGATCCTTTGACCGTCTGCGGAGAACGCCACGGACGAAATCTCCCCCTTGTGCCCCTTCAACGTGAGCAGTTCGCGGCCGGTGATGGCATCCCATAACCGGTCCGACGTGATGATACGGCGTCCGTCGGGGGAGAATGCGATCCCCCAAGCGACCCCGACCACTCCCTTAAGTGGGTAAATTTCCCCGCCGCTTTCAGCATCCCACACCCTGGCTGTCCGATACCAAATGCTCGTGACGATCCGCCGTCCGTCCGGGGATAGTGCCATGGATGCAATGCCGCCCTTCGGGCTTGGTATGGAAAGCAGCTCCCGGCCACTTGCCACCTCCCAAATCTTAGTTGTTCCGTCATTGCAGCCGATGACCAGACGCTGGCCTTCTGGAGAAAACGCCACCGGGCTCACATGGTTCAGATACCCGCGAAAGGTCCTCATATCCAGGTGGGCACGCTTCTGCCAGTAGAACCATTCGAAGCCACGCTCGGGATACTCCTTGGTTTGATCGAGCGCATCCTGCAAGGCACCCATGTCGGTCCGCTCCCACGCTTGCTGTGCTTGGTTCATGCTCGCGGCGTAGAACAGTCTGCGGAAATTCAATTCGTTGGTGGTGGCGCGCCGACGCTGGTCGTCGGCAAACAGCGCTTTTTCGCGCGCATCGGCTTCGGCCCGCACCGCGCGGTCACGGTCGTTCCGCGCTTGCACGCTTTGGGCGCGTTCCGCTTGCTCGGCCAGCCGCGCCGCGTGCTCCGCGTTGGTGGCACGCACCGCCTGCCATGAAGCCATGAGCAGGCCGGCCAGCAGTGCCACGAATACGGCCGCGGCGCTCACAAAAACACGCCGGTGTCGCTGGTAGAGCTTGCTCAACTGGTAGCCCAGGCTGGGTGCCGCCGCGGAAACGGGTTCGTTGCTCAGATGCCGTTTCAGGTCCGCCACCAATTCGTTCGGCGTGTCATAACGGCGTCGGCGGTCTTTTCCAGGCACTTCATGACAATCCAGTCCAGATCGCCCTTGAACGACCGGCCCAAGGCGCCAACCTCCGTGGCGCAACTCTTCGCCACCGTCGTCCTCTGTTCTTGTTGCATCGTGTTCATCCGCGTGGACGGTTTCTCGGGTTCCTCCTCCAGGATGATCCGCTGCATCTCGCCGTAGCCGACGCTTCGCAGCCGTTTCTCAGGAAACGGAGTCGTGCCGGTCAGCAGCGCGTAGAGCAGCACACCCAGCGAATAAACGTCCGTGCGGGTGTCGATGTCTCCCGCGCCTGCGGGACTCATCTCAGCTTGTTCCGGGCTCATGTACGCCGGCGTGCCGATCATGGTGGCGTGCTGAGTGAAGAGGGTTTTGTCGGTGAGCTTCTGATTGGTGGCCTTCGCGATGCCGAAGTCGATCACCTTGGGGCATCCCGCGGCCGCGGGACCGTGATGCAGCGTGACGAGAACATTCGAGGGCTTGATGTCGCGATGAATGATGCCCTTCTGATGTGCGCTTTGAATGGCCTGACAAACGGGGACAAACAACGCGATCCGCTCCGGGCGGTCAGATGGTTCTTGTCGCAGAACTCCGTGATCGACACACCCTGAACCAGTTCTATGACGAAGTAAGGACGGCCCTGCGGGATTTGAGATCTCAAATTTGAAATTTGAGATTCGGCGCCGCCGGCACCGGTGGCGCCCGCATCGAAAACTTTCGCGATGTTCGGGTGGTCCATCATCGCCAGCGCCTGACGTTCGGATTCGAAGCGGGCGATCACTTGCTTGGTGTCCATGCCCAGCTTGATGATCTTGAGGGCGACCCGGCGCTTGATGGGTTCCTGCTGCTCGGCCATGTAGACAATGCCCATCCCGCCCTCGCCGATGACGTGCAATAACTTGTAGCGCCCAATCACCGCGCCATGGCCTTCCGTGAGCGACGTCGCAAGCGCGGCGGCACCGCCCGGTTCGGTTGGCATAAACTCGCCGGCCTCGGCCTGGGCTTGCAAAAGTTCCTCGACGCGCCGACGCAATTCGGTGTCATTCCCGCAGGCGCCGGCCAAAAACGCGCTCCGCTCCAACGGCTTGAAGTTCAGCGCCTGCGCGAACAGGGTCTCGACTGTTTTGTTGTTGAGATTCATAGAAAAACAATAGCTTCCATCTTACAGTGGCGTCGTCGAAGGCCGAATCGGCTCACGGGCGGTGAGTTTTTCGTCGAAGGAACTACGGTAGGGCATGGCTGAACACCCTGCCGGAATTGATCCTGGAAAGGGAACACCCCCAAAGATTGGAGGTGAATCGAGACCATGAACCCACCCCCCAACCCCTCCGAGGAGGGGAGCTTGCCGGGACGATCCGGTTGCCAGGTCCCCTCCTGGGATGGGTGAAGGGGTGGGTCCCGGTTCATGGAAAGCATCTGTGTCCATCCGTGGTTCCATTGTCTGAATCACTTCCAACTGCCGTCCGGATCCATGGTCAAGGATCACCGCATCCGCTTCAACTCGGAGAACAACCAGGCACGGGCGTAGGTCCAATGGCGGTTGGCGGTGGCCGCCGAAATCCCGAGCGCCTGGGGGGCTTCCGGAATCGACAAGCCGGCGAAGTAACGCAGTTTGACCAACTCGGCTTTTGCGGGCTCCTCGGCGGCCAACTTGCTTAGAGCCTCGTCCATGCACAGGAGCCACTCGTCGTCGGTGGTCACGGCAACGTCGATCTCACACAGATCGACCCGACGCAATCCGTGGCCGTGCCGCTCCCGTTTCCGTTTGCGTGCCCGGTCGATGAGGATGCGGCGCATCGCTTCGGCGGCGGCGGAGAAAAAATGGTCGCGACCATTCCAAGATTGCGCGTGGGAACCGGCCAGTTTGAGCCACGCCTCATGGACCAGTGCCGTGGGTTGCAGGGTTTGGCCCGGGGATTCATGGGCCAGCTTTTGCGCCGCGAGTTTGCGCAGTTCGTCATACAACACAGGGAGGAGGTCCGCGGCGGCTTGGCGGTCGCCCTGCTGGATCGCTTCGAGAATGCGGGTGACGTCGTTCATTCCTGGTGGTTAAAGGGTTGAGGATAAGCGTTCCTTGGTGTCCGGGACAAGCAATAGGAGCGATGGAGATGATGCGACGCAGGCCCGCAGGGGGTGGACTGTTCCAAGGCCGAATCCGAATGAGGACAGATTCAATGCCCCTACACAGCATGTTCAGAGATTAGAGCCTTCAATTTCAACCCACACAAGTACGAGGCCAAACACAATCCGGCACAAGTTTTCTTGCCGTTGTTTGCCTCCCAAGAGTAGAAGGGCGTTGACTGCGGGCGAAGGTGTTGGAGAGCATGCCAGGTGTGAATCCTACAAATCAAACTGAAAGGGCAGGGGACTAATGGGCAAGGGGCTGCCAGCCCGGCGTGTGACGGTCCGGTCCGGTGAGGTGGTGTCGAGCCGCGAGGAGCGTCTGCGAGGCTGGTTGTTTTGTGGAGGTGGATTCCTGTGGTTGACGGTGTTTGTCGTGGGACCGTTGGCGGCCATCCTGGCGATGGGGTTTTCGAGCCGCGGAGATTACGGGGAAATCCAATGGCAATGGAGCTTTGAGAGCTACCGCAGGCTGGGAGGGGTCGGGGAATTGGGGTTTGATCCAGTGTATCCATTGATTTTGTTCCGGACACTGGGCGTGGCGATGGCGACGACGCTGGGATGTGTGGTCTGCGGGATGCCGTTTGCTTTCTTCATCGCCGGATTCAAAGGGCATCGCCGAACCGCTGCATTGATGGGGGTGATGATCCCGTTCTGGACAAACCTTCTGATTCGCACGTATGCCTGGCAGATCTTGATGGCGCCTCAAGGTCCCTTGACGGTGGTCGCCCGAGCCTTTGGGTGGGTGGGGGAGGGAGATGCCCTCTACCCGGGGTTGTTCGCTGTTTACCTCTGTCTTGTCTGTGATTTTATCCCGTTCATGGTGCTTCCGCTGTATGCCTCGGTGGAGAAGGTGAACTGGGCCTTGGCGGATGCAGCGCGGGATTTGGGCGCGGGCGAAATCAGCGTTTTTTGGCATGCGGTGCTGCCGCAGATCCGGGCGGGGTTGGCTGCCGGGTCGCTCCTTGTGTTTCTGCCGGCGCTCGGGCAGTTCGTGATCCCGGACTTGCTGGGCGGAGCCCGGACGGTGTTGTTGGGCAACTTGGTTCAGCAGCAATTTGTTCAGGGTCGGGACTGGCCTTTTGGCGCGGCGATCGCCTCGGTATGCCTGGCTCTGGTAGCCCTGGGCCTGGCCCTGCTTAGCCGGTTGCAACCGGCCTCTGAAGCCGCCCAGAACAGAATCGGTTCGGAGGAGCGTCATGAAGGGTGGGTCGGATGAAAGCTGTCCGACGTCGCATGCTGAACGTGTGGGGGCTGTGTTTGTTCGCATTCCTTTACGCGCCGATCGTCGTCGTCATGGCGCAATCGTTCAACTCGGGCCGCTTCGGTGTGACTTGGAAAGGGTTTACTTGGGAATGGTATGCGGCACTTTTTCACAACGAGGGAATCCGGGCGGCGACGATCAACACGCTCCTCTTGGCGGTGTCGAGCACGGTGATATCGACCGTTTTGGGAACTTCCCTGGCGTATGGGATGAGCCGGTTTCGGTGGCGCTGGGGGAGGGCTTGGGAGGGGTTGATCCAGGCGCCTGTCTATGTTCCGGACGTGGTGGTGGCGGCGGGGTTCCTTGTGTTCTTCGATGTGGCTAGGCGTTTTCTTCCTGGGTTTGAGCCTGGGCTGAGGGTGATGATTTTGGCGCACGCGACCGTTCAACTACCCTTCGTGACACTGGTGGTGAGGGCGAGGATGTCTGGGCTCGACCGGTCCTTGGAGGAAGCGGCGCATGATTTGGGGGCGGATGCGTGGCAGGTCTTTCGCGAGGTGACAGGGCCGTTCCTGGCTCCTGGGGTAATGTCTGCGGCGCTTCTCGCGTTCACGTTGAGCCTGGATGATTTCGTCGTCAGCTTTTTCATGAGTGGCCCCGGCACCACTACTCTGCCTATGTTCATTTATTCTTCAGTGAAGCGGGGGGTGACACCTGAGGTCAATGCGCTTTCGAGTCTGCTTGTGGTCCTCTCCGCGTTGGCGGCATGGTTCGCGATGCGTTTGGGGAATCGCTTCAGGGAGAACGCGGAATGAGCTGGGCGATCGGGTGCAACTCACGGTTTCCGGGAGGTGTCGTTCGGAGGACAATACCTACCGCAAAATGGGAAGAGTTAACCACGGATGACACGGATAGCACGGATAAAGTACCCCTCTCAGCTCCCTTTCCTCATCCGTGTTATCCGTGTCATCCGTGGGTGTCACTTCAGCGTGGTTAAGCGGCGGGATACCCGCGTCAGGGGAGGCGACCTCGGATAACGTGAGTTGCACCCTGGGCGATCCTTTCCGCATCAGGATACTTGGCAAGCTGCGGAGCTTCCCCTATCTTCGAAGGCGCCATGTCTAAAATAGCTTCTTCGAGGATCCTCATGACCTCCGTCGAAATGCAACGTGTTCTGGCGCGGTTGGCGCACGAGGTTGCCGAGCGCAATGGGCAGAGCTCCAGTGTCGTGCTCATTGGGATCCAGCGCGGGGGGCCCTTTCTGGCCCAGCGGTTGGGACAGGCGCTCGCTGAATTGTGGGGGCACGCGGTTCCAGTGGGCACTGTGGATGTCGGGATGCACCGCGACGACCTCAATAACAGAATGCCTCCAGAGATCTTTCCCACCCAGATCCCATGCGATCTCAACCACAGGACGGTGGTGCTGGTCGATGATGTGTTGTTCAGTGGGCGCACCGCGCGCGCGGCGCTAGATTCGATCAACGACTTCGGCCGTCCAAAGAGCGTTCAGCTCGCGGTGTTGATCGACCGTGGGCATCGGGAACTTCCCATCCAACCCGATTTTGTGGGACGAGTCGTGGAGACGTTAAAAAATGAACGGATCGATGTCCGGCTCCGCGAGGAGTCCGGAGAAGATCATGTGAGCTTGGAGAGCCTATGAACTGGTCGCGGAAACACTTGCTCGATATCCAGTCCCTCTCCGCCGAAGAGATCAATCTGGTCCTGGACACCGCCAAGGCTTTCAAAGCGGTTGGCGAGCGCGCCATTAAAAAAGTTCCCGCCCTCCGGGGCAAGACGGTCGTGAACCTTTTTGTGGAGCCGTCGACAAGGACCCGGATCAGTTTCGAGTTGGCCGCGCATCGACTGACTGCGGACGTTGTGAATTTCAGCGTGGAAGCCTCATCACTCAAGAAGGGAGAGACACTCAAAGACACAGCGAGGAACCTCGAGGCTCTCAATGCGGACATGATCGTTATACGGCACAGCGCGGCGGGTGCGCCTCATTTTTTATCGAGAGTTGTCAACGTCTCGGTGATCAACGCGGGTGATGGAGCTCACGAACATCCGACCCAAGCACTCCTGGACGTGTTCACAATCCGTGAAAAAAAGGGCCGGATTGCAGGGCTTGAAGTCACCATTCTGGGGGACATCCTCTTCAGCCGCGTCGCCCGGTCCAACATCTGGGCACTTCTCAAGCTGGGCGCACGGGTGACATTGTGCGGGCCTTCAACATTGGTTCCACGCGTTTTTGAAGAGATGGGCTGCGTGGTGAACCACAATGTCGATCGAGCCATCGAGAACGCAGACATCATCAACCTTCTAAGAATTCAGCACGAGCGCCAGAGGAAAACCATGTTCCCAAGCATCGGCGAATACACCAGCCTTTACAGTCTCAACAAAACTCGGTTCGAAAAGATCAAACCCGACGCCTTGATCATGCACCCGGGCCCAATTAACCGCGGCGTTGAGATCGATAGCGAAATTGCCGACTCCCAGCGATCCGTCATCCTGGATCAAGTGACCAACGGTCTGGCAGTGCGTATGGCGGTTTTGTTTCTGGTAAACGGCGGCAAGGGCCCCGTTGAGCTCGGAGTTTAGATGGACGAATTCCTTTGCCACCGGCCAGCCAGTGTTTAGCATGCCGCGCTTCTGATGTCCTTTTTGGGACTGCAAGAAATTCAACGTCTAACGCATGAAAAGTTATAATATCGCAGTGATCGGTGGGGATGGCACAGGTCCAGAAGTGACCCGCGAGGCTGTTAAAGTCTTGGGTGCCGCCTCCTCCAAATTCGTTTTCAAGCTCAACTACTCCGACTACGACCTGGGTGGCGAGCGCTATTTGCGAACCAACGAGGCATTGCCCAGCAGCGTGGTTGAGGAACTGCGCGGGTTCCCGGCGATTCTTCTAGGGGCCATCGGTCATCCGGATGTCAAACCGGGTATTCTTGAGAAAGGCATTCTCCTACGGCTCCGTTTCGAGCTTGAGCAATACATCAATCTTCGCCCCGTGAAGCTCTATGACGAACGCTTCTGCCCCTTAAAGGACAAGGGTCCCAAGGACATCGATTTCGTGGTCGTGCGTGAAAATAATGAAGGCCTTTACACGGGCTCGGGCGGGTTTGTCTTCAAGGGCACGCCCCATGAGATCGCCGTCCAGGAAAGCATCAACACGCGCCGCGGCGTGGAGCGCTGCCTGCGTTATGCGTTCGAATACACCCGCAAGCGCAACAAGGAGAAAAAGCTCACCCTTTGCGGCAAAACCAATGTGCTCACATTCGCATTCGATCTTTGGGAACGCGCGTTTCATGAGGTCGGCGCAAAGGATTTCCCCGACATCAAGCGCGACTACGCCCATGTGGATGCCACGACCATGTGGTTTGTGAAAAACCCGGAGTGGTTTGACGTGATCGTCACAGACAACATGTTTGGCGACATCATCACTGACTTGGGCGCGATGATCCAGGGCGGGATGGGGATCGCCGCGGGCGGCAACATCAACCCCGCCGGCGCGAGCATGTTCGAGCCCATCGGCGGCAGCGCCCCCAAATACACCGGGTTGGGCGTGATCAACCCGCTCGCCGCCATCTGCGCCGGAGCGATGATGCTGGATTTCCTGGGGGAATCCGCCGCCGCCAAGGCCATCGAGGATGCTGTCATCAAAGTGACGCGCGAAAAAGTAAAGAGCCTCGCCGCCGGCAAGATGGGTTATACGACGAGTCAACTCGGTGACCTGGTGGCCTCCGCTATCTGATGCGCCGCTCATGGGCATTAGATTTTCATTCTTCAAATCTCGATGATTTATCTCTCAGAATTGGAACCACCGAAGCCACACCGAAGGAGACCGAATAATTCCGCTTTGTATTCGTTGGATTGCCCTCGTCGGTTCCATTTCGGTAATCTTTCCGTGGTTAATCCCCATGTCCGAGTCCGTGGTTCAAATTTCAAACCTTTTTGTTAGGATTCGAGGAAGAATGAGCTGAACAATGCTGGTGGAGGAATTCTGGCTGCGGCAGGTCACCCGTGAGTGCCTTTCCATTACCTGATGATTCACAAGTTCGGTCCGACGATTGGTGCATGATCAGACCTCAGTAAAATCGGTTGAAATCGTGATCTGGAGGCGCAACATCAAGTCCCTCCGCTGAATTCTTCACGCTGTTCCCGCCAGACCTGAAATTTGGATACAGACGCGACACGCATCGCACACCGGAGCATTTCGTTCGTGCCTACCACTTGCGGGGGATAGTTCACCGGTCCACGGGATCTTACTTGGGCGCTTCTGGAGGGGCGACCCAACCCGTTTGTCCTTTGTCATTGAACTTGCGCCCCCCGGAGTCGAGGACCCTGAGTTGGAGGTCCTTGAATTCGACGAGCATCGGCGGCCCGGCGTGGATCTGCAGCGCTAGAATTCCCTCGCGTGCCCCGCCTTTGGGATCGTTATCGATCAGCTCGATGGTTTGGTAGCCGTTGACCAGATGGACCAAACGATTGCCATGGGCAGTGATGGTGAACTCGTTCCAGTCACTGTTCCGGTAAAAACCCGCCTGCACGAGTGCGTTCGCATCGCCCACCTTCCCGACGACGGTGCGATTTCCCGTAGAGTCGATGACTACGAACTCGCCGATATGGGCCAATTCGCCGCGCCCTCGCTCGTGGTAGAGGAACCCCGCTCCTATGCCCGGATTGGCCCGGTCATTGGAGACTTCGGACTGGTAGCCTGATACCCTCCAGTTGCCCAAGTCCTGGCTGCGATATTGGACGCCTGAGTTGCCGTCGCGGATTCGGAATTTCAGCTTCAGCGTAAAATCTCGGAGCTTGCCGCCGCGCCAAATGAGAAACGTGTTCCCCTGGGCGGGCTTATCCGTCGTTGTTTCGCCGCGGATCACGCCGTTGAGAACCGACCACAGCCGTGGATCGCCATCCCAACCTGCGAGGTCCTTGCCGTTGAAAATGGGAACGAACCCTCCGCTGGGTACGGGTGCTTTTCCCTGAGCGACCTCGGCGGCATTCGCCGTAACTGCTCGTTGCAATCCCTCGGTCAGGAGAACTGCGGCAAGCATCGTCCCCGCAAGAGCGCGTTGTTTGTGTGTTCTGATGTTCATAATCGGATAGGCATAGATCTGATCTGGTATGCAGCGGCAACTCGTGGAACTGGTCCTCCGCATGTCGGCTCAAATAGAGGAACGCCCACGCATTCTTCTCCCTCTCTTTGCGAGGGCCATCGCTTCAAACAGGGAAGAAAGAGAAACCCAGCAGCTTGGCCGCCTCGCGCATCCGCTTGTCCGTGGCCACCAGCTCAGTCTCGCCAGCCACGCGGGCAGTCGCGAGATGGATGGCGTCAAACGTGCGAATGGGAATCGGCGGCGCATGGCGGTAGCAGCGGGCCATGATCGCGTTGAACTCCGCCTCGGCCTGGGTGTCCATTTCCACCACTCGGATTTGCCCGGCAGCGATGTCCCGGTCCACCTGGCTCAACACCACTTCTGCCGTGCCGGCCGGAATCAGCCCATCACTCTCCTTGCGAAAGGCTACCCGCCGCATTTCGTGCAGAGCAAGTTTGGCCGTGACAATGACCGTCGCGTTGGCTGCCTTCTGAGCGAAGGCAGGCGAGTCTGCTTCGGTCAGGTAGAGCTTGCTGAGGGTGGCGGTATCCCAGTAGCTCATGCGCTCAGTCGCCCCGGTCTTCGTCCAGGATTTGCTCCACGGTGGGTCCTGTCTTGCCGGTGGAAAACTGCGCGCGCAGCTCGGCCAACCGCGCCAGCCAAGCCTGCCGGTTGGGCGCAGGCGGGCTTTGCGGCACGGCGCTGAGCCTGGCCACCGCGCGGCCCTGGCTGGTGATGACCACTTCTTCGCCTTGCTGAACCAGATTGACCAGCCTCAGAAGGTCGGACTGTGTTTGTTCCAACGTCGCCGTCATAGCGGCATTGAACCATTTTGTAGATCAAAGTCAATTTCGCTGGCGCGGGGGCGGAGAGATTCCTCCGATTTTTCGCAAGTTCTCCGTAGCCTTGCCCAGCTGTCTGAGGTCTGGCAACGTGACGCTTGCTGAATGACCCGCTGAAACGCATCACCGTTGATCCCGCGATTTGCCACGGCAAGCCCACCGTGCGCGGGTTGCGCTATCCGGTCAGCATGATTCTGGAACTCCTGGCAGGGAACATGACGCCGGAGGAGATTCTCGCGGATTATCCGGACCTCGAACGCGAGGACATCAGCGCCTGTCTGGCCTTGAAGCTCCTCCCGGCTCTCAACTCCAACCATATTCGCCACATCGGCGGCGTTGAACGTGGCGGTGATCTGCGTGTCGAGGTCGATGCGGTCCACCACGATGATCACCGTGGGATTGCCCAGCCGGACGTGCAGCCGCAGTTTCTGCGCGGCGAAGACCATCAGCAACGACTTGCCGCTGCCCTGGAAATGCCAGATGAGCCCCTTCTTCGGGTAACCCTTCACCACGCGCTCCACGAGCTGATTTGTGGTGAAATACTGCTGATAACGGCAGATGATTTTGATGCGCCGATGCTTCTTATCCGTGGCGAACACCGTGAAGCTTTGCAGGATGTCGAGCACCACCTCTGGCTGAAGCATGCTCTCCACCGTCCGGCGGACGTCGGCCAGCGAACCTTCCGGCTCGTTCTCCCTTGTCCGCCATGGACCCCAGATGTCAATTGGCATCCGGATGGAACCGTAGCGGAACAGCTTCCCCTCGGTGGCGAAGGAAAAGACGTTGGACACGAACATGGCCGGCACCTGCTTCTCGTATATCTCATGAACCTGGAATGCGCCGTCGAACCAAGTCACCCCGCTGCGCGTGGGCGTCTTGGCCTCGCCGATGACCAGCGGAAGGCCATTGACCACAAACACCACATCGAAGCGGACTCCGCCGCTTCGACCCTCACCCCGGCCTTCGGCCATCCCTCTCCCAGTGGGAGAAGGGACGGGGATGAGGGCGTTCCCGTGGCTGAAGATGAATTGATTCGTCACGACCAGTTGGTTCTCCGAAGGATTGGAGAAATCCACCAACCGGACGGGAACGTGCTCGCCATTCTGGCCGAAGGGCATGGTCTTCTCGCCGCGCAGCTAGGCCATGAAATTCTCGTTGGCGCGGACCAATCCATCTGCATGCACGGAAAGCAGAATCGCCCGCAAGACGTAGATGACCTCATCAGCGCGGTCGGGTTGAGCCGCGATTTCCGGATTGAGCCGGATGAGCGCCAGTCGCAACCCCGACTCCACCATCACGTCGCCGGGTTGACGCGGAACCTGGGCAGCCGGAACATACGTCCACCGCGCGGGACGGAGTTCATCGCCGATGGACGGTCCCAGACCGGGAGTCTCGTGCTGCATTTCCAAGGTGCAGGCATCCCGAGGACTTTCGACGGCTTCGAGAATCATCCGCTCGACGGTGTTGGATTCGTTGAAGCTCATTGCGCCCACCGCAATCTTCGCCCCAACGGGGCAACCTTAGCCAAAGCCCAGGGCAAGCAAAGCGTCGCTCTGGGAAACGGGAGAACAAAACCAACCCAGCCCTGAAAGGGCGGTCTAATCCCAGACATAATTTTCGTCATACAACACCCCGTGTTTGTCAAGAAACGCCCGGTATTCCTCCTGAAATGATTTGATGCGGTGGTGTTCCCGCTGGTTGGCGATGTAATCCCGAACAGCCTGCACGTTCGATTCGCTGACGGAAAATGCACCGTAGCCGGATTGCCATGTGAAATGCGCGAGTTCGGCGCTCTGCGTTTTGAGCCATTTCGATGAGGTTGTTTTGACCTCTTCAACCGCCTGGCTGACGGCAACCGTTCGACCCAGATCGAGGAGGATGTGGACATGGTCTTCGACGGAATTGATGAGCACGGGACGGCAGTTGAAGTGCTGCAGCACCGTGGCCATGTAGGCGTGGAGCGAGTCACGCACGCGGTCATTGAGGAGGCGTTCGCGGTGTTTGGTCCTGAAGATAAGGTGGACGTAAAGGCGGGCGAGAGATTGTGGCATGGGTTGAATCGCCCTTTCAGGGCTTGGGATGTTTGGGGCGTGGTGAACCCAGGGCGTTGCCCTGGGCTGAGGTTGAAGCGCGCCTTTGGCGCTGTTGGCTCTGGAAACGAGCCGACGACCGAACCGCCCATCCCCAGCCCCGAAGGGGCGCGCCAGCCATAGCCCAGGCCATCGGCCTGGGACCCCGCGACATCCCATTCCATTCCAGCCCCAACGGGGCGATTCAAAAACGGGATCGCCGTCGACGGGTTCGGTTCGGTTTTGGGTCGCCCTTTCAGGGCTTGGGATGTTTGGGGCGTGGTGAACCCAGGGCGTTGCCCTGGGCTGAGGTTGAAGCGCGCCTTTGGCGCCGTTGGCGCTGTTGGCGGTGCGGACAGACGGCTGAGCGAAGCGCTCCAACCGGGCGGGTCTGCGCGCATGGCCAAGGACCCGCCCCCAGCGGTGCGCGACGTTGACGCATCGAAAACCAGAATCATCTGCTCGACGGTGTTGGATTTGGTGAATCTCATGATTCAACCGCGTTGAGGATTGATGATTGAAGTTCACTGATCATCGAGAGGTGTTCCAAGTTTGCGAGTTCTGCCTTTCAGATCTCGGCGTATGCATCTGCGATCTTTTGCTGCACTCGCCTTCGAGGAATCGGAATCTTTAACTTCGAGAATCGGTCTCCACCAAGATGGGCAATCGATGTAGTTTGGTTCGAAATTGCCGCAAAGACGCCGGAGTGAAAGCAATGCTGGAAGAATGCGAAGACGTAATCTGTCAGCACTTCCTCACTGACCCGAAAACGAATGAGCGTATTCTGAAAGCAACACTCAGGGAGTTTGCCATCGTAGACAGCTCAACGCCCCACCAGTTCACGACTTTGGCCCTCGTTTAGAAGAATGTCCCCAACGCTCAGGGAGTAGGTCTGAAAATCCCGTTGATCAAAGTCCATTTCGAGAACGTCGCTGTAATCAATGAATCCATCGAAGACATTTGCGACCCGGAGGTAGGGCTTGGTAAATGCGCCTGTCTGATACTTCGGCGCACGTTGACGCCCAAGTTGGACGTTACCGCACTCTCTGATCATGACAGTTGGATTATTTTGATCTGAGAAAGCTTCCTGCATCTTGGTTCGGCGCACCACTTCTGCTGCCTGCGAGGACTTTTCAAATGCCTGCTTCACCTCATCCACCGCCCAGAGGATTTCGGCGATGCAGCACTGGTGGTTGAGCGGCGGGAGGTCGAACTCAAAGCTGCCGAGACTGCTCCAGTTGGTGCGCGGCGAGAGCGAACCGGCGGAAGTGCTGACGGCGTGCTGAAAGAACCGCTCCGAGAGGCAGAGAAAGGGCAGGATTTCCGGCAGGAGCCGGTCGCCCTTTGGCGCGAGCACGTAGATGTCGCCCGACACCACCGCGTCGAACTCTGCCACGGCCACCTTGCGCTGGTTAGGCGCGGCGCTTGCCGAAGAGGACCTGCCCCGGCCGGCAGCGTCGCGTGAATGTCGTGCCATCCGCCACGACGCCCCACTCCCGGATTTGAAGCGACCCTGGCTCCAGATGCTCCAGCCCGATGAACCGCTCGATACCGGCCTCCACCGGCGCCCGCTCCGTCTCGTTGACGTTTTCCACCACATCGCCAAACGCCATCATCCGCCACCCCTTGCGGTCAAAGAGCGGAAGCTTGACCCAGTGAGGATTGGGCCGAAGCTTTTCGAACGCTGGCAAAGTGGATGTCATGCTGTGGCGGCCACGGTATTGTCTTTAAGATCTAATTCGCCAACCAAGCCGACGTTCTCGTCGAGAAACTTGTCGATGCCCCGCTCTTGCAGGAATGGTGCCGACTTAATCTTGTCATGGAGCTTGAGGAGGCGACTTTCAGCACGACGCAGGACTATCGAGAAGTCCATTGGCAGTATGCGGACCCGTCCATCCATCTCGGTCTTTTCGCCTCGGTCGATTGGATTAGCCCAGTGGCGATTGGACCGGAACTTGGCGATCGTTGGAAAAGCGGTGTTCATTTGGCGATACTCTTGCGGATGGCTCGTCCCAGCGGCGTCAAACGGTAACGCTGCTTGCTGCTGTTCGGCTTGTCAGGCTGCGTCATTTCGATTGCTCCTGCCTTGAGGGCGGGTTTGAGGAAGGTTTCCCGGAAGTGGACACGGTCTCTGATGCCCACTGCCGCCAGAAGTTCCGATGCCGGCATTTCCCCCGTGAGCGCCGCCAGGAGCTTTTTGACTTGAGGGGTGACTTGAGGGGCACGGAAGGTAACGGTCACGCCGAGTTTCTCGTCGGACTCCCATTCGGGGTCGGCGAGGCCGTTCTCGCGGTACTGCTGGATCATGAGCACGCTCCCCCGTCCGGCCTTTTCCATGAGGCCGCGCAGGTAGAGGACATGGGCGATGTCGGGATTGCGGAGAACGGAGATGTGGCCTTTGGCCAGACTTTGCGCCGTGACTCCCGCCGGGAGGCCACCGGAATTCCAGATTTCGAGGCGTTGCGGAAAGATGTGTACACTGACGCCCCCCGAGGAAGAGCTGTAGTCGCGATGGGCCAGCGCATTGATGAGCGCTTCGCGCACGGCATCCTCTGGGTAGAGGGGGGAATCCTCCCGTTTCGGGCTGCCCTTGGTGAAGCGGGCAAGAGAAGGCGTGTTGCGGAGTATGAAAGTGTAGGCGTCCTCGAAAATCGCATGCAGGGGGCCTTCGAAGGACTTCATGTCCCGATAGGTATCGCCCGCCTTGTCGGAATTGTAGCGCATGGCGCGAATACGGATCTGGGGCAGGCGGCTGGCCGGGTTCAGCGTGAAAAGCACATCGCCGCCGTTGGTCAGTCGTCCATATTTGGAGGCGGAAAAGTCTTCGAGCACCATCAATGGGTTTGAGGCGTCGCGAAAAAAGGCCCGGCGCACTTTTTGAGCTTCTTCCACCGCGGAGCGCACTCCCGCCGAATCCACGTCATTCTCTGGATCAGCAAAAGAGAATCGGCGTTCCCAGCGCTCCGGCTCGATCTGGCGACGCAAGACGATATCCCGGATGGTCTCGGCATCCGCCTTCCGCGTGGTTTCGCCTGAGCGGATGTGGATCGTATCGCGAAAGGCATAGGGCACATCTTTGCCTGCGGGGACTTCGATGACAATGACCGGCTGGTTTTCAAGCTTCTGGACATGCACGGAAACGAGGGCCTTGGGCGAAAGGCCGGCGTGAAGTTTCTTCTCCAAGGCCGCCACGGCATCGTCAGATGCATCGACGCCACGAACCGCGCCACGATCCTCGACGCCGCAAATGAGATAGCCGCCGGAGGAATTGAGGAAGCCGCAGATGACGCGGCCGAGGGCATCCACGTTCTTCGCGGTGGATTTGAACTCCACGCGCTGGCCTTCGCCAAGGGAGAGCAGGTCCTGGATTTCCTTTGGATTCATGCGTCTCCTCCTTTCTTTGGCACAGGCAAGGAAGATCCGTCCTTGAAGTTCTCTTTGATGAATTGCTCCACCTCCTGATAGCGAGGAAAAACGCCGGATTGCGGAGCGTGTCCCCGCGCCACCTGGAAATCCGACGCGCCATGCAAAAAGAGGTTCATGCGGGCGATGGCGGACGTGGTGAGGTTCTTTTCGTGAGCGAAAAGCTTACCCCAGAGCGTCCTGTCGTCGCCGTGGCTTTATTTCACATGATGAATCGCTTCGATCAACATGCCGCCTGTGCCACACGCCGGATTAAAGTCCGCCGCATCGACCGGTCCTCGCAAAATATTCGCGGCCTCCCAAAGGTGGGACTCTAATTGGCGAAGGTCAACCATTGGCACGTTTGGATTATGTTGAAGCGGAAAGGTTTCTCCAGCGGAAACCTTCGAGCCAGCTCTTGAGTCGCCGGTTTTATCGAATCCGACCCTTGGATTGAGGATTCAAGCTAACGAGCTCTCACTCCTGCCCCTTTTTTTTCGCACGGTCCCGGTCCTGATTTGGGCCACCCTGATTTGGTATGATGAAGCCAGTCGCTTTGCCGTCCAACTGATCTCGAGCCGATTTCGCTCGTGCCGAAATGAATCTTTTGAGGCGGAAGGGTTCGGCGTTCGGGTCAAATCCGCCCACATCGGGTGGTTGCGGTGAATCCCAGTTTTGGACCGCTTTCTCGAACCGACTGAGGCGTGTTGGAGACTCACACTCGATTGCGGGACGAATGGACCTCGCAATCTCATCCACCCGTTGATGGAGTCGTGCCGGAACGAAGATCTCCTTCAGTTGCCGATCCAGTTCTCTTCGATAAATGGCCTTGAATTCGTCTACTTTCATGATCCGCTCCAGCAGTCGGTTTTCACCCATCCACGGATGAAACAAATGGCTTTCCTCACGTTGCTGATGAGTGCCGGTGAATGGAAACTCGCCCCACGAATGATCGAGATCCCACGGGATGAACCCGAATCGATTCGATCCTGGGTCCAGAACCATAAAGTAATTCTGGCCGTTACTCAAAAAGCCATCGTAGCTCGACTGCAACGTCAATCCCGCGAGAAATTTTGCAAGCGTATCAAGGTCGAGAAATTCACTCACGCGAGCCTGAAACGTCGCATCGTCCGAGTGTGTCAGAATCTTTGCGAAATCGATGACCCGCTGTTTGTGCGCTTCTGTCAGTTTTGTCTTGGGATCATAGATCCGGTCGTAGGCCGCCCAATTCTCACCAAGATCTTTAAAAAGTGCTGTGGTCACCGGTTTGAATAAAGCGACATTCTTCGTGCCAAACCATTTCTTGAGAAATGGCTGATCCAGGTTCTCCACCATCACGTAGAGTCCCAACGGGCGATTCTCCATGAGGCCACCAATCGAAATGCTCGCAAAGGCATACGCGGTCCGGGGCGCGGGAACTCCGGCTTCTCGAAAATACTCATAAGCCAAAGCGTCGCTGAGGGCAGTGCTGTCGGCAACAAGGTTGCCGAAATTGAGCATGTTGGCACCGGCCAGGTTCTGGTCAGCTTCAGGCTTCGCGAGATTTACTTTATAAGGGCGTTTCGGTCGTGAGACGCGATGCGCGGCACCCCAAT
Organism: Akkermansia muciniphila; assembly: GCA_945865375.1. Classification (GTDB taxonomy): domain Bacteria; phylum Verrucomicrobiota; class Verrucomicrobiia; order Limisphaerales; family F1-80-MAGS106; genus F1-80-MAGS106. The sequence continues at coordinate 11,009 of CAMBEJ010000069.1, read as the reverse complement.
ACGTGCCGTTGCCCTTGAATCGAACCGCGACATTTGAAAAAGTGACGCCGCTCAATTCCAACCTGGCGGAAGACCATGGAAACTCATAGCCAAGAACCCCCGCCAGCCCATTCCGGGTGGCGTTCGTGTTGACCAAATTAGGGCCTTGGCTCCCCATCATCGAGACTTGCCGAACGCGCGTCGGACCGAGATTCGACCACTGTTGCGCGCTCAAGGCAAAATGCGCCGACCAAACGTTGGTCGTTTGATAAAGATCATCCAGTGAGTGGGCTCCTGTGGCCGAAATGCGGCGATTCCCCGCATGCGTCGCCCACTCGGGCATGGGCGATTCCGGAGGCCAATGATCCTCATCGCCGCGCGACATCTGGATGCTCACGATCTTCAAGATCATCCAGGAGGCAACTTCCTCCATCCTGCCGGTTTGCACCAAAATAAAGCCGGCCACAAGAATGAAGCCGACGAAACTGGCGACCCCAAAAACGAGCCGTTTCAGCCACCGCAAAGGATGTGCCCACCAAAGACTTCGGAGAGTTTTCCTGGTCAATTGTTGGAGGACTGGGTCGGCATTGTCGTCCTGCGCAATTTGGTCAACCAAAGCATCCGTATCTGCCGGGGTTTTCTTACCCAGACACGCGGCAAGGTTTTCGGCGGAGAGTGACGAATCAAAACGCCGAAGTTTGCGGGCGATCTTCCACGCTGATGTGGCCGCACGGCGCAGAACCTTCGGCTCCGAGAAGTTGAGGTCCCGGGCGATCTCCTGAGCCGGGGTTTGACTTAACAACGAGGGAACGGCGATTCGACGAAGCCTTGGACTGAGTGAGGCCACGAGCCGGTCGATCCTTCCGGAAACCTTTCGCCAGGGCACATCACTGGGCTCGTCCAAGTTCGCCGCGTTCTCCTGGCGCACGAGTCGCTTTGAGATTTTCTCACGCTTGCGGAGATGCTTTGCGGCCGACACCACCGCTCGGAAAAGCCAGTCCGCAACGTAGCGAGGGGGCCGCGTGAGGAACCTGGCTTTTTCCGCTGCGACAAAAACCGCGCGACACACTTCATCCGCTTGCCCAAGAGTCGACACTTGCCGACGTGCTGCGGACAAGACCCACGGTAGATGCCGACGAACGAAAGTCTCCTTTGAGGCGTGCGGCTCCTGCGGCAATCGGGGTAAGGAGGATGAGTTCTCAGGTTCCATGCATCTCAGGTGATAAAACCTTCATGACAGAGAATGTATTTGTTTTGATCAAGTCCAAATCTTCATTCCATTCTTTTTGGCGGCATTGCGCAACGGACCCTCTTCGCAGCCCAACGGCAACTTCCGCCTCAGCCCAATTCAAGCTAGGAGCCGTCATTAATGGTCAATACGCCCCTCAAGCCAGCTCCGAAATTCTGGTCAGCGCAAGACGCCCCGCTTTGTGGTCAATTTTGACCGGGAGTTTACGGAGCCAGACAAAGGCAGCTCAACAGATCTCCGCCTCTTGGGGCAGGCGGCGCATCAACGGGTCAATCGCGGTTTTTCATTGGCTTTCGAGCGTTCTTTCTTGCTCCAATCCAGCTCCAAGATCTATCGTCGAACAATTGTCAGAACCCGAATGCTTATCAGTAATGCCTGCCGGTGTCGGAGAATTGGGCCACCTCTTTGAAAGCTCCAACCCTCCGTCCGCAGCTTCCCGAACTGTTACCGAATGGACCCAAGCCATGATGCACCTCAGCCGCCGCATCCAAATCGTTGACTCCCACACCGGAGGTGAGCCCACACGCGTTGTGGTGAGTGGAGGGCCAGACCTGGGCCGAGGCACTGTCGCTGAGCAATTGCAAATCTTTCACGCCCATCTTGACCGCTTTCGATCGGCGGTGGTGAACGAGCCGCGAGGCTCGGATGTGCTCGTCGGTGCCCTTCTCGTGGAGCCAGGGGACAAAAGCTGCGTCGCCGGCGTCATCTTCTTTAACAACATCGCGCCTCTTCAAATGTGCGGGCACGGCACCATCGGGCTGGTCGTCACGCTGGCGCACCTCGGTCGCATCAAGCCCGGCTCTCATCGCATCGATACGTGCGTGGGCGTGGTGACGGCCACGTTGCATGACGATGGCTCTGTGTCAGTCGAAAATGTGCCGAGCTATCGCAAAGCCAGGGGCGTGGTGGTGGATGTGCCGGGGGTCGGCAAAATCACCGGCGACGTGGCGTGGGGCGGTAACTGGTTCTTTCTTGTGGAAGAGCATGGTCAGGAATTGATACTCCAGAACGTGGAACGTCTGGCGAACTTGTGCTGGCTCATTCGGCAGGCGGTGAACGCCCAGGGATTCCCGGAAGTGGATCACATCGAGCTCTTCGGTCCGCCGCAAACAGATAAGGGCAATTCACGCAACTTCGTGCTTTGCCCCGGCAAGGCCTACGACCGCTCGCCGTGCGGCACGGGGACAAGCGCCAAGCTCGCGTGTCTGGCGGCGGACGGGAAGTTGCAGGAAGGCGACCTGTGGGTGCAGGAAAGCATTCTTGGTAGTACATTCACAGGGCGCTTTCGATGGATGGATCGAGTGAAGGGCGAAGTGGCGCCGGTGATTTCCGGCGTTGCATTCGTGAACTCGGAGGCGACACTCCTGTTGGATGAGAGGGATCCGCTTTGTTGGGGAATCAGAACATGAAATTCCAGAAGGTCGGTGAGTCTCTGAGTCGCGAGCTGAGATCCGGTCGTGAACTCTGGCTGCAGCTCGTCTCGATCGCGAGATTGGTAGGGCAATGCGTTGGATGGCGCGCCGTGCAAACCTATCCGCAGGGCACACGCAGCCCTCTGCTGTCGATTGCGTTCGCGCTTCCCCTCATGCTCGCCGCGCCTTCAGTCGTCCAGGCCGCAGAGGTGAAAGCTCCGGGGGAAAAGCCGTTGCGCGAGTATCATGAACACGCCCTGCGCCATGAGGGCAATCCAGGCCGTGGAAGGGCCCTCTTCCACGACCCACGCACCCTGTGCATGCAGTGCCATTCCACAGATGGCAAAGGGGGGAGCACAGGTCCCGATCTCTATTCGGCTGGGGACAAGTATTCGCGCGAAGACTTGATCCGTTCCGTCTTGGAACCCTCAGCCACAATCATGATGGGTTACAGCACGACGATCGTTGAAACCCGGTCAGGCGAACGGATCGAGGGGGTCCTCAAGGCGGCGTCTGACAGAGAACTGGTGCTCTCCGGGGTGGGCAACATCACGCGGCGCGTGGCGCGCGAAATGATCAAGGAACAGCGGACGAGCCCCGTCTCCATCATGCCTTCGGGACTGCAGGCCGCCTTGTCACTGGAAGAGTTCACCGATCTGATCGCCTTCCTGGAAACCATGAAGCAACCTGAGATGCGGCTGGCGAACGAAGCGGGAACGCCCGCCGCTATCCAGCGGTTGTCCCGTCCGATTATCCTCCGGACGTTTCTCGATCCAGTCCATCGATTCGATCATCCGGTGTGGTTCCAGGAGCATCCCGTGCTGGACGGTCACTTTGTGGTGGCAGAACAAACTAATGCCCTTCTCTGGCTGCTGGAAAAGCGCGCTGATGGAGATCGTAAAACCGTGTTTGCTAACGTGCGGAAGGAGGTCTTTGTTACTGAGACCGAAGGCCTGCTGGGCGTGGCGTTTCACCCGCGATTTGCTCAAAACCGGAAGTATTACCTCATGCACGAATTCATGGAGGGGAACCAACGATCGATGATCATCGCGGAACGGTCGGCGCGTGAGGACCTCCGCAGCGACTTGGGCAGCCCGTCCCGACCTGTGCTCAAAATCGACATTGCCACGGAGGTGCATCATGGCGGCGGGATTGTGTTTGGACCTGACGGCTTCCTTTACATCGGGATGGGCGACTCGGGGCCGCAAGGGGACCCGCTGGGTCATGGCCAGGATCTTCACTCGCTCTCGGGCAAGCTGCTTCGAATCGATGTGGATCGATCCGAGAATGGCGCAGGCTATGCGATTCCAACAGACAACCCGTTCTTCCGTCATCCGGATCCGGCGGTGCGCCGGGAAATATTTGCCTACGGATTGCGACAACCGTGGCGCTTCAGTTTCGATCCCGCAACCGGTGACCTGTGGGTCGCAGATGTAGGGCAAGACCGGTTTGAGGAGGTCGGCATTGTGCGCTCCGGCGAAAACCATGGGTGGAATGTCTACGAGGGGTTCGAGCTGTATTCGACCCGCCATCGGACGGAGCAGATGGCTTACCTGCCACCGATTGTATCCTTTCGCCGCCGACATGGAACGTCGGTGACAGGCGGACATGTTTCTAGGGCTGACCCGGAGTCGACATTCAACGGGGTTTACATCTGTGGAGATTTTGAATCGAGGCGCCTGTGGGGAATCACGCAGCGGAACCGAACGCTGCAGGTCATTCGGGAGATCGGAACGAGCCCCGCGAAGCTGGTGGCGTTCGGTCAGGACCGGCGCGGCGGCCTTTACGCCGTCGGTTACGATCTGGGAATGATCTACAAACTCGACATGTCGGACGCAAAGTTTGAACCTTGAATGTTTCCCATGGCGCTGCAATCCGTTGTTCGCGGTGACAACTGTTTGGCCGGGTTTAGTTTGGTTGAGCAGGCAGCAGTTCTGAGTTTGAAAAGTGTGGGGCAGGGTCTCTGTACTGCCGGTTCCCTGCGTGTTCCGTTCCGTGCGGGGCCAGAGATCTTCGGGACTGGCAGACATGGAGGTCCGCCCACTTCGTCGGCCAAAATGAGAACTGCTGCTGGGGAGGGGATTTCCTTGCCCGCCGCCTCAACCGTGTCTATCGTTATCAACAGGGATCCCATGACGAAAAAAAGCGGCTCATGTCGTCCGCCATCGTCGTCGAGGCCGGTCCGGGGAAGGAGGATCGCATGGCCACGGGTTCCTACCTCGGACTCAGGCAGCGCGAACGAAAGTTGAGTGCTCCGGCGACAGCGACTGCGGATTCGTATTTGCCGGATTTTCTGAAGTGATTGAAATGTTCGAAGGGAAGAAGCTTTCGCCCTTGCGGACGACGCGCCCGTGGCTAAAGTTTGTTTCATGAAGAATGCGGTTGAATCTCCATCAACCCCCTTGCGTGGCGCACAGCTCTGGCCGCTCTCCCTGGCCGCGTACCGCGCGCTCGGTGAAGCGGGGTTGATTCCCAAAAACACCGAACTGCTCTACGGGTTCGTGTATGCGAAAATGTCCAAACCACCTCTCCACAGCGCCTTGGTCCGGCGGCTTGCGCGGTTGCTGACCCAAGCCCTGCAGCCCGGTTGTTTCGTCAACACCGAGCAGCCCATCACCTGCGAAGACTCCGAGCCAGAGCCGGACCTCGCGGTGGTGCGCGGAGCCGAGGAGGATTTCTGGCACGAACACCCACACACCGCCGAGTTGATCATCGAAGTCTGTTTGGACAGTCACGATTATGACCGTTCCAAACTTCCCGCCTACGCCGCCGCCGGGGTGAAGGAATGCTGGCTCGTCCTCGCTCCGGACAAGACAATCGAAGTGCATCGGCAGCCCAAGGACGGCCAGTTCACCGAGCGGGCTCTCCACGGGCCGGGCGGGAGCCTCACCAGCCCCGCCATGCCGGAGTTCACGTTGGCGTTGAATTCACTCTTTGCCAAATAGTCCACACACCGTGGCGGCATCCCGAGTCGATCAGCAGAAGTGAGCACCGATGGCTTCGACGTAGACGGAATAGAGCGACTGGCTGGCGGTCATGAAGAGGCGGTTCCGGCGTGGTCCGCCGAAGCAGACGTTGCTGCAGATTTCGGGCAACATGATCTGGCCGATTCTCTGGCCATCAGGAGCGAAGATATGAACGCCATCGTAGCCGTCGCCCCGTTCCGCCCAGCCCGCGCTGGACCAAACGTTGCCGTCGGTGTCGCAGCGAATGCCGTCGGCGAGCCCGGCCACTTTGGCGAGTTCGTTTTTAAACCCCATCTCCATCGAGACGAATTGGCGCCCGTTTGTGAGCTTTTGCGCATTGACGACATCATGGACCTGGATGTTTTTAGGCGCGTCTTTGGAGTGCGACGCGCCGGTGTCGGCGATATAAAGTTTTTTGTAATCAGGCGAAAAACAAAGGCCGTTGGGTTTGAAAATGGCATCTGTGACGAGCGTGGTCTTTTGGTCGGCCGGATCGATCCGATAGACGGCCTCCTTGAGCATCAGATTGCCTTTGTTCCCTTCGTAGTTGCCGAGGCTGCCGTAGCCGGGGTCTGTGAACCAAATGCCGCCATCTGGATGCACCACAGCGTCATTCGGTGCGTTGAAGGGCTTGCCGTTGAACTTGTCTGCCAGCACGGTGACGGAACCGTCCCTCTCGTAGCGCACCAGGCGCCGGTTCCCGTGTTCGCACGAGATCTGTCGGCCTTCGCGATCGAAGGTGTTGCCGTTGCTGTTGCCGGCGGGCTTGCGGATCGTGCTGACATGCCCGTCCTCCGCCAGCCACCGATGCTGGGCGTTGTTCGGGATATCACTCCAAACGAGGTAGCCCCCCGCGCCGCTCCAGGCGGGGCCCTCGGCCCAAAGCATCCCTGTGTGCAGGCGCTGGATGGGGGAGTTGCCGATCTTGTATTTTTCGAAACGCGGGTCGAGGACACGCACATCCGGCTCAGGGTAACGCACAGGCGCCGCGCCCGGACCGTAATCGCGCGCGAAAAGCGGTGTGGAGGCAAGGGCTCCGAGGCATGTGAGAAAAGAGCGTCGGGTTGGGAGAGTGGATTCGTTCATAGACAGTTCAGTGAGGGTGACAAGTGTTCGGTTGCAGGGCGATGGACACTGTTTAGACGAATGTGGAAAGGTTGTCAGCGATTAAACAATCCCTTCTCCTGCGCTCTCGATCTTGAATCCGAACACCGCGTCTTGTCTGCACGGAGAAATTCATCTTGCCCGACAGGCTACGGTTGTTAGAGTCCTGAGCAATTAAAAATGGATCCCACCCAGCCGGGTGGGGTTTTTCTTTTGCCAAACAATGACCGCTGCAGATTGATGATCCGGCGATCGAGAATGTCCCTTCGAAGACCGTGAAACTTTTCTGCGGCAACGCGAACCCGGCCCTGGCCCATTCCATTGCCAGCTATATAGGAATCGAACTGGGCAAATGCACAGTCAGCCCGTTTCCAGACGGGGAGACGTTTGTCAAGATTGATGAGAATGTGCGCGGGGCGGATGTTTTTGTTGTCCAACCATCAAGCCCTCCTACCAATCAGAACTTGATGGAGCTTTTCATCATGATCGACGCCCTGCGCCGGGCGAGCGCGAATCGAATCACGGCCGTGATGCCCTTCTACGGTTACGCCCGGCAGGATCGGAAGGACCAACCGCGCGTCCCGATCACCGCCAAGTTGACCGCCAACTTACTCGTTGCGGCGGGAGCCCATCGCGTCTTGACCATGGATCTGCACGCCCAGCAGATCCAGGGATTTTTTGACATTCCCGTAGATCACTTGTACGCGGCCCCAGCCTTGTTTTCGTATATCCAGAGCAAAAAGCTCCCCAACTTGGTGGTGGTGAGCCCCGATGTGGGAGGCTTGAAAATGGCGCACAGTTATAGTCAAGTGCTGGGTGCCGGCCTCGCCATCGTCGCAAAACAGCGAAAGAGCGCCACGGAGGTGGATACGATCATGGTGATAGGAGACATCACAGGCCGGAACGTCCTGTTGGTCGACGACATGACGGAAACGGCGGGGACGCTTTGCACAGCGGCGGCGATGATGAAGAAGATGGGAGCCGAACAGGTTTTTGCTTGCGTTTCGCACGCCATACTCAACGAATTGGCGATCGATCGACTCAAAAACTCTGCTATTGACGAACTAATCACGACTGATAGTGTTCTCCGCCCTGCGTTTGAAGGGGTCAAAATCACGACCGTTTCGGTTGCGGGACTTTTGGGTGAAGCAATCAAACGAATTCACACGAATTCGTCGGTGACTTCGTTGTTTGAATATAAGGGCACCCTTGGCGCCTAACGCGCTCCAAGGATGCGAGTTAGTTTTTTTTGCAACATGAAATCAGTATCTCTTAATGCGTATCCGCGTAGTTTGGTTCGTCGCGGTGGTGCGAAGAAGCTCCGAGCTCAGCACCGCATTCCGGCCGTAATTTACGGGCGGATGAATGGGCCACAGAATCTGGAGGTTTTATCAAAGGACCTGGATGATCTGATTCATGATTCGGTCTCAGAAAATTTGCTGGTGGACCTTTCGGTGGCGGCTGATGTCAAACCAAAGCGTTTGGCCTTGGTGCAGGCAATCCAGCATCACGTGCTCAGCGGAAAGGTGTTGCACATCGATTTTCACGAAGTTGCCGAAGACGAAAAAGTCACCATCACTGTGGCCGTTGAGGGCACCGGGGAACCTGCCGGGGTGAAAACCGGGGGAGGAGTTTTGGAGCATGTGCTTTTCAAGCTGCGCGTCCGGGCTTTGCCGAAGGATCTTCCTGAAATCATTCTGGTGGATGTGTCGCACCTGGAAATCGGACAGTCCATTCACGTTTCCGATCTGGTCGTTGCTCCTGGGGTTGAGATTTTAGGGGATAAACATATCTCCGTATTTGCGGTCGCAGAACCCTTGACTGAAGCGCAGGAAACAGAGGCGGCGGCGGCGGCCAGTCCAGCCGAGCCTGAAATGCTCAAGGAAAAGAAGGACGCCCCTGCGGGGGCTGCGGCCGCTCCTGCGGCGGCGGACAAGGGCAAAAAAGCTCCCGCAGCCGAGAAGAAGAAGTGATAGTGGTTTCCCTGAGGGAGACGTTTTCAGTCCACCCGACAGGGCATGGCCATGGAGAAGGCTCATCTGCTGGTCGGATTGGGCAATCCCGGGAAAGAATATGCCCGGACCCGACATAATGCGGGTTTTCTCGCGGTCGAGACGTTTGCTCAACGGTTGGGTGTCCAGTGGACGGCTGAAGCGAGGTTTGAGGCTTTGGTGTCGAAAACCGAAGTGTACGGAAGCCGATTATTTTTGTGCCGTCCGGTCACCTACATGAACGAGAGTGGCCGGTCGGTCTTCCGGATTCTTGAGTATCTGAAGATTCCGGTTGAGCAGTTGCTTGTGGTTGTGGATGATGCAGATTTGAAGCTAGGATCGCTTCGGATGAGACCCGGGGGCAGCAGTGGTGGGCATCACGGGTTGGAGTCCTTGGAGAAGCACCTGGGGGGGGCGGGATATGCCCGGATGCGGTTGGGGATCGGGAGGCATGACCCGGAACTCAGACAGATTAAGGCGCATGTCCTCGGCGAGTTCGCCAAGGCAGAGATGCCGGTGCTCGAAAAGGTGCTCGAACGAGCTTGTGACCAGATAAACTGCTGGCTTAAAGATGGTTTGGAACGGGCAATGAACAAATTCAACGGCACTGTCGATCTAACGACTCGCTAAAAACTGGAATGAAACGTTACGAAGGGTTATTCATCCTGAACATCTCAGGCAAAGAAGAAGGCATCAAAGAGACCATTGACAAGGTGTCTGAAGAGATCGCGGCTTCTGGTGGCAAGATTGAAACAGTCCAAAAAATGGACAAGCGGCCCTTTGCACGAATCTCTAGCAAGAAGGTGACCTCTGGATTTTACGTCAATGTCATTTTTCAAACTAAATCGACGGCGCTACGCCAGCTCAAAAGCCGTTTTGCTCAAAACGAGGAAGTTTACCGGGTGATTTTTGTGGAATCACCCATCGCACCGACTGCGAAAGTTACTTAGCGAGGGCCCATGCCGAATTACAACAAAGTAATCCTAGCAGGCAACCTGACAAGGGATCCGGAGCTCCGCTATACCCCTGCGGGAGTGGCGATCGCCAAAATCAGCCTTGCAATTAACCGGAGTTGGCGGACGGAGACGGGCGAGCTACGGGAAGAAGTTACTTTTGTGGATGTGGAAGCGTTTCGCAAGCAGGCGGAGGCGATTGGTCAGTATCTAAAAAAGGGTCGGCCCATCCTGGTGGAGGGCAGGCTTAAGCTCGATCAATGGGAAGACAAACAGTCCGGACAGAAACGAAGCCGATTGGCGGTCGTGTTGGAAAATTTTCAATTTTTGGATTCGGGCACACGCTCGAGCGATGAATCTGGGACTCAAGGTGCCGTGCCTCGTCCTCGTGCCGTCGCTCAGGCTCCAGCGGCTTCGGCACCGGTCCCATCTCCTGTCGGGAACGAGCCCGACATGCCTCAGCAAGAGGACGATGACGTCCCATTTTAAGATTTTAATCAGGCTCAATTCTTGTCGAACTGAAGTGTTTTATGGCTAAAACCGAAGTTATTCTTGTCAAAAATGTAGTGGGACTTGGCGGCGAATCCGACAACGTCAAAGTGTCTGCGGGGTATGCAAGGAACTACTTGCTGCCCCAAGGCCTCGCGATCCCTGTGACGGCTGCGAACAAACGGAGGCTTGAATCGCTGAAGCAAAGACGTGCGGAACGCGAAGCGCACGAACTCAACGCCATGAATGATCTCTCCAAGAGTCTGGCAAAACTAGTGCTCGTACTGGCCGTGAAAACCGGGGATGACGGAAAGATGTTTGGTTCGGTCACCGCAGGCACGATCGCCGACGAGTTACGACATCAATTTGACGTGCATGTGGACAAGAAAAAAGTCCAGCTTGAGCGCCCCATTCGTTTATTAGGCGACCATGAAGTGGAGCTCCGTCTGCATTCCGGGGTGCATGCCACACTCAAAGTTCGCCTGAATAGCACGACGCCTCCACCCGAGACGGTGGTCGTTCAGTCGGATCCTTCAAAAGATGCCAGAGGGGACCGGAAAGATCGTGGAGGGAGAGGTCGACCAGACCGAAAGCCCGGTTACTAACCGAGTTTCAACGGTTCTCCCGGCCGCGTCCGTTGTGACGGTGTGCCCATCGACGGTGCGCATCTCAGATTTTTCCAGATCTTCTCGTAATCGTAATCGTAATCCTATCCCGGGTTTCCCTCGTGCAACCGGTAATCGGAGTTTGCCTTTATCGAGGCGACTAGCATCGAAACGACGCTCCAGAGGCGGTCTTTTCCTGACAGCACTTCCTCCCCAGAACATCGGCCTTTGGCCACGAGCACATCCAGGGCGGCGGCACTT
>CAMBEJ010000068.1 GCA_945865375.1 Akkermansia muciniphila | reverse complement strand
CTATTTTCCGGAACTCAACCGCTCGTAGTATTTCCGAACCAAATCCGAATATTGCCGCGGGACCTGGTCGCGGTCGATGGGGGTCAGCCGTTCCGGGTCTTTCTTTCGATTGAGCTCTTCCTGGAGCCACTTTTGAACCTCGACCAGGGGTCGCTGGATTTCCATGGTAACCATGGACCATTTGGGGGCAGAACCGAGTCGTCGATATTCAGCGCGCAGGAGAGTGGCACGTTCTCGCGCTTGAGTGAGTTGGTTGCGGAGCACGGGATCCTCGACAAGCTCTTCGACATTGCGCAAACGATCCGCCCAATCGGCGAAGTTTTCGCCGGTGATAGGGCCCTCAACGCCGGAGCCCGAACCTCCACCACCCGTGAGTTGGCTCAACAGGGATGCGAGTTCGGCACTTGAGGAAGCAGGGTTCCCAGGGCCTCGCTGGTTCTGGCCCGCCTGTCGCTGTCCCTGCCCTTGTCCCGACCCTGACCCTGGGGGTGGCTGGCCCTGTTGTCCTCGCCCATTCTGTCCTTGGCCCTGGCCCTGAGTCTCAGCTTGCGATTGACCCTGTCCTTGTCCTTGTCCCTGGCCTTGGGCTTGAGCTTGAGCTTGGGACTGACCCTGGCCCGGAGTTTGGGACTGGGTTTGACCTTGACCTTGGCCTTGGCCCTGCTGGGACTGGGCTTGCGCTTGTCCTTGTCCCTGCGCCTGGCCCTGGCCTTGAGCTTGAGATAGGGACTGCTCGCCTTGGCCAGGTTGCCCTTGAGCGGAGGGGTTGGCAGTTCGGTTTGTGGATTGGCGGGCGGCATTGGATGCGAGGGCTGCGGAGGGATCATTTGTTCCGCCGACCTGGGCGGATTGTCTTGCGCCGGCGAGGTTGGTGGTGTTCATCCCGGCCTGGTTGGAAAGGCCTGAAATCCCGCTCGCTGGGGCATTAGTTGCCGCCTGATTGGCGGCGGCGATTTCCTTTCCGAGCTTATCCGCGAGCTCCTGCAGCTCTTTTTCCGCGAACTTCAAGCTTTCCAGCTCGCTGCCGAGAACCCCTTCGGCGGCATTCTCAACGCGTTCCTTGAGCTCGTTGATGGTGCGTCGCGCATTTTTCTCGGGCTCAAGTGCCTGGGGAACGAAACCCTGCCGGGTGAGCTGGCTGGTGGTGTTAAGCTGGTTTTCGACATTCGCCTGGCTCACCTGACGCCAGGTTTCGTACAGTCGCTTTGAGAGCAGCGGCTCGGCGATTTCAGATTGCTCGCTCACCTGCTGGATCCGTTGCACGAGGTTGGTCAAAGCGCCGCGTTGGGCTTCCAATTGCTTGGCGATCTCGTAACGTTCCTGGGTATCCGCGAGCGATTTCTTTTCGGGTGCTTCAAGAGACTTGAGTTGATCACCGATGGTTGATTGTCGTTCGGCCAGCTCGCGTGCGTCGCGTCGCATGTCGCGCATTTGCTCGGAGAACTGGCTTGAGGTTTGTTTCCTGAAATCCTCCTTCAACTGCTGCAGCTCACGTTGTGCGCGCGCGCCCGCCGCGAGCGCCTTTGGAACGGATTGCTCTTCCATGGCTTGCGCGGAAGCGCGCATATTTTCTCGGGTTTGGTCGAGTTGCTCACGCGATTCCTTCACGGAGGCTTGGTCCTGAGCCTTGGACATGCGTTGACTGACATCATCGAGGTCGGCAAGCATCTGTTCCTGCTCCTCGCGCAGGCGTTTGAGCTGGCGCTTGAGCTCGTCGCGTTCACTATCATTTTTGGCTTCCTGAAGGGCGGCTTCGATTTCCTTCAAGCGCTCGTTCAAGTCCTGTTGGCGTTGGGCGAGCTGGCGCAAGCGGTTCAGGGTTTGGAGTTTCTCGGTCTGTTCCGAAGGCGCTTCGGCCTGGGATTCCTTCTCGTAGCGGTTCTGCTCCTGTTTGAAATCCATCTGGCTCAGCTGGCGCTGCATGCTGGCGTTCTTGCTCGACTTGCTCGAACGCGACGATCTGGATTGGGAGACGTTGAACTCGCTTTCAGAAAGTTTCTGGAGCGCCTGGCCGACGGCCTGAGCCGTGTTGATCCCCGCCAGGAGATCGGTTCTGGAACTCGTGCTTTCGGTTTTTTTAAACTGAGCGGTCGCTTTCTCCATGAGTTTGAGGGCATCCTTCAACAGCGCCTGGCGTTTCGGATCACGCTGGCGCTCGGCCTGTTCCTCAGCACCCTCCTGGACTTTTTCCTGACCCTCCCGCACGGTGGTGACGTCGGGCTTCAGCAGGCCCGAGGAGCTCGCCGAACTGCCTCTGTAAAGGTTCCAGGCAGCGAGGATCACTTGTCTCTGCATTTCGGCAAGGCCCTCAGTCTCTTCGTTGCCACCCTGGCTCTCGCTGTCGCCCGAGCCGGGGTTATCTGGGCTATTCTGGCTCTCCCTGAAAATCTCTTCAAACGGGCGCACTTCCGCAAAGTAGAGCTCGCTTGCGGAACGCCGGGGCTTGCCGTCGTTGGCGAGATCGTCAGCCCACACGAAATAGGAGATGAGATTGTTTGGGGCCGCGTTTCTGGCCTCGAGATCCAAAACATAATCGAAGGTTTTCTTTTCGTTTGCCGCCCCGTTGGTGCCGAGGGCCACATACTCGGGCTCACCGCCGGCGAATGTGAAGGCGACTCCATAGGCAACCAGTCCGTAATCGTCGGTTGCTTCACCTTTGATCCGCAGCTCCTCAACGGGCGAGGGGCGTTGATCCCCTTGCGGGGCGAGCAGTTTCAGGGCGGCGACCTTGTTTGGCTGAACCTCGAAGATGAACTCAGACCGGGTCTGGTTGGTGCGGCTGGAGGCATCGACTAGTTCCAGGCGATAGGAGGCGCTTCGGAGAAGGTTTGTGGCAAACGTGACGACGTTCGATTGTGATGGATCGAACGCGAGGACAATGGGGGGGGCATTGGTTGAGAGGAGGCGCGCGATGCGCACCGGTTTGTTCAGCTCCAACCGGTAACGCAGCTCGGTCCCCTCCACCGCAGTGATACGCCGAGTGTCCGCGATCTCGCGTTTGGGCATGCGTGTGAACTCTGGGAACGTGAGTGTGGCATTCGCGCGGGCCAATGCGGGATAGTCAAAAACTCGGGCGTTGAAATCGGGAGTTTTGGTGGAGGCGTATTCGATGTGATAGCGTAAATCCGTTTCGACGGTTGGGACGGCCAAGCCGAACAACGGATCCGACATGCTGCGGACCATGGCAAAACGCTCGACCTTGCCGTCGGGTTTTGCGATGACCAATGTAGAACCCAGAGGGGGGCGTCCTGGAAACCGGATTGAAACGATGAGGGAAGAGCCGCGTTCAAGCTCGACATCGCCCGGACTGATTTGGATGCCACCTGCGACACGCGATGGAGCGGGTGAGGTCGCATTCTGGTGCGCCAAGGTGAGGAGCGAAGTGGCGAAGGCGGCTAAGCCCACCGCGTGAAAGCAGCGGGCAAAAAGAAGTTTGTGCTCGGGTCCCAGGGTCCAGTCATGGGACTGCGAGTGCGAGGCTACGCGGCGCAGGAGGCGATTCTGGAGGAAGCTCCATACGCCGGTCTGGGGGTCGGGCGACTGGTCAGCGGCGGTTGTGATGAGATGGTTGACGCCCGGATAATCCGACTCCACCTCCACCGCACCGGCCTGAGGAGAAGCGGGGGTGGCGCGATGAGATTTGAGAACGCGCCACCCTGAGAACAACGCGGCCACGACGGCGATGTAAACCGCGCCGGGGATGTGAAACCGCAGCGTTTCGGTCAGCAGAAAGATGGCTAACACGCACGCGGCGCTAACAAACCAGACCCTCGCCAGAGCTCTGAGAAGACGACAACTCGCCGAGGACCGTGCGATCACGCCCAACTGACGGTGGAGGCTGGAGGAGGACATACGTACTCGGATTTTCGCAGACTGTCGCACTCATTTCCGTTCACGCCAAGCGCCAAGTTGCCTTTCTTTTTGTCAGGGCGAGGATTTGTTTTGGGAATCGGGGCGATCCCAGTTGAGGCTGTCTAGGCGCTTCAGTTCAGCGTCGAGGTTCGGTCCTTCGTAAAACGAGAGCCAGCCTGAGACGTGGCGGATCTCTCCGGGCGGGCAATCTGGGAACTTGGGATCGGAGTGGAGGCAGGGAACGGGCGAGTTCACCCACGGTCGATGGCACGGTTTCCAGGCCGTGATGATCCACTTCGTTCCCGCGTCGTTCCTACAGGCGACATAGGGGTTTTGGATGACCTTGTTGGCGTTGGTGAGCTGATTGAACCCGGGGGCTGCCTTGAGCATCACGCAATTTTGGACCCGCAGGTCAGTGAGCAGTTCGCGCGTCCCGTTCGTCAACCACAGGTCCATCAGGATGCCCGTTTTGTTCGGGTTCACGAGGGCGCCAAATCCGATTCCGTTTGGGAGTTTTCGGCCCATCGCTAAGGAACCATCCTGGCGACGTTCCCATTCCAATTTTTCCAGCGCCACACCCTGCTTGGTCCAAACCGTTGGAATGTGTGTGTGTGCGAGGTAGGTGAGCCCCAGGTTCGACCAGAGCGCCTCCGGAACATCCACCACGACGTATGCGGCATCGTCCCATGGAGTGAACACACTGATCTTTGTTTCGCGCTGAGGGTTCACAGCGCCGTCTAGAAACCCAATTCGCGGGTGCCTTCCGCCTGGATAGGGTAGGAGTTTCGGGCCCGCGCTGGAGTTGTGCGGAGGCCGCGTGTTCGCGCCGATGCCGAACCGCACGAGGGCCTCTACAATCTCTTTTTCGGAGAGGCCGGTGACGGCGCTCGCTTCTGTGGAGGAGTAGCGGTGGTGCCACATCATGTTCTCAAGCCAGTAGCGCAGGTCCTCGTCGTTCTTGGGTGGCCTGACCTCACTCGCGATGATTTGTGACCAGCATACCAGGGCCAGAAGCATGCTCATGAAGGGGGTGTTTCGAAGAAAGAGACTGGGCATGTTTTGCAGTCTAGGATATTTTCCCTGGCAACGAAGCATGATTTGATGCCGGGGCAAAAAAAGAAGAGGCTGAGATCCTGGCGAAACCAGGGACCTCAGCCAACCCAAATCGGAGGGACGCACGGGCATGAGCCTAGGCGTCGTCAGGCAGGAATCATGGTGAGACCTTTTGCCCTAACTCGAAGCGAGCGGGCGGAATGAAAAGCGTTTCCTACAGAATCGGGATCGCGCTTCAATTTCATGCCAAAGAATAAAGCAGGTGTTATGCCAAGTGATTAAAATTGTTTATAAACATGTGCAAAATCCTCTTGTGGAATTAATTACGACTTAATTGTTGTTTTCTTAACCGTCCTTTCTCCCACATCTGCGAATCCACGACTGGGAAAGATATGGTCGATTTGAGGCAGAATGGTCTCAAAGAGAAAGCATCAGACGGGCTCCTCGGTCTGAAGGATGAACGTTCTACGATTAAAGAGACAGAGCGAGCCGGCGCTCCTTGATCTGGCTCGTCCATTTTGTCAGATAACTCGCCAGCCGGTAGCAACGGTCCAGACTGGCTGCTTGAGCCTCGGTTGGGTGGCCGCAGCTCTGTGGGTCCGTTTGATTCCATGCGACACGAAGCCACTCCAGTTCCTGGTCCAACCGGAGTTGGAGCGGAACCACAGATGCCTCAAGGGCGTCACATTTGGAAAGCCATGTCATGGAGTCTTTGAAGCGCTGGGCGCGCACCATCGGAGGGGAGTTCGTTTGGCGGCCGCCGAGGAAGGCATCAACGCTGCGGCAAACGGTCATCACCTGAGCTCCCACGCTGGCGATTTCATCCGGGATCTGTTGTATCGACAAGGGTTTGTGGCCGAGCTCGATTTCGATCAAGTGGGCGAGCCGGTCCTTTGTTTCCAGGAGGCAGCGGTAGCCGGCGCTGATCTCGGCGAACGCAGTGCCGCCCCCATCGCGAGCCTCCGGCGCAATGGCCCCTAAGTGGTCGGGATGTGCGGCATGGGAGAGCCTGTGAAAGTTTGCTTTGAGAAGCTCGCTGTCGATGCTAGGGCTGCGTTCAACCCCGAGCAGCGCAAAGTAATCGGTCATTCAGGCGCTGAAGCTTTCGCCGCACGAGCAACTGGTCGCGGCGTTGGGGTTATTGACCTTGAACCCTCCATCCTGCAGCGAGTCCTTGTAGTCGAGCTCGGAGCCCGTGACATAGAGGGCGCTTTTGGGATCGACCACCACGCGAATACCGGAGCTCTCCACGAGGATGTCGCGAGTCGCCGGCTCATCCTGCAGGTCCATTTTGTATTGGAGCCCGGAGCATCCCCCTCCCACCACCGCGACTCGCAGCACACCTGCAGGCCGACCTTGCTTCGAAAGAAGGGACGTGATTTTGTTCGCGGCGGGCGCGGTCACCCGGATCAATCTTTCATCCCCCACGCGAAAGCTCGGAACCACTGCTTGTTTCTTGACGGTGCTTGGTATCATGGTTTTTGTGTCCGGGACAGATCCTGTCGGGTCCGGATAAATGTAGGGGCTCCAATCCCTCACGTCAACGCAGTCGAGTGCTTACCTCAGAGTGCGCAACTGACGGCGGGCAATGAGCGGATCGATGGTGGCAAGCAGAAAGTGAGCCCAACGCTCTTTGAGCCGGTCGAGGAATCCGCGCGATTGTCGCCAGGTCGCTGGGTCCACTTTTTTGGATTGTGAACGCATGTCCTCAAAAATGTCCCTGGCCTGATCGGCGATGTCTTGGGAGTCGAACCGCACCATGAGCTCGTAGTTGATCCGAAAACTTCTTCGGTCCAAGTTGGCTGATCCCACGTGGACGGCCTTGTCCGCAATCACGAGTTTGGCATGCAGAATCTGGGGTTGATACTCCAGCAGCTCAATTCCGGAACGCATCAAACCCTGATAATAACTTCGACTTGCGAGATGGGAGACGAGCACATCGGATTTGCCGGGCAGGATGATCGTCACTTGGGCACCGCGGATGGCTGCCCGACGCAGAGCCCAACGCACTCGTGGCGGCGGCAGGAAATAGGCCGCCACGATCTGGATGTGCGAGGCGGTATCGATATCGATCGTGAGTTCGCGCTCGAATTCACCCCGGCCCCTCCCAGGGGCGCATAGAAGCAAGGAAGCATGGCTTCTGTTGATCTTTTTCCTTTGGTGAGACTTTCGAAGCCTTGCAAAAGGGAGCAAGCTCAGGCCGCCGACCGCAAAAAGGGTGCGGAAAGATTCGGAGAGATCCAAAGCGATGGCTCCGTGGATTTTGATGCCCAGGTCCCGCCATCCCTGCAGGACGCCATCCCCCACGTATTCATTCGCGATGTTGAACCCTCCGATGATCGAAAGCCGGTCGTCGATCACCAGAAGCTTCCTATGGTTTCTAATTCCCAGGCTTCGCAGGGAGAGCGGGTTGAACCATTTGAACCGGCCCCCTGCGCGGACCAATGGATCCCAAAACGCTTGTGACAGGGTCGCGGAACCAAAGGCGTCGAGGAGAACCTGGACATCAACCCCTCGTTTGGCGGCTGCCACGAGCTCGGTGAGCATCGCGCGGCCAGGAACGGAATCCTCGAAGATGTACATTTCGAATCGGATCGTGGAGATCGCGCTTTGAATTGCTTCGACCATGGATTCGAACATTTGGTTTCCGGTCGTGATCCAGACGCACTCGACAGGCCCCTTGCTTTTGCGATGAACTGCCCCGTGAGTCGTTTGTTTGTGCATGCTCGACACGTGTTCCAATTCAAAGAATAGGTGGGTAGGCTAATCAAATCGAGCGCCAAGACAAAAAAGGTGAACGCGATGGGCGTCGCTCAGATTTTTCGTGATCCCGTTTCTGACTCGCAATCTTAATCCCATGAACCGTCGATTCGACCACCAAGAGCTAGAGGATTACGATTAGGATCAGGATTAGCACTACAGCGACACTTCATCCGAGAATTCAACCACGGATGACACGGATGACACGGATGGGAGGGAATCCACCCTCATCTTATCCGTGCAATCCGTGCAATCCGTGGTCAATTTCCAAAAGTGTTCCTGTAGTGTTAGGATTAGGATTACGAGAAGATCCGGAAAAATATGAGAGGCGCCCGAATGCGCACCAGAGGCGTCGGCAGAGCTCCCCACAACCCACAAAACTCGCTTGCCCTGCCGTGTTCGAGGGTTATGCATCGTGAAAGCTCCAATTTCTGTTAGGCGAAAATCGATTCCTCGGTTAGTTTCACTTCAATGTTTTGGAAAGTAATTCGGAAGCCTATTTGTTCGCCGGGCGAATTTCTTGTCTCTGCGGTTAGCGGAGTTCGGGAAAAAGCGCTCTCGTGGTCTGTGGTGATGCCCCGCCTGGTCAAAGCTGGTTTTTTGATTGTGGCGCTTCTTTTGCTTGCGGGATGCGACCCGGATCCGATCCGGGTTTATCGGGCAGCCAAAGAAGCCACGGCGAGCGCCTTGGCTTGGAGTCTTCCTGAGGGTTGGAAGGAAGAGACCCCCGGTCAAATGAGGGCTGCGAGCTTCTCCATCCAGGGAGAAGGCGATCGTCGCGCCGAGGTTTCCATCATCCCGTTGCCAAGAATAGCGGGGCGAGACACGGAGTTCGTGAACCTTTGGCGCGAACAACTCAAACTGAAACCGATCAGCAAGGAGGAGTTGGGGAACCTCACCTCGGCGGTGGATGTGGCGGGTGAAAAGGGCCAGTTGTTCGACCTGGTCGGAGAGGAAAAAGCAGCGGAAGAGAACTACGTGATGCGGATTCTGGCCGCGACGGTCACGCTCCCCACCGCCACATGGTTTGTCAAAATGACCGGGGAGTCCGAGCTGGTAGGGTCGAGCAGAACTCAATTTGTCGAATTCCTAAAATCGCTGAAATTGCCTGCCAAGCCGCCTGAAGGAACTCTGGCGGCAGGCACATCGAAACGGCCTTCTGGAGCCGGGACGGAACAGGAAGACCCCCGCGACCACGGGGACTCCCAAGATCCGGGGCTTCCAAAGTGGGAGGTGCCAAAGACATGGAAGCAAAAGACTCCAGGCCCGATGCTGCTGGCGAGTTTCTCGATTGAAACAGCGGGGTCAGGGGGGGAGATCACCGTGAGCGCCTTTCCGGGAGACGTGGGCGGATTGCTCGCCAACGTCAATCGTTGGCGTGAGAAAAATCTGGGCCTGCCCCCCACCACGGAGGGAGAGCTTCCTCGATTGCTTCTTGATCTGGAACTTCCCTCCGGCAAGGCGACATTGGTGGACATGACTAATAATTCGAGCCGGTTGTTGGTGGTTGTTCAGAAGAACGGTGGAAAAACTTGGTTCTATAAGCTGCTCGCGGCGGAAAAAATCGTCGTCGCCGAGAAGGAGATCTTCATGGAATTCATCAAATCAGTTCGTTATGCGGGGAATTAAGGCGGCGTTTAGAGTTTTGAGTTCGCTCAAACTGACTGTCGTGTGTCTTTCGTGCTCGTTGGTGTTGGTTTTCGTGGGCACTCTGGCGCAGGTTGATCAAGGTTTGTACCTGGCTCAAGCGAGGTACTTCGGCAGCTTCTTTGTCTTCTGGTCCCCGAGGGCAGGCGGGCTGCGTATTCCTGTGTTTCCCGGAGGGTACCTGATCGGGACGGTCCTGCTGCTTAACTTAATTGCCGCGCATTCCGTGCGGTTCACTTTCAGCCGGAAAAAAATAGGCATTTTCATGGTGCACATCGGCATCATTTTATTGCTCTTGGGGCAGCTCACGACCGAGATGCTCTCCGTCGAGAGCCACATGCGCCTCACCGAAGGGCAGAGCTTGTCTTACTCTGAGAACGGACGGCGTTCGGAGTTGGTGGTCCTGGATCCCTCGGATCCCTTGGTGGATGATGTCGTGGCCATTCCTCAAGGCCATCTCAAACTGAACGCTGAGATTCGTCATCCACGGCTCCCTGTGACCCTCAAAGTACGTGCCTACCATCCCAACTCGCGGTTGTCGCGGAGGGCGCCCATGGTGGCCACAACCCCCCCACCAGCGGATCATGGTTTGGGACAGAACATTGAGGTGGCTGCCGCGCCCCCCGCCGTCAAGATGGATGAAAGAAACCTTCCGACCGCCGTCGTGGAGCTGGTTGCTCCCAGCGGTTCGCTGGGGACCTGGCTGGTCTCGAGTGTGTTGGAGGATTTTCAGGATTTTCAAGTCGCGGGCAAAACGTTTAAGATCGGCATGCGATTTGAGAGGTATTACAAGCCATTCAGCATCGAGCTTCAAAAGTTCACGAATGAAAAATACAGGGGCACCGAGATTCCGAAAAACTTTGCCAGCCGGGTGCGCGTCAAGCATGCCCAAACAGGCGAGGACCGTGAGGTCTCGATCTATATGAACAACCCCCTTCGATACGGCGGTGAGACCTATTACCAATCCGGGTTTGATGATAAAGACCCGCGCGTCACCATTTTGCAAGTGGTCAGGAACCCGACATGGCTGACACCCTATGTGGCCTGCATTCTCACGGGGGCAGGCTTGATCGTTCAGTTCCTGACCCATTTGGTCGGATTCGCAAAGCGGAGGAAATCATGAATAAAAAGTTGCACTGGCTGCTTCCAGCCCTGATGGCCTTGTGGGTTCTTTCCGCAACACGTCCGCCGAAGGAGCGGACGGCGTTTCAGACTGCGGAGTTCGGACGGTTGCCAACGTTGCTCAACGGGCGGGTGCAACCGTTGGATTCGGTGGCGCTCAACGCGCTCCTGCAAATCCGAGGGAATACGAGCGTTCCGCTGGAAGGAAACGCAGGCAACGATGCGGCATGGGGGGATTTTCTCGAACTGCGCGACAAATATCCGGGCACTCTCGAAGTGCGGAAATGGTGGCAGTTTAGCAAACATCCCAAACGGTTGAAGCCGGTTTCGTGGTTGCTGGAAGTGGCATTCAAACCTGAATTGGCCGACAACCGGTTTATTTTTCTGGTGCATCACCCCGAGCTCATCAGCGAGCTTAAGTTGCAAAACCAGGGCATCGAGAATTCCGGTCTCCATTACTACACCTTCAACGACCTGACGAATCACTTCGGGGTCCTCGAGCAGCAAGCCTCCCGCATCCAGAAGATCGATCCCCAGGCGAGAACTCCATTCGAGAAATCGGTTGGCAAGCTGCATTTTTCATTGGGGCTCTATCACAGGCTTAGAAACAGCTTCCGCCATGAAAAGTCCGAGGATCCCTCACGCCAGTTGGCCGCCTTCGAGAAGGCTCTCGTGCCCGGCGTTGAAGCCGTTCGGAACCGTGAGGGCGGCAAGGATTATTCCAAGGAGGATCTGGATGCTCTCATGGACCCTTTGAACCAGTATGACATGGTTGCCCGGGTAGCTTATCCGTTGATCATCCCCCCACCCGGCGCCGACCACTCACGCGATGCCTGGTCCAACCTAGGAACCTCGCTCTTGCAAGCGCCTCGCGCGGGAGTGTTGCATCCCGTGACAAAAATCTATGCCTCGCTCGCCTCGTCCTTCAGGCAGGAGAAGCCAGAGGATTTCAATAAAGCCTTGTCTGATTACAGACAGTGGCTGACGGCGAATTCGTTTCTCGCAGAGGCTCAAAAGGGGCGTCGAGAGTTTGCATTCAACCAGCTCCAGCCGTTCTACAAGTGCATGGTCATCTATGTCCTGGCCCTCGTCCTCGCCTGCGCCTCCTGGTTCAACTGGTCCCAAACTTTGAACCGCACCGCCTTCTGGCTGCTCGGCTTTGGCCTTATCCTGCACACGGGCGGACTTGTGTTCCGAATGGTCCTGGAAGGACGCCCTCCAGTCACCAACCTTTATTCATCCGCCATCTTTGTCGGCTGGGGCACCGTGGTGCTCGGTCTCATCCTCGAGCGTCTTTACAGGAACGGCATTGGATCTGTTGTGGCTGGGCTCGTGGGTTTCATCACCCTCATCATCGCGCACCATCTTTCCATGGACGGCGATACCATGGAAATGCTCCGAGCAGTCCTGGACACCAATTTCTGGCTGGCGACGCACGTGGTGGTCATCACCCTTGGTTATTCGTCCACCTTCGTGGCGGGATTCCTTGCGACGATCTACATCCTTCGAGGGGTGTTCACAAAATCGCTCACTCGTGATGTGGCCCAGTCGCTCGGCAGGATGGTTTACGGGGTTGTTTGTTTTGCCACCTTGTTCAGCTTTGTGGGGACGGTTCTGGGTGGGATTTGGGCCGACCAATCTTGGGGACGGTTTTGGGGATGGGATCCAAAAGAAAATGGCGCCTTGCTCATCGTCATCTGGTGCGCCGTGGTCCTCCACGCGCGTTGGGGCGGTTTGATAAAAGAACGAGGACTCATGGCCATGGCTGTGTTTGGAAACGTTGTCACCAGCTTCTCCTGGTTCGGCGTCAACATGCTGGGCGTCGGCCTCCATAACTACGGTTTCATGGAAGCCGTTTTCCAATGGCTCGCCATCTTTGTAGTGAGCCAGCTTATCTTGATCGGGCTGTGCCTCATGCCGGATAGGTTTTGGGCTAGTTTGCGATCGTCGAGCCAATCACCTGGTCAGTCCCCGAGCCGACCCCCGAGTCGGCCCGGGATTTCCGGGGGCCATGACTCCCTCCCTCAACCCACCGGAAAATAAAATCCTTCTTATCCGTGTTCATCGACGTGTATCTTTGGTTCTGCTCCTGTTCTTAGCTTGAAAGCGGGATAGCTCCCTCGTATGCCTCCCAAAGCGAAAATCTTTTTACAACGGTGGGTCATTGACACGCTCGCCGTTTTGGTCGCGGCCAACGTGGTGACCGATATCAATTATGACAATGTCCCGAGCCTGCTGGCGGCGTCGCTACTGCTCGGAATTCTGAACGCAGTCCTGAAGCCCGTGATGCTCCTGCTTTCCCTGCCCCTGCTTCTGCTCAGCCTTGGCCTGTTCACGCTGGTGATCAACGGATGCCTGCTCTATCTTGTGGGTGTGGTCATGAAGCAGTTCCAAGTGAAAAGTTTCTCCGCCGCGTTTTGGGGTGCCCTTGTCATCAGCGTTATTTCGATGGTCCTCAACAGCGCCCTGGGAACTGGCGGAACGAAGATTCGCGTCCAACAAACGAGCCCCGGAAAACGTGGAGGCCCTTCGGGAGGTGGAACCGGGAATGGGCCTGTGATCGACGTCTGATCGAAGGAGTTGCAACGCTGCCCTGACAGATCGGTTTTGACGCGCGGACTTCCAGGCCGCAGCGGGTGGGAAGGTGGTGGAGTGCAACAAAGATCAAGCGCTTAGCCAGGTCGAACATGCTGCGGCCTGGAAGGCCGCGCGCCGGAGCAAGATGTCGCTGGGCAAGCTAATCCTCGAACATGCCTGGGTTGCTGTTCGGTCCCGTGGAGCGGTCCGTTTCGAGCATCAGCTCAATGACACGTTTGAAGTCTTCCAAGCCCGAGGCCGGAGCGAGTCAGTTGTGGTACGGATCCCTCAGAGGGTAAAACTCTTGCTGCTTGTCAACTGCGGAATTTGTTGGCACTGACAAAGAAGGGGGCGTCTGGCGGATTCATGATTCTCCAGAAATAGCCTCCCAAGGCCACGAGTGCGATCAGATTTAACCCCTGGGAAACCCCGTGCCAGGCACTGAAGGATCGTGCTGACGTTTCCCTGACTGCGGGCGTGGATCGGGCGTCATATTTGGCCGCATGAAGCTGCCGCATTTGGGGCAGGAGCCATCCGCCTCCTACGGAACCCAGAATCATGACGCCAGTGACGGTGGACAACAACCATCGTTCCGCAGGTTTGCCCGAATAAAGCCATCCCACTGTCAAATGCCCGAGCGCGACCAGACCACAGCAGAGGTGCAACGTGAAATAGCGGCTCAAAACCAATTGGGCCGCCGCGCCTGCCCTTGGTTTGCCAAGCAGTTGGATCATTTCCGGTGAGAAAAAGGCCGGGCCCACCGCCGCAGTAAAAAAAATGGCCGCGCCGAACCAGACAGAGGCATTCAACACGCCCACGAACCTGAGAATGGAGATCACACAGTGGGTATAGTGACCCAAAGAACAAGTACCAAGCCCGGATTGCCAGCAATTGGGGTGCAACTCAGATTTTTCGTGCTCGCGTTTGCTACTCGTAATCGTAATCGTAATCGCAATCGTAATCCCATGAACCGCCGATTCGACCACGAAAAGCTGGAGGTTTATTGGAGAGTGCCGCCGCCCTGGATGTGCTCGTGGCCAAAGGCCGATGTTCTGGGGATGAAGTTCTGTCAGGAAAAGACCGCCTCTGGAGCGTCGTTTCGATGCTATTCGCCTTGATAAAGGCAAATTCCGATTACCGGTTGCACGAGGGAAACCCGGGATAGGATTACGATTACGATTACGATTACGAGAAGATCTGGAAAAATCTGAGTTGCACCCCAGCAATTGGCAAGCCCTCAGGCTAGGGCTGATTCAAGAACCGACGATTCGTGCGACTGTTTTTTTGCCGCATGGCCCGCGCAAAAGCGGGTGGAACTGCCGCTTCCACCGAACAACGTAGCCTGCGCGAACAAACGGCGGCCCTGATTGCACCGCTGAACGCGACGCGGCCTGCCTGCCGTAGCGTTGGCGAAGGCAGGACGCCGCAGCGCACCATCCCTACCTGATCCGGGCATGAACGCCATGCCTCCGGCTCACTCAAATTCCTTGCGGCCTTGGATCCGAGTTAGCATGTCAGGAGTCCTGAGCCTGGTTCGCTTTCGAGAACTTTATCCAGGGTCACGCGGTATCCACTGCGGAGGCCGCCGTCTTGCCTAACTCTTCCCATCGTGCATACAAATGAGTCACGGCCGCCTTTGCGCTCTCTTGCTCTTTTATCAACCCAGGCGCTTCCTTCGACCGGGTGATATAAAAGGCGGGATCGTTCAGCAGGGAACCGAGTTGCGCTGCCCGCGACTCAGCCTCCAAAATCGCTTGCTCCATGCCCGCTAGTTCGCGTTGCTCTTTGTAACTCAATTTCCGTGCGCGAACGAGTTTTTGTGCCGAAACCAATCCTGAGTTGCTTGCAGAGATGAAAGGTGTGCTAGGAACCCGGTCGCGGTTCTGCCTCTCTCGGCGCTTTTCAAGATAGTAAGAGTAATTTCCGGGCTGTACAAACACGCCCGAATCTTCGAACGCCACAATCTGATCGCAGATCCGATCCAGAAAATAGCGATCGTGGCTCACCACCAAGACGCTGCCGTCAAAGTCAGCCAAGGCCTCCTCGAGCATCCGCAAGCTGGGAAGGTCCAAATCGTTGGTTGGCTCATCCAAAACAATGATATTGCCCCCCCGGCGCAATACCTTGGCGAGCATCAAACGGGCGCGTTCGCCTCCAGACAGCCTCCCCACTCGCTCGTTTATTCGTTCATCCGCAAAAAGAAACCGCCTCAGATAAGCCCTCGCGCCAAGGCGCTGCGTGCCGAATAGTACACTTTCGCTCCCATCCGAAACCTCCTCCATCACGGTGCGCGTGTCGTCCAACTGCATCCGCGTCTGATCGATATAATTGAACAGGACCTTCTTGCCTAAGGTCGCTTTCCCTTCGTCAGGTTCCCGTTCTCCAAGACAGAGTCGAAGCAAGGTCGTTTTTCCAACCCCGTTCCGTCCCACCACACCCGTGCACTGCCCTGGCTTCAGCGAAAGCCGCAACCGTCTAAAAAGCCAACGTTCGCTTGGTTCCTCACCGACCTTCGCTCCCGCGTTCTCGAGTTCTACTCCGATATTCCCCATCTCGGGCGCAGGGGGGATCAAGAGATCCATCTCACGTTCCTCGGGCGGAGCCTCGAGTCCGGCAGTTTGATAAAATGTATCAAGCCGATGCCGAGCCTTGGATCGTTGCGCGCGCACCCCAGCGCGGACCCATTCAAGTTCGACTCGCAAGAAACGCTGGCGCCGACGCTCCGACTGCTCCGCGATCTGCTGGCGCACCGCCTTGGACTCCAGGTAAGCGGTGTAGTTCCCAGGGTGCGAATAGCAGCGCCCCTCAGAAATCTCCACCACGCGGGTCGCAATCACATCGAGGAAATAACGATCGTGCGTCACAAAAATCACAGCGCCTGGGAAGGTGTGCAAAAACTCCTCGAGCCAACGAATCGATTCCGCATCCAGATGGTTTGTGGGCTCGTCCAGCAAAAGTAAATCGGGTTGGGCGGCCAGAGCTCGGCACAGGGCGACCCGACGTTTTTCGCCTCCTGAAAGAGGTCCCACCAACGCGTTCAGATCAGGGGCTGACAACGCCGACGCATTCGCTTTGATGCGTGTTTCCAGATTCCAACCGTCGGCCCCCTCGATCCTGTGGAGCAACTCACCGGCTTCGCTATCCCCGCTGTGACCCGCCTCATAGCGGGCAATCCATCCCATCAAATCCTCCGCGCCCGCCTCAATATTCTGGCGGGCCGTCTTCGACCCATCGAGTTCGAACTCCTGAGGAAGGTAGCCAATGCGCAACCCTCGGCGGCGGGAGATCTCCCCCGAATCCGCCGCGCTCGTTCCGGCCAGAATCTTCAACAAACTCGTTTTGCCGCACCCATTGCGCCCCACCAACCCCACTTTTTCTCCAGGCGCGACGGAAAGGGTGATGTCTTCCAACAGACGCTGGTGACCATAGGCCAGACTCAGTTGGCTCGCGGACAATAATGCTGAAGCAACAGAACTCATTGAACAATAAACCTTCGCAAAATGGTAAGGGCGGTTTCTCTATCGCCACCGGAATTGAAAACGGGCGGAATGAAGTTTGCAAAAACACTCACCCTCACGCCTGCCCCATTGCCGTTGAATGAATGTGGAAACCGCTTGGGCGCTGTGCCTTCGCTAAGTCGGGCAACGGCCTTTCGGTTCGCCGGCACGGAATCGTCCCATTCACTCGATCCCGTATTTTCTGAACTCAGTAAAGCGACCCTGTTTAGCCTGAGGCTCGAGCAACTCCAATTCCTCTCTCCCAATCGTAATCGTAATCCATCCCTCTGTTTCAAGGGTAACACCCGAGGATTACGATTACGATTAGGAAAAATGGAGGAATTGGGGTTGCGCGACAAGATCACGATTTCAACCGGTTTTCCTGAGGTCCGATTTTGGCTGCAGGGCACCAGGGTGTAGGCTGTCCCACTAAAACTGGGAGCCACTTTGGGTAAAAACAACGGGCAGTTGAACGGAAGGTTGCCCGCTCACTCATAGCGACGAATCTGGTTCTCCTCTTGGGGTGGTTCGATGTCGTCTGTGGGCTCAGGTTGCTGGGGGTGCTCCTCCGGTGCTGCCGGATGCGGCTGTCCGGGTTCCTGCGACGGCTGCGGAGCCGGGCCACCGGGTGCGGGGCGCGGTCCTGTGGCGTGCGAACGTGGCTCAAGGGCAGACTGCGGATTCGGACCACGTTGCGAAGGGCGAGCTCCACGATCCCGATCTCGGTCGCGATCCCGATCCCTGTCCCGGTCGGGGCTCCTGTCCCGGTCACGCATCCCGATGCCTTCCCTGGGGCGGGTCAGTTGGCGGATGGTCTCGCGCAACTTCTCGATCTCGCGCTCATCGCCCTGCTTCTGCAACTCAGCGTCCTCAAGCGTCTCCAGCACTTCCTCCATCTTGTCCAAGGCGGTCTTCAGCATCGTGATCGCCTTCTGCAGTTCGACCACTGCCTCAGCGACCGAAGCGATCTTCGCGGGCGGCGGCTGCGGAGCTTGGTGCAGATGAGGGAGGCGATGTCCGGATGCTTGGGGGACATGTGCCGGGCCTGAATCCTGGCGGCGGGGTTGGGGGTCGTGCTGCCGGTGTTGCCCTCCACCTCCACCTGTTCTGAAAGGCGGTGACACGGCCTGTGTCCCTGGTAAGGGTGAGGGCCTGCCAGTCGGTGCCATCGCCGGGTCGGTGGAAGAAGGTGCCGGACCGCGCACCGAACCCGTCGGGTCGGCGGAAGACACATCGGGTGGCGCTGTGCCTTCAACTCCTGGCGGATTCAGACGCCGGGTGCCAGATGGAGGCGTCAGAGCTACCTTATCCGGAGACTCTCCACCTTCTTCTTCCGGCTCGTCCATCTCGGAGCTCTCATCCCCCGCGTGCGGCTCGGGATGCGCCGGCTCAAGCCTCTCGCCCTCCGGGTCGGATGGGGCTGCGAGACCGCTCGGATTTGCGGGAGCAAGGCCCGGATCGCCCGCCAGAGGTCGCGCCAGGGGGCGTCGGCCCCGGCCGCCGCGAGAACGACGCACCCCACCTCGCCGACGAGGGCGAAGGGAGGATCCCTGGGGTGGGTTGCTCAAAGGGGATGAAGAAGGATCTTCAGAAGTCATAAAAAATTACTCACCCGCCATCACATCGGAACCAACCGATAGACCTTGCCTGTCTTGCCAACGAGCTGGTTGCTGTCGTTGGTCATCACGTACAACTCACCGTTCTCATCCTCGCCTATCGCCACCACGTAGGCCCCAACATGGCCCTGCGGATGAGAACCCAGTTCCAGCGGAGCCAGACTCCATCGGGTGCCCCCCCCAGAAGACGGCCTGGTGGCGGCAAACAAAACACCCTCTCCTTTGATCCATTTCATGGACCAATCGGCAAAAATATACCGGCCTTGAAGATCGGGAAAACTCTTTCCGCGATACACATATCCGCCCGTGACACTGATGCCGAGAGCCTCGGGATCCTTCGCAAATCGCTTGAAATTTTTATACGCCAGGATCGGGTCGATAAAAGGTTTCCCATCCGCGCCCACCTCCGCGCAGTTCTCGGGAGGTTTCACCGGGTTCTTAGGGTCAAAACAAACAAACCCCTCGCGCATGTTCCACCCGTAATTGCCGCCTTTGACAATAATATTGATCTCCTCAAAAGAATCCTGACCGACATCCGCTGAAAATAATTCGTGCTTCCCTCCGCGGTCAAATGAAAAACCCCAGGGATTCCTCAGTCCATAAGCAAAAATCTCGGGGCGTCCTTTCCCGTTCTTGAAAGGATTATCTTGTGGAATCGCGTAGGGAGACCCGTGATCGACGTCGATTCTCAAGAACTTGCCGAGAAGGGTATCCAGGGTTTGACCGTTCCCGATCGGGGGATGCCCCAAGCCCACATCATTTCCCTCGCCCCCATCGCCGACGCCAATGTAAAGAAACCCATCAGGCCCAAAAGCGAGCCTGCCTGAGTTGTGGTTCATCTGAGGTTTGTCGATCTCAAGCAACAGACGTTCGGAACCCAAATCCACCTTCTCCTTGTCGGATTCAGACACCTTGAACTCGGAGATCCTAGCCGTGTGATTGAAGCCGGCGGGTGCTCCCGCGCGAAGGGGGGCGCTATAAAACGTGTAAAGTTTGCCGTTACGCTTGAAATCAGGGTGGAGCGCCAGCCCCAGTACGCCACGCTCATCAAAACCTTCGTTTAATTTCACCAAACGCCCCTGGAGATCCAGGAACAATTTTGGAGGCGCGCCTTTGGCGAGCAGATAAACCTGCCCAACCTGATCCCAGACCAGATTCTTGCCGGACCCATCCGTTAATGGGATCAGCCCCGCCGGTGAAACAAATTCGCCGGCAACCAGTTTCAAACCAGGTTTGACATCGGCAGCACGCAACACGCCTTCACACGGCGGGGTTTGGAAAGCAAACACCAAACCCAACACCGTCGCCCTCATCCCACTCAAAAAGTCTGATTTCTTCATTAATTTAACAATTCTAGGGGGGTTTCCAAAAAAAGCCAAGCGCCGTTGTGAAAGAGATGAAATGGAGGTTCGACATCCTGTGGGCGGTCGTCCCCGACGACCGCGTTCAGGCACCGCATCTTTGCTGTCCCCCGGTGTCCTTCCACCCAGAACTTGTGAATGCACGGTCAAAACGGGGCTGCGTGATTCAACCGGTTTGGTTCGAAGCTCGGGAAACATTCCGGTGCTTCAGCAACATCCTCCAAGCCGGCCCGGGTGCGGCCACCACGTCGGCAGTCACAGAGAACGGATCTTCGGGGTCCCGCCCGTGACACGCCACCCGAACGGGAAGCCGCCCCACGAATTCGGGCTCCTTGCTCAATTCCCACGCCCTATTCACCGCCATTCGGCGGACGAGACTGATGTCCCAACTGCGCAGCCGTCCGTTCGATCGCTCCACGAACCGTCTCGGAGAGGTCGCCACTCGTCGCTGCCAGCGACTTCAGCAAACCCGCCCGGAACGCCATTTCCCCGGAAGTCAACGACACATAGCGCTTCGAAAACATGTTGTAACCGTTCAACGACTGGATCACCATCATTTTGAGAACTGTCGGCATGGAATCGTCGCGCACGACATATTCGACAAATTCGGTCGCGGCGGCACTACTCCCAAAGTAGTCCGTGGCCAACCCCGCCAAATGCGCCCGATGACGCCCATCGGTCAGCCGCTCATCCTGATACGCTTGCTTCAACAAAGGCACAACGCGCTCCTTCAGTTTTTCCACCGCGCCGTCCAAGACACGCAAGTCCAATGTCCCGTCCACACGAATCAACTGCGCCGCAGCGACCTGCACATACGAGTCTCCGTCCGACTCTTCCAACAAAAGAAGAATGTAATCCTTATGCCGCGCCGCCAGGAAATCACCTGACTCAACAGGCGGCGCAATCCCGGCAATCTGTCGCGCCCGCGCTTGACACATTGAGTGGAAGCCGTCGCTTCCCAACATGGTTCCAAATACCCTGTCGCACACCGCGATTTCCCCGGCCCGAAAACTCCGCGACACCCCATTTCGGATGGACTCCAACGCAGGTTTTCCACCTATTCGCCCCAACAACATGATGACACCAATTCTCAACGAAGGAGGGTGGGAGAACGCCAACAAATCCCGAGAAACACGACCGCTTCGCGGTCCCAACCAA
Organism: Akkermansia muciniphila; assembly: GCA_945865375.1. GTDB lineage: Bacteria > Verrucomicrobiota > Verrucomicrobiia > Limisphaerales > F1-80-MAGS106 > F1-80-MAGS106. Next base: position 8,654 of record CAMBEJ010000068.1, on the reverse strand, counting down.
TCGTGCTGACCATCGGTCTGTTTCACGGCGTTTACATCCATCGTCGCAGGCGAAGCGAAGAACACAGGGAAGAACCTATCCTGGCCTGAATCCAGGAATCGGGCCAGTTCCGGCACAGCCGCCTCGCCCAACGGAAGCAATGCCTCCAACGCCGTTCGCACTCGCGCCAATCTTTCCATTGTCTCATGCGCGTCCTTCCCTTGAACAGGCATCTGGCGAACCCCCTCCAACCTTCTCCTAACAGTCAAACCGACTTCCTCACCAAACGGAACCGTCCCAAATCGTTTGGAATCGACTTCATGTGCGTCCCCAATCTGCGACGGACGTGACTTAAGCGCTCCAGGGACAGCGGCCAGCCGTGCGTCCCTCACCCCATATCGACCGGCGAGCCAACCGGTTAACACGCAGCTTACTAGCAACACCGCTGTGATCTTCCGTTTCACGACGCGAGCCTAAAGCAATCAGGTCTCCTTGGCAATGACTTGGGGCTTGTTGGACTTCTTAAAGCCATCGAACGGACGAGTAATCATCCAACCAGCGGCCGACGAACAGGATTTACGATCAAAGAGAGATCGAACTCCAGGTTCACGGCGCTGGCACGTAGACATCCCACGCTAGAGAATAGGGGTGATCTACAAAATTGTGGGAGTAAAAGCCCCCTTCTCCCCATTTGGAAGTAAGATGTCGGTCGTTGACCAGACTCTCGGCATAGCGGGCTGTGTGAGATCCATAACCAAACCGAATTCGAGGTGATTGGTAGGAGCGCATGAAACTTTTGTACATCTCACTGAGATACCCGAAACTGTAGAGGACCCATCCGAAACTACCATCCGAAAAATATTTATCGCTCTCGGACGCAGGGTTGATTCAAGAAAACGGAGCGCCGGCTTCCAGCCGGCTTTGCTTCACGGATCCGCCGGTCGCGCTCCCAAGCCGATTGGAAATCGGCGCTCCGTCCCGTCCGGCTGGGCGGCAGCTGTTTTCTTGAATCAGCCCTGTCTCGGACGTCTGCATCCACACATTGTATCCACCCAAAGCATAGGCGTGGCAATTATAAGTGATTGTTGGCATACCCCACAGAATCGCGTTAGGATAAAACTGATGTGCCAATGCAATTTTAAGATTCACATCGTCGGGCTGAAGTGGAGGTTGAATGTCCATGCGCACGGTCACAGGAGTCCCTCGTGGCGTAGAAATGAACACGTCTGTCCACGTTTCCATGTAGCCTTGACCTAGCAGGTAGGCTTGACCTACCAGACGGAAAGTATTCGCGAAGCAAATTACAACGACGAGCAAAAGCACGATTCTATTGTTCATTGGTTGTTGTACAAGTTTTAATTGTTCCCTGTGTCCAAACAAAACTGAAGAACCGAGTCCAGATACCCGGGAACCGACTCCTCTCGAAGAAAAGCAGCCGAGTTACTGGGAAGCTCGTTAACTGTGAATATCCGCCCCCGATGGCTTAAAGTCACTCCTTTCTCAGCCATCAATTTCATGGCAAGGCGGGCAGCCAGCACTTCTGGTTGTGAGGCCACCTTCCTCATTTTCCTGAGGTCGTGGATCTTCCTTAGGCTTGCCTTGCAAAGGTTAACCCGATCACTTGCTGAAAGAATGTCCATGAAGCGTCGATCTAAAAAGAGATGATCCAAACATTGTGATAGAAGCATCGACTTGATAGAAGTTGACCGATAATACGCTACCAGATGCTCCCCGACCCTAGGCCTGCCTAGAAGCTCTTTGAACCCATAAAAATTTTCATACAGGAAGTCCACTCCGTCAGTCCTGTCGTCAAAAAATAGGATGCTAGCAAGCAACGGATAATCCATGCACGTAGCCACCAAGTCTTTGGTGGACAGTGCCGCTGCTTCGGATCGGCTGATTGCAAGGACTGCGACTTTTTCGGCTTGACCTTCAAGCCTTGCCCATTCGGTCGTGCCAGGCTTGACTCTCCATTTGTGAGGAGGTTCGGCTGGAATCTGTCCAAGCACCACACAAAGTGTGCCACCCAACAAGAGTAATAGGACCTTCCTTAGGTGAACTTTGAGAATGTTCATCGTTGATCGTTTGCCGCAAGTGTTGACTTCAATGCAAGGACAGCCGTTAATTTTGTGGAGGAGAAGTTGGCCTACTGCTCAAGTGTTTTAGTGAATAATTCTCCTCTGCTGGATCTCCTATTGCTCCAAGGGCATTCTTTCTTGGTGGAATCGTTGTTCCCTTGTTACTACCCCCCCCCCAAGGCTGTCAACGTCTTTTAATGATTGTTTTTTGCCTGGTGCGCATCTCAGATTTTTCCAGATCTTCTCGTAATCGTAATCGTAATCGTAATCGTAATCGTAATCCTATCCCGGGTTTCCCTCGTGCAACCGGTAATCGGAGTTTGCCTTTATCAAGGCGACTAGCATCGAAACGACTCTCCAGAGGCGGTCTTTTCCTGACAGCACTTCCTCCCCAGAACATCGGCCTTTGGCCACGAGCACATCCAGGGCGGCGGCACTTTCCAATAAACCTCCAGCTTTTCGTGGTCTAATCGGCGGTTCATGGGGTTACGATTACGATTACGAGTACGAGTAGGAAACGCGAGCACGAAAAATCTGAGATGCGCACCTGCCGTCGGGACAACCCTCGTAGGGACGAGAGGCACAAGTCCCCAAGAATAGTGGCCCCCTTTAACGCCGGGGGAAAGTTCGCGGGGGAAAGTTTGCCTGTCCCTTTGCGGGTAGTCCCTTTGCGGGTAACAATTTCGAGGCGCACGGCATGTTGCCGATTCAGCTGAGCATCACATTGTCTGAACTGGGATTGACAGTGTGGTTGTGCTGCCATACGATGACCATATGAAAATGACCATGCACATTGACGACGGGTTGCTGGCGCGTGTTCTGGCCGCCACCGGTGCCAAAACCAAAACCAAGGCGATAGACCTCGCTCTCCGGGAAATGGATCGACGGACCGAACTCATCCGGCTGACTCGTGAAGGACTCGGGTTGAGCCCTGACGAGCTTGCGGCTACCATTGACCCAGCCTACGATCTCGAAGCCGCGCGACTCCAAGAAACTCCAGTCTTTTATGGGCGCAAACCCCGTGCTCGCGGATAGCAGCTATTACATCCGGCTGATGCGGGAAAAAAGGGATCCTCTCCGAAATTTGGCGCTCGCTTCCCACTCCCGAGATCTCGCCATCTGCGGCGTAGTGCGAGTGGAAGTCGGCAGGGCGATCCGACCCCTCGAACGGTTGCGCAAATTTCAAGCGGCTTGGAACGTCATGATCAACGTTCCCACGGACAACCGCCTTTGGATCGATGTGGAGACGATGGCTTGGGAGCTCGACCGATCCGGTATTTTCTTACCTTTGCCGGATTTAGTGATCGCCTGCTGCGCCAGGCGCATCGGTGCGGTTGTGCTCACTTTCGACGAACATTTCCACCAGATCCCCGGGATTCGCGCGATTAGTCATCTGGATTCCTGAGGCAATAAGTCTCTCAACCCTAAACGGCAGTTGAGAGTGCCGAAGATTGGCAAAGGCCTAGCTGAGAAACGGCATGACTAGCGACGAACGGGTCGTATCCTCCATGGATCTGGTGAGCCACTCAGAATGACTTCATCGTCGGGATCTTGCGAAAGTCTATCGCTGGCCGGAGCCGTTTTAGATTCTTAAATCCTAAATCTCGGTGAATTATCTCTCAGAATTGGAACCAAGGAAGTAAACCCGAAAAGAGACCGAATAATTCCGCTTTGTATTCGTTGGGTTGCCCCCGTCGGTTCCATTTCGGTATTCTTTCCGTGGTTAATCCCCATGTCCGAGTCCGTGGTTCAGATTTCAAATCTGTTTGGCTAGAGTTAAAGAGTATCCTCGGGCCGCGCGGCGCCCGGAGTCGCTTTCAAGTCGAGCTTAATCACGACGTTTTCGCGGATGAGATCGTTGGGCATCCCGGGAAAGTTGATGTTGAAATCCTTCCGGTTGATGGCGAATTCGGCCGTCACTGTCACCGCGTCGTCCGCGACCTTGATCTTTGCAGGAAAAGAGAGGCTCTTGGTTACCCCATGCAGGGCGAAGTTACCGGTCACCTTATAATCTGTCCCGTCCGGTTCGACTGCCGTGATGTCGAAGCTCGAGACGGGGAATTTGGCTACATCGAAGAAATCAGGGGCCTTCAAGTGCCCTTCCAGCTTCGGGTTGTCGGCCCAAGTGGAGGCCATCGCGATCTGGAACCCTGGCGTGCCTACCATCTTGCCTTCGGCGATGGCGAACTTGCCAGCGAACTTCCTGAACCCACCCTCGTGGCTGCCGGTGACTTTGGAGCCGACGAACCCGATTTTAGACTCCGCGCGGAGCACGTATTCCTTGCCGGCCTGGGACGCGGAGGAGCCTGGCTTCTTCGCGTCGGAGGCGGTGGCTTTCGCGACCTTATCTGCCGGATCACTGCATCCGGTGAGCAGGCAGACGGCCGCAGTGACAAGGGATGCACGGAGATTAACGGAGACGTTGTGGAGAGGGATTGGTTTTATGACAATCCTTCATACTGATCTCAGGGACCAGATCATATCAAGAAAATTATTTAGTTCATCCTTTCCCGAAAAGCAGCCTCCGAAAATTTCCTATCGACACCAAGGAAACAGAACCGGAGGCCCTTCACAAGTCCTCCTCTGTGGTAATTATCCACTGTGGACGGTAACGAAAGGGCGGCGCTCGGTGCCTGCATGTACAAAGCGTCGCGACTTGCCGTCGTCGAGATCAGTCATGACGGAAATCTGCTGCTCGTACGCGACAACGGCATTCGCTTGCTGGATGCTAGGACAGGCGCCGTTATGAATCCTCTCGAAGGCTCCTATGGGCTCAAAGACGGTGATCCGTTCTCGTGGAGTGATGACGGACGGTATGTGGGAGTGCTCTCCAGTCGAGTGGCGACGGTTTGGGACACACAAACTCAAACGCGAACCTTCCCGTGGCAGCCCGAAGAGAATGGCCCACCCACATGCCTCGTTATAAGTTCAACAGCGGGTTTGGTGGCGATTGGAGGTGGCGTCAAAACGAGGAGAGACGATGGCACATTCTCTGTAACCCAGGCTGGTGGAATTGGACTACGGAATCTCGACACCTGAAGCCTCGTGGGGAACATGGCCATGGAAGGGACGAACGTCGTCGATTGCATGGCTTTCTCTCCTGATGGCTCCATTCTCGCTTCCGCCCATACCGACGCCGCGTACAAAGATACGTTCGTTTGCGTTTGGGATGCTCGCGAGCGGAAGCTCTGAGCCGGGTGTTGACGCTGGATATGATCGTAGCCTGGCGAGTGCTGCTGTTGTGCCGTTTGGGAAAGACTCATCCGCATCTGCCCGCCTCGCTGCTCTATAGCCCGGAAGAACTGGCCGTGCTGGAGGTGCTTTTAAAAAAAGCTCCCTTGAGCCCTCCGTAGAAGTTCCCGCACTCAAAGCTCCCCAAGAAATTCCCAGCCAGCCAGAGTCCAAAGACTGTGCGGCGACGGCCCAGGTGCCTGTCGCCAATGCGCCTGCGGATCTCATCCAACCCGGCCAGATCAAAGCCAGCACTCTGACGCTGGTCCAAGCCAATTTACTTGTGGCGATGCACGCAGGTTTTTGGGCGCGCAAGGGCGATGGACATCCCAGACCGGATTTAATCGGCCGTGGTTTGATCCTATTGAACGTGATCGTGGAATGGGAACGCCTGAGAAAATCTTGCGCTGGAAAAGATCCACCCGCGAAGGAAGCCTCCGGCAAACCTGGTTAGGCCTGGCTGCACAACGCCACAAGGCCACAACGCCACAGCGCCGAGGGCGGGAACATCAACCTGGATTCATTGGAAAAAAGAAAAGCCGATCGCCTCTCCTGAAAATCGAGTGGGAGACTTTTTGTGCTTTGAGGTTCAAAGAGTCCGCCAAGCGTGTTCGCAGGGAAGAATCCAGCATAAGCTTTTCCAAGGCTTGCGTCCGCCCGATAATCTCACGCCTCGGCGGTTTGCATCCCTACCGAAACCAACGGTTCGTGCAATTCACGGGGGATTCTCAAATCATTTTCCAAAAATACTCAAGCTCTCGGCTTCCGGAAACAATCGGGATGTCTGTCCCGATTTCTGAAGGTAAAGATGACGCTGACCAACCGCTTGCGGAAATCCGTACGTTTCCATGTCCGGGGATCACGCGTCGAGCGTTTGGGCTGGCGCGCGGCACGTTCACCGGCCCCGATGACTCCAGCCAATCCGACCCGGAAATCGAACGAATGTTTTACGGCGAGTTGCCATGAGATTGTTTCTCGACACTCCCTCCGCACTCTGGTTCGGTCCGCGCTAATCGGCCCTGCGGCTTCCCGTTTGTCGCCCCCATGTTGTTCACCTTGCGTGAGACTGCGTCGCGGGATTAGAATGGCGGGATGAAAACAGTCACCCTGACGGAGGCGCAGTCGCGTCTCGGCCAACTTTTTGACGAGGCACAGGCTGGCTCGCCGGTGTTGTTGGTGCGCCAGGACCAGGTGGCAAAACTGGAGCGAGTGGAACCGCCGGAATTCGGCGGTGACCGGCGGACGCTGGAGAACATGCTGCTGGACGCGGTGCGCGGGCCGCACGCGGACTGGACTCCGCAGGACCTTGAGGACATCGCCCGCCGCGTGCGCGCCCGGAAAGGGGAATGAGTCTGCGCGTGCAACGCTCCGAGTGGTTCGTTGGCGACCTGGAGCATTATGCCGCGTGGTACGACCGTGAAGCGGGATGGGGAATCGCCGAGCGATACTTGAGAGCCGTCGCGGCGACCCTGGCCCGGCTGGCGGAGAGGCCAACCATGGGGCACAGAACAGGTTTCGACGCGCCGGAGTTGAGCGGACTAAGGTGCCAGCAAGTCGAGAAACCCTTCCAAAAGCATCTCATTTTTTACCGGCACAGTGAGACGACGATCTCTGCGGAACGAGCCGTCCAAGGGGCACGCGACCTGCCGAAGCGGCTGCTCCAGCTCCCCGGCGCTGAGTCGGATTAACTCCTTGCTGAGGCGCTGCATGGAATCCATCCGCAACCAGACAATCGTCGAGTCATAAATCCAAGGGACAAACAGGAACCAGAGGGGTCAGTCAATAGTATTGATTCTGCTGAAAAACCCCTCCTGACTAATTTTTCCATTTTGGGGTCGGAGCCGATGGAGCAAGGCGCAGCAAGCGCAGGTCCGAGCGGTCCAGCAACTGTCATTGGACCTGCTCACCGGCCTCCAAATCCAGCGCCGCAGCCAGTGGCAGAGGAATGTTGACGAGACCCTGCTAACGCGGTCAGCACGCCCTTCAGGTTGTCACTATTCATAGGATCGACTTATTACAATTCATCCCTCCATACAAGGATAATCAGTGAGGTAAACAGGCACACCCGGGAAGGTGAGACTCTGTTATCGAGCGAAGGCGTGTTCCTGCCGGACCTGTCTGCGTGCGGCCACACAAGGAGACTCAGACGCCAGACAAAGAACAACCGCAATGGCGCGTATTTACTGTCGATCACGAATGCAGAGCCTGGCTCGACGTTCGAACTTGGCGTTTACGTCATCGCCCACGGCGACTCCTTGGTCAAGATTGCGCGACAATTTCACGTGTCCGTTCGGGACATCAAAGCCATGAACCCTGACATGGATCCGACTCGGCTTGTGATTGGGCAGAGAGTCAAAGTTTATGAGCTGAGGAGAGAGTGATCATGACGGTGCCGCCGAACCATCGGGTCGAGACCGCTGCCAAGCGTCTCGGTTACGGAGTCGGCAGGTGATTGGGGACCGTTTTCGCGTTTGCGACGGTGCGCTGACGGCAGCGGTCGCTCACCTGCATCGTTCGGCGTCCTTCGCAAATGATCCGCAAAAACGGTGGCTTGCCCCAGCCAGACCATTCAGGCATACATCATGCGGATATGGGCACATTTCACGTTGGCTGCAAGCTGGAGAATCATACTGACCGCAGTCAAGCGGTCACCGTTCCACGCGCTTTGGTCGATACAGGTAGCGAATACACATGGATTCCGGCCAAGACACTCGAGAGGATCGGAGTCAGCCGGGAAAAGAAGGACTTGGTGTTTACGATGGCCAACGGCCAGACGATAACACGGAGCGTTGGATTCGCGATTCTCCGTGTGGACAAGCATTTTACGATTGATGAGGTGGTTTTTGGAGAACCAGGAGACATGACTCTCCTCGGAGCACGCACCCTTGAAGGGCTCTCTTTGGTCGTCGATCCGCGGAGGAAGAAGTTGGTGGCTGCCGGCCCCCTCCCGGCTGCTTGAAACCAAGCTGAACAATCGGGTCGAGACCGCTGCCAAGCGTCCCGGTTACGGAGTCGGCAGGTGATTGGGGACCGTTTTCGCGTTTGCGACGGTGCGCTGACGGCAGCGGTCGCTCACCTGAAACGTTCGGCGGAATGGTGCGTTCCGGGTAGGGCGCACTTGTCATGAGGTTCGGTCCTTTCTCTGTGCCTCTGTGTCTCTGTGGTGAAAAAAGAGATTCATTTGAACCACAGAGGCACAGAGGCACAGAGGGGAAGCGGGGTCGAAACAAGTCCCGTTCTATTGCATTTCCATCCGCGTCTTTGTGTGATGAATTCCTTCGCAGTGACATGCCGAATACGCCGCGCTTTTGGGTGGGGTTTTCAGGGATTGACCGAGACCGTTCAAAGGAGTTCAGTGGCGGACGT
>CAMBEJ010000067.1 GCA_945865375.1 Akkermansia muciniphila | reverse complement strand
AAAATCGCCGGGGACAGACAATCAATATCAGTGGCCGCTGCACACAGTCGATCAAATGACCTGTGAGCGCCGCGGAGGACCTTCCAGACAAGATCTACGTGATGGAACCGGTGATGTGGCGGGAACTCAAAAGCATGCCCCTCAGAAATCCAGTTCCTCAGGGAAGCACTCCTTTGCTGAGGCGGACAAGTCCGACATCATCGGCTCTGAGCCAGGGTCGAGCGGAGAGCGTTCAGGACTGGCTGAAGCCTGAAGTCCAGTCGGGAGGGATGAACCGTTGGTGGAAACGGGATGGAGATTTTGTAGTGAAGCTATCCAAAGGCGGATTTCCGCAAATCTCGCAGAACGAACAACGACGGCCCGTCCAAGCCCCGTACGGCCCGAGCCCCACTCTCGCGTTTGGGGCCAAAGCGTTGGCGATACGTTTGGAAAATGTCTTCGACAAACGCCCGTGTTCCAAAAGCCGCGCCGTCCACAAAGTAACGCACCCGACACCGCGCATACTGGTGGATGCGCAGCTTCCCGTTGGATGCGATGACCTCTTTGACGCGCTCAGGATCGATCCCCCGGCGATTGGGCCGGCCTTGCGCATCCACGCCTTCGTTCTGCTCTCCCTGACCAAAGAGCCAGACTCGATAGGTCGCCATCGCCAACGTCAGCGAATCCTCAACCCCATCGCGCGCTCCCACCAGGTGCTTGAATCCTTCCTTGGCCAGTCTCCTGCCCGCCACCGCTTCCCCATAACCGCACCAACGATAATCCTTTGGGTCCTCCGTCAACCCCGCCCGCACCGGGTTCAGATCGATGTACGCCGCCATCGTCATCAATGCTTCCCCGCACCCATCCACCAAAACGCTTTTGAACCGCTCTTCCCAAAGAGTTCCTTTGCGGCCAGTTCTATGGTTGTACCAGGCGCTGAACCGCTGCTTGAGGAAGCGGTTGAACCAGCTCACATCCCACATCTGCCGGAAAAATCGTTCCAGTAATCTCTTCTCCCCCTCGGTATCCTTGGCTGTACGGAACATCTCGATTTGCTCCTTGGTCGATTTGAATTCCTCCTCGTACCCAAGCCCTTTCAACATTTCCATCACCTGTTCGGCCGTGGGCAGCAAATCGGGCCGTTTCGGCACTTCCAACAAAATGTGATAATGATTGGACATCACGCAAAACGTCAGCACCCGGACCTGACAGAACGCCTCGTATTCTCGCATCAACCGTACGAATTCCTCCTTCTCCGCCTCCTCGAAAATGAAACGCCGATCCACAATTCGAGAAATGCAGTGGTAATGCCCGACGGGCCGATCCGCCGGAAACTTCAGCCTCCCTTGCCTCACATCCCCCTTTAATCACACCCTCCCGCCGCGTTCAAGTTCTTTCTCAATAATTTGTCTGTCCCCAGGATTTACCCACAAGTTCTTTCTCAATAATTTGTCTGTCCCCAGGATTTACACAATAATTTGTCTGTCCCCAGGATTTAATCCCAGGATTTACCCAGGATTTACGACAAGTCCGGAATCGCCATGACCATGATCTGGGTTTACGCCGGCCCGATGCCCGAACGCATCGTTGTGGACGCCGAGTGTGCGACTGAGGCGGGCAACCCTTGGAAGCGAAACCAATAGGAACGACGCGCAGCGGCCTTCCTCCCAAGTGGCCTTCACGGCCAATGTTTACGACGAGGCCGGTCAGCCGACGTTTGCCGATCTTGGGCTCAGGGTCTTTGATCGGCAAACTCACGTCGCGGTTGCTAGTGTCGCCACCCATCAAGCCGTGTTTCAACCGGAGCAGATCAATGGCTCATCGAGCTGGGCGGCGTGTGCGGCGGCGCGCTCTTGTTCGAAATGGAGCGCGATTACACTCGCGGAATCTCGGTGGTGCGCCCACTGTGACCGGACGACTCTCACCACGAAGCCATCGCAAATGAAAACCGACATCAAGGAACTCCGCTGGATCTCGCTGCTCGTTTTGTGGGCGTTAGTGTCCGCGACGGGAACACAGGCCGCCGCCCCGATCCCGTTGCGGGCGGGCCCGGTGACGATGGTGTTCGAGCCGGATAACGCATTCCTCCGCTACGTCAAGGTCGGTCCGCACGAGATTCTGCGAGGAATCACCGCGCCGGTGCGCAATCAGTTTTGGGGCACCGCCATCCCGGTGGTTTCGAAAGTCGAGCTGTTGGACAAGGGCGATCAGTTTGTGCTCACCTTCGAGGCGCTGTGCCATGAGCGGGAAATTGATTTCCTATGGCATGGCAGGATCCAGGGCAATGTCCGCGGCGAGATAGAATACACCTTCGATGGCACGGCCCGCTCCGCGTTCCAACGGAACCGTATCGGCTTCTGCGTCCTGCACGGACCCTCCGCAGCCGGCCAGCCGTGGATCATCGAGAATGTTCGCGGCGAGAAAGCCACCGGACGTTTTCCCAAGTTCATCTCGCCGCATCAGCCAGCCAAAGAGATCCGGGAGATCTCACATGAACTGGCTCCGAACCTGTGGGCGCACGTCCGGATGGAAGGGGACAGATTCGAGATGGAGGACCAACGCAATTGGACGGACGCGTCCTTCAAAACGTATTGCACGCCTCTCGAGATTCCTTATCCCGTGACGGTGACCAAGGGCTCAAAGATCTCGCAGAAGATCACCATCCGCCTGGAGGGCGCGGTTCCAAAGCCGGACAGTTCCGACCGCCGAGGAGACGCGCCAACCATTCTCACTCTGACCGGAGATCAAACCGCGCTGCCGCGCCTCGGCCTGCAGGTCTCCTCACAGAACGCAACGCTCACGCCAAATGAAGTCAAGCGGCTCAAGGCCCTGAACCTGGAACATCTTCGTGTGGACCTGGCCCTGACCAACGATTCTTTCGTCAGCCTACTGCGCGAAGCCACCGCCCAGGCCAAGGCACTCGGCGTGAAGCTGCACGTCGGGCTTCGCTTGGGCCAGCAACCTGACTCCGCGCTGGATCGATTGGCGGCGGAAGTCCGATCGCTTCGACCGCCCGTCTCGGTGTGGCTGGTCCTCGGAACCAATCAGGCACACTACCGTCTCGCACGCCCTCGACTCGGCCAGCTCGGCGGCAAGGCCCTCGTCGGCGCAGCTCATGAGGACATCAACTTCACGCAGTTGAATCGCTTCCGGCCTGCACCCGACATGCTCGGAGTGGTGGCGTATGGCATCACTCCTCAGATCCACGCGTTCGACAACCAATCGATCATGGAGACACTGCCCATCCAAGCCGACACGGTGCGCAGCGCCCGTCAATTCATTGGAACCAGCCCGCTGCTGATCACTCCGATCACTCTGCGGCTGCAGTCGGTTTCCCAGGCCCCGCTCCCCGGTGAATTGCCGTCCAGCGTGGACGTCCGTCAGCCGACCCTCTTCGCTGCAGCATGGACGCTCGGCAGCATCAAGTATCTGGCGGAAGCGGGTGTTCAGAGTGTCACCTGCTACGAGACGGTTGGCTGGAAGGGAATCATGGAAGCGGCTGCGGGGACGCCCCAACCGGACAAGTTTCCATCTCAACCCGGCGCAGTGTTTCCCATCTATCATGTGCTGCACCACCTCGCGGAGTTTGCGGGGGGCCGCGTGCAAAGAGTGGATTCGTCCGACACCCTGTCCGTCGCGGGACTCGCGTTGCGCAAGGGAGGGCGCTTGCGACTGCTGGTGGCCAACCTCACGGATCATCCCCAGCCGGCTGCCATCCGCGGTCTTGGCGCCAACATCAAAGTCCGGCAACTGGACCCGGCTGACACCTTGTCGACCGGGCAGTCGGCGGATGCGTTCGGCGGAACATCGGGAAACCGGGTGACGCTGCATCTCCCGCTTCTTTTGCCCCCCTACGGCATCCTCCGAATAGACCAGGGCATGTGAACGGCGCCAAGATGATGTCTCGGGCTCCTGCCACGCCATTGTCACCCAAGCCAATTAAGTGATACGAATCATGGGGCCTGATCATCCTTTCATCTTCAAGAGCTCTCCAAAACAGCGCTCAACCATCAGGATGAGTCCGATCGGGGTCCGATTCAGTCGGTTCGACGTCCTCAGCCCCGGCAAAACGGCTGCTGAGCTGAGCGGTGGGGATTCGGCAATGGTCGCGTTTACCGAACCAGCGATATCGGTTGCCAGCAATCCAGTCATACAACGCGTCGCGAATTGGAGCGGGCACAATGATCATCCAATAAAGCGTCGGCCAAAGACCGCCAAGATGCCGCGCGATCCGCAGCGCTGCCGTGGACCGGGAATAAATCTTGCCGCCGTCGATTAAGGCCAACGTTTTAAGTGAGGCAAGAACCGTCGCGTTATGGCGGGCCAGGAGCGACTGGCCCGGGGCCGACTGAATCGCCGCAAACTTGAACCGTCCTTTGGGATCACGATCGATTATGAAATTGACCGCGGAATTGCATAGGTTACACACCCCGTCGAAGAGCACGTAACGCGGCGGTTCAGGGAGGGTCTGCATTGGATCAAGGACAGTGATAGTGACAATGAATTAAAGCAAAAGCATAACAAGCGCGAGAATGACAGAAAGATTTCCTGAAACCAACTTGAAGTGGTTCCAGATTCAGGAATCGTTTCGTCCACACCTTCCCGTTCACCAACCTGGCTGAGACGCCGACGCTTGTGGAGTGGAACCTCGAAGAGAAGGCCGGCGTGACCCGCGCGACCGTCCCCCACTCGAAGTTCATCGACCAGAAGAAGCCCGCCGATTCCGTGCGCACAAGCTGGATGAACATCCTCAACAAAACCAAGGTCGTGGTGAAAACGGGGAAAGTGCCGTTCAAGACCCGGCGGGTGCCGCACGGCCAACGCTGTCTGTCCCCAACCGTTTATTGGACGCGGAGGATGCCGACCACAGATACCAACTCGAAGCGGCCGACCGATGGAGTCCGGAAAAGCTCTTCGAGCGTCGTTGGGCGCTGGCGATCATTCAGCAGGTGTTCAGCGGGTTGGAGCAGGAATATGCGGCGGCGGGTAAAGCAGAACTCTACCTCTGTTTGCAACCATTTCTATTGGGGGACAAAAGCCACGGCACCTATGCGGACGCTGCGGCAACGCTCCGCTCCAGCGAAGCCGCCATCAAGATGGCCGTCCTGCGTCTTCGCCAGCGCTACCGCAAGCTGTTCCACCAAGTCATTGCGCAAACGGTTGACGACCCCTCGGAGATTGAGGCCGAGTTTTCCTATTTGGTAACGGTGATCAGTTCCTGAGCGCGACGAGGGGTGTTACCTTCCTGCTCCGATTCCTGTGTAGTCGGTAGCAGACATTGCTATCGTCAACATGAACACTATGAAACTATGCCAGGACTGTGGCTCCCCGATCTCGATGCCGGAAGGCTTTTGCCCCAAGTGCTTGTTCACTCGTGCCACAGGCGACTCCGCGTTGGCGGGCGATGATTCCCCAACCACCGTTTCTCCGAACCCTGAACCGACACCCAAGAATGCCATCTGCATTGATCCCTCCGACGTGGTCGGCGTGGTCGCGGTGGGAAACAAAGTTCAGTATTTCGGAGACTACGAGTTGCTGGAAGAGATCGCTCGCGGTGGCATGGGGATCGTCTACAAAGCTCGGCAAACGAGCCTCAACCGGATCGTGGCGATCAAAATGATCCTCGCCGGGCAACTCGCGGGCGAGACGGACGTGAAGCAGTTCCGCACTGAAGCCGAGGCCGCCGCTAATCTGCAGCATCCGAACATTGTCGCGATCCACGAGATCGGCCAGTATGAAGGGGATTACTATTTCTCGATGGATTTAGTGGAGGGCAACAACCTCTCGGAACTCGTGCGCGAGGGACCGTTGCCCGCGGCGAAGGCGGCGGCTTTGGTGAAGACAATTGCCGAAGCGATTCATTACGCGCACCAGCGCGGGACGCTCCACCGGGACTTGAAACCGCAGAACGTTTTGATGGACGCGAATGGGCAACCGCGCATTACGGACTTCGGCCTGGCCAAGCTGACGACCACGGACAGCAGCCTGACCCAGGAAGGCGCGGTCATGGGCAGCCCGAGCTACATGCCGCCGGAACAGGCGGCGGGCAAGAACGATCTGGTGGGGCCGCCCAGCGACGTGTATGCCACCGGCGGGATACTCTACCACCTGCTGACGGGCCGCGCACCGTTCGTGGCGGAGACGCCCCTGGCCACGTTGCGGAAAGTGATCGAGGAGGAACCGGTCGCGCCATCCAAGCTCAACCCGAATGTGCCGCCAGACTTGGGGACGATTTGTCTGAAGTGTTTGGAGAAACTCCCGGGGCGCCGCTACGCCACGGCGCGCCAATTGGCGGAGGAACTGGGCCGGTTCCTGAATAACGAGTCGATTTTGGCGCAGCCCGCGAGCGCCTGGCGCAAGGCGTGGAGTTGGTCGCACCGGCATCCGTGGGCCATCACCGGCGCGGCGGCACTCCTGGTGCTCTGCCTCGTGGGCTTGGCCTTTGGACTTTGGGAGCAGATCCAATATCTCGAATGGAAGAGCGGACGCTCTCCTGCGCCACGAAGTCGCAACTTTGCCGGGGATAGCGTTCTCTTTCTTGTGGTATTCTTGATGTTGTCGCTTCTTGTCCAGGGGCATAGGCTATACAGAGAAGATCGAAACCTGCCAATTACCAGGCGTCATTCGCTGAGTTACGCTCTCCTCGGCTTGGTCGAGATTTTGTTCGGTATCATCATCGCCAAATGGGCCATCCAGGCCTGCATCTGGCACCAATACAGCCATTGGTATTACCCGGTGGGACTGAGCATCGAGTTTGCGGCATTTTGGTTCCTCGCCATTCTCGCGGTCCCGCCCGAATCGGACAGTGAGATGGGCTTGCGATTCTTCTGCGTCGCGTTAACGGGATCCGGTTCCTATTCGTCGATGGCTCTTCCGTGGTTCAATGTATTGGGCCGTGGAAGTTGTGTGCTGTTTTTAGGCGCCGCACTAGCCGGCTTGGCGCTGATGCCGCACATGATCAGACCTCAGAATTTGGAGGGTAGAACGAGAAAAACAAGGGTGAGTTGGATTCCCTCGAAATGCCACCACTCCCTGGTCCTCCCACCAATTGGGGGCCAGGGAAACAAATTTCCGAGTCGATTCTGATGGGTTCGGAATGCACACTTGTTTCCCTGATTTACAACCGTCATTCTGAGGTCTGAGCCTGAGGCTCGAGCAACTCCAATTCCCCGCTCGTAATCGTAATCGTAATCCACCCCTCTGCTTCAAGGGCAACACCGGAGGATTACGAGTCAGATGACGATGACTATTAGGAAAAATGGAGGAATTGGGGTTGCGCGCCCAGATCACGATTTCAAGCGGTTTTACTGAGTTCTGAGTTGACGCCGAACTGGGGGTGCGGGGGCATTCAAGAAGTCAGTTTGACAGGCGGAATGTCTTTTGTTGTAAGAATTGGTAGGACATTCTCACTCCCTGAGTGGATTACTGATTGATCGTCAGCCAGAATTGACCGCGCATGGGTTTTCCTGCGCTGGTGTTGACGTTGTATTTCAACTCCATCTGCATCGCTGGCTTCAACGACTTGAATTCCAGCAGCACGCTCTTCTCGTCCGGTGAGAGTTTCGCGGATATCACATCTAATGCATCGCGGCCCTCCTTGGATGGGTCCTCAACCGACCAATCTTTCGATCCGTAATCCTTGGTGTAGCGATAGTTCCATTGTTTCATCGCGTAGCTTCCTGGGTCCTCCGCCGTGGATCGGTCGAGGGGCTGCGTCCAGGTGATTTCGATCCCGTTGTGTCGCACGCGCCAAGCGGAGGGCAGGGCGACCGGTTTGCCGGTGAACCGGACGCGTTGAAGCGCACCGTCTTTGGTTGCGCTTGTTTGCCAGCCTGTGCTTCCCGCCACGTAAAGTTGGCCATCAGCGCGATTGAAGGTGCCCCGGTTCGGCCCGCTCAGGAACTTCACCGGCAGGGGAACCACAGCGCCGTGCGGAGTGAGGTTGTTTGTGTCGCGCAAAACCCACATCATCGAGCAACGTCCCCAAAGCAAGTGCAACATCTGTCCCCCTAGAGGGCCCCATCTCCCTTCCGGCACCCAAACCTGCGACCCGCTGGAATTGTCCACGCTGTGCGGTATCCAACAAAGATGCGGATCATATCCGAGAGGACGGTTGGGCGTGATCTTGGGTCCTGCATAACCGTAGTAGCCGCCGTTTTTCACTTCGGTGATCTCCGACGACGGCGTCCAGGTTCCTTGTTGGGGTGCCACCGTTATCACGCGCCCATCGGGCGAAACTCCCAAACCGTTTGGGTTCCGCCATCCGGTTGCGAGTGTGGTCTGAGAACGCCCATCCGGAGCCACCTTGTGAATTCCTTTGGGGTCTGTGTAATAGAAATGCCCGGCATTGTCTTGCTCCAAGCACGTCACGTAATCGTGCCCCCCTGTCGAGGTCCCGATCCCGTCGAAGAAACTCTCGTAGAAGTCCGCCTCTCCATCGTTGTTGGCATCCTCCAACCTAGTGATCCTGTCACGGCCGAGTACGTAAACTTTGTTATCACGGACCTTGAGTCCCAATGGCTGGAAAAGCCCGGTTGCGAATCGATGCCACCTTAATGCATTCAGGGAATCGTTAACTCCAGTCACCCGCCAGACGTCTCCGTGGAGTGTGCAGAGGTAGCCTGCGCCATCTGATGTAAAATCGATCCCAGCCGCGAAAAGGAGCGCTTTCCAAGGATTCTCATAAGGCAAAGTCAACGTGTCTACAGCGAGGAATTCGGAGTCGTTTCCTCGCTGTCCGCGTGTGGAACTTTCGGGAAGCCAACGGGCGACACCGGGTTGAATCCAGTTCGAAAGCTGCCCTTCGGCCTTTGCCGAGCCATCCGTCTTGACGTAGGCCGCCAACGAACTCTCGCTTCCCCGCCAGAGTCGAATGTCGAAACGCATGGCTTCCGTGGCAGGCGGCAAGTTCAAAATCCAACCTGTGTCACCAAGGACCGTGGCCTTGATGTCGGTCGGCGTAGCGGAGGCGCAGACAACCTCGGCTTGATTCGTCCAATAGACCCGATGGCGCCCGTCGAGACTCTCCGAGCCAGTCCGAGCGCCTGATAAATGCGGGGCGGCGTTGAGCCTAAGCGGTCGGGGATGGGGTCCCACCTCAAAAGATCGGAGGAAGAGGGTTTCATTCGGGCGCTTCTCGAACCCAGGCGATTCAAAGATCTTTGTCCCATCGACTTCGTATTCCAAGACGATCCGTTTGGAGCCCTGGTGGACACCTCGAAAACGGGTGTTTGAACCGGGCCATCCGGGTCCGGAGCGTGCGTCGATCACGAGCTGGCCGTCGATTTTAGGGGGATCGGTCAAACCGAACCGCGTCGGAGAAAACCGTAGGAACCCACCGGTCCAACAGGCTTTGAAGGAACTGTTTGCCGTGTCGTAGGCGAGGGACGCCTCGTTGTCCTGCCCGACCTTTATAGTGAGCGCTTTGGCGGTGACGCCCTGTGGAGTGGACAGATTGGAGAAGAGAAACGGGCCGACGTCGGTGGCTTGCCACCGGTTGTCGACCCAATCCTTTTCCCCTTGTTTGGCGGGTTCGGATCCAGAAATCGCGGGTTCTCCCGGAACCCTCGCTTGCGCGGCATGTAAGCAAAATGCGTTGAAGGCGGGAGCAATCAACGCGGCGAGCAACCAAGGTGGAATCATGCGTTGAGCCTAGGCACGTCATGGGGCTGTGTCCAGCCTGTCCGATCTCGCTTTGGCGGCTTCGTGCGCCTCTTGAGCATTGATGGAATCAGCGTGGAGACGGACGAGACCAAGGCAGGGAGAGCTTTCGACAAAATACGTGGAGCCGCGCGAGACGCTGACGGGTAGAAACAGGTGTGATCCACTGTTGCGTCGTGATCTTTGCGATTTTGAATCCGCAGCGATTAGGTCATTAAGAACGGGGTCCTGAACTGTCCGGATTCAGGGCGTGGGCTACTATGAAAAGACAGTGCGTTGCCGTCCTTTGCACGCGATATCTATCGCGAAAGACCTAGTCAGCGAGAGTGTCCCACTGGCCGGTTCCCAAGCTGGGGTTCCGAATGAGGATCGACACGAAAAAACCGTTGCCGAAGGCATCGAGATCGGTTTGATTCAGGCACTGAAGTCCGCCGGCTTGGATTCTAACATTTACGAGCTCAACAGCGCTCTAGCTAAAGCATTGGAGACGCCCGACGCGGCAGACCGCTGGGCCCGCGGCGAGAAAGTGTTTCAGACTCCATTACCCTGATGACTGTTTATCGGCCACCCGGACGCACTCGCCCTCCCCGCGAGACGGCATGATGTGTGGGCGGTGTCCCTGCGGTGCGAGATCTATTTATGCGCGAGAGTGTGGATCTCGGGGGCGGAGAGGGGGCGGTTGAAAACCATGAGATCATCTAGGAGGCCGATGTAGTTGATGCCCAAGCGCAGGGTGGTCTTTGCGGGGTCCCAGGCGAATGGTTCTGCGACGGCAGCGGGATTGCCGATGAGGGTGCCGTTGACGTAGAGAGCGGCCTTGCCTTTGGGGGTGCCGAGGCCTTGATGTGTGATAACAATGTGGGTCCACTGATCGGCTGAGAAGGGGGGCTTCTGGACAACTATCAGGCGGTTGTTGAATGCCGCGTCCTTGTCAGGCCCGGGGCTCGAGGCCTGCCAGGATTTGAGGATGCCGAAGACGCCGAGGCGGAAGTGGCGGGGCTTTTCATCCTTGGTGAAGTCGACCCAGATCGCGGAGTCGTTGTAGGCTTTGTCGGTGAGTTGGAACGGATCGCAATAGTCGGGAGCGAGGTCTTTGTCCGGGTTGAGGCGCAGCCAAAAGGCGATGGTGCCCGACTTAAAGTTGACGTTCTTGGCGGCGCGGAAGAAGACGGCGTTTTCGTTTTTGGCTGTGAATCGCAGCGCGCCCGACCCATGGCGACCGGCCTCGGTGGCTAGGGTCACGTTGGGAGCGGCGACGAGGTCGGGGGTTGCTTGATCTTGCTGTTTGTAGGTCGTGGCAGAATAAAGCTGAGGATCTCCCTTGGCGAGATTGGCTTTCGTGCCTTTGTCGAATGAGGCATGGAAGAGGAGCCCTTTAGGCGCGGCAGAGAGGCCGAGGCTGAGGAGGAAGGGGGCGAATGCAAGCAAGCTGAGTCGGTTCACAGGCCGGATATTCGAGCGGACAAACAATAAAGTCAACAAACTCAGATCGTTTGACCGCAGTTCTGTAGAATAATCGGGATGAGATCTCCATCGCTGTTACCGGAAGGAGATCACCACGTTGTCGGCCACAACTTCGGCGGCGGTGATGCGTCGGGTCACTGTATCGCCCACGCGAAAGAATCGCTGTTTGCCCGAAAAGAGGAGGGTGAATTTCCCGGCGATGGCATCGAGTGTCGCGAGAGGTTCGGCCGCGAATTCCCCATTGACCAGCGCCGCCGCGAAAAGGCGCGTCGAAGCCGAAGCCGCCCCAAACCTCCAGCCAAAGGATTGAGGTCCGTCCTCATCGGAAAAGGTCACCTTGGCGGTATGGGGCGCGTCCGGTTTAAGGGGTGATGACGGCGCGTGTGTGAGGAGGTAGAGAGGGGCGCCGTCGAACAGTTCGAAAGCCACGTTCTGGCCGTCTACCTCGAGCCGGATGGACTCCGGTTTCAACGTTGTCTCAAGGCTCGCCAGACGGACCTCCACTGCCTCGATTGGAGCGACAGTTCGCTCACCGTCCGCCGGTGAGGCGTCGAGCAGGGTGGCCCGCACCTTGTTGGGAACCGTTGCGCTGTAGTTGTCGAACCGCGCGTCAACCCCCGTAGCCGAGTCCAGCGAAAAGACGAAGACTCCGGCTGTTCCAGAGGAGTGAGTCTCATCGACGGCAAAGACCGAATGCAGAGGTACTGCAGGATTCGTTGCAGAGAACATCTGGCCCAGGATTGAATGGCCGACGAGCGTGAACGTGAGACGGTATTTCTGGGTAGGATCGATCTTAAACAACGACTCGTTAAGCTGCCGCGACGGAGATTCGTTGAGCACAAGAGTGAGCTGATGAAATCCGGAACGCGTGTTGTAGTTGTAGGTGTAACCTGCGGTTGTCCCAATCCCCAAGGTTCCGACTCGGGCAATGAGTCCCAACGATTGATTGACAGTGTTATCCCAGCCTTCGATGTCCACGGAGGCTTGGAGCCGGGTGAAGATCGCCTCGGCCCGCAAACTCCCGGCGCGCTGCGGTCCTAACAAATCGGGGGCTGGGCTCGCCGGGGCCGCGATGCGATACCCGCCAGCGGGAAACGAATAGGTGGCACCGGCGCCGAAAGCGGCCAGCGGAGTGTAGTGGGACCATCCGGTATCGTTGCCGTCATTGAAGTCGTCAGACTGCGCGACCGCCATGAGGGCCACGGCGAACGGGCAAAGGGCTCGGGCGAGAACCCTCAGCGGCCGGAAGAAAGGAAAGCCGAAACGATTGGCGCTTCCCATGTGGAACATGTGATGAGTGTGATCCCAGAGTCTGGCTGCGGTCAAGAAAACACTCGTGGTCTGAAGACGCCCCTCATGGGCATGTGCAGCCATGCGTTTCCAGTGTGAAATGGAAGGTCGATCCTTTCCCCTGTTCGCTTTCCACCCAAACTTTGCCTCCGTGCGATTGCACGATGTGCTTCACAATGGCCAAGCCCAGCCCGGTGCCGCCCTGCTCGGGTGAACGCGCCTTGTCCGCGCGATAAAACCGTTCGAAGACGCGCTCGATGGCTTCCGGCGGAATCCCGGGGCCGTCGTCATGCACCCATAACTCGACATGGCCAGCGGCCTCGCCGGGCCGCCCGCCAATGATCACGGTGCCGTCCGCCCGGCCATACCTGATCGCGTTGTCCACGAGATTGAACAGCACCTGTTGCAGACGATCCGCGTCCACCTTGGCACCCTGTTTTTCGGGGACCCGGTTTTCCAGTCGCACCCGGCGCTCGCCCGCACGGGTTTGCAGGTCGTCGATGACCCTCCCGGCGATGGTTCGCAACGCCGTGGGCTGAAGGTTCAAAACGATCTGACCCGATTCGAGCCGCGAAATCGTCAGCAGATCCTCGATCAAAAACGTCAGCCGGTCGGTGTGTTTGTCAATGATCTGGAGAAACCGCATGGCTACGGCGGGCTCGTCCTTGGCGCCGTCGATGAGGGTTTCGACGAAGCCCTTGATCAACGAGAGCGGGGTGCGGAGTTCATGGCTGACGTTGGCCACGAATTCCCGGCGAGTGTTTTCGAGTTGCTTGAAGCGGGTCAGGTCATGAAAGACGAGGATGCTGGCCTGGCGCGATCCCTGGCGGTCGGGGACGGCGGTGGCGTTGACCTGCAGACATCGCGCCTCGAGGCCCGGCAGATGGATCTCGTTGCCGAGTACGGTGCCTTCCTTCTGCAGACGATTGACGAGGGTCGAGAGCTCGTGCAACCGGAACGCCTCCATGATGGTCTTCCCGCGAATGTCCTGGCCGAGGCCGAAAAGCCGTTCAAGGGATTGGTTAAACATCTGCACTCGGCCATCGTGGTCAAGCAGCAGGACGCCCTCGATCATGCTGTTGAACAAGGCCTGTTGTTGCGCCACCGCCCGGCTGTGTTCCTGGTCATGAAGAGCCTTCAGGTCCTTCGTCAGTTGACGTTGCAACGACAACTCGGATTCGAGTCGGCCGATGCGACGGCGCCCTTGGTAAAGAAGCCCGAGCGCCGCAAACACGGCGACAATGGTGAGAATCGGCCCCATGGCGAAGGGAGATCAGTTCACTTCGACGCGACCGACCCGCTCCTGGGAAAAACAAGCTTCAGTTGCCACGGCGTTCATTCTTCCAAGAATCGGTAGCCGACGCCTCGGACGGTGTCGATGTATTTGGCACCGCGCCCCAGCTTTTCACGGAGTCGGCGCATGTGGGTATCGACAGTGCGGGTGTCGATGAGGGTGTCGTAATTCCAGACATCCCGAAGAAGTTGTTCGCGCGACTGGACGCGGCCGCGGCGCTCGGCGAGGAGGGTCAACAGTTTGAACTCGGTGGCGGTCAACTCGATTTTTTGGTCGCTCATGGAAACCAAGTGACGGGGGATGTCGATCGAGAGTTCGCCAAAGCGCATTTGATCGGCTTTTTGTTGAACGGACTGACCGCGCTGCAGCATCTTTTTGATTCGCAAAATCAATTCGCGCGGACTGAATGGCTTGGTGATGTAATCGTCCGCCCCGAGTTCGAGTCCGAGAATGCGGTCAATCTCCGCAGCTTTGGCGGTCAACATGATGATGGGAATGCCCGCCGTGTTCGGATCGCGTCGAAGGATCTTGCAAACCTCGAGCCCGTCGACTTCGGGCAGCATGAGGTCGAGCAGGATCAGCGCCGGTAGAATCGACCTCGCCTTCCGGATGGCTTCGTCGCCATCGGCTGCGGTCACCACCGCGTAACCGGCGGCCTTGAGGTTGAAATCGATGAGATCCAACGCATCGGGCTCGTCATCAATGACCAGAATTTGTGGTTTCATGGAGATTAGACTTTTCATTGATCAGGTCGTCTCGATCCGCTCTTGCCGGTATGCCGGATGTCGAGGGCTTCGTAGAGATAAACGACGTCCTCGGCCACGTTGGTCGCATGATCGGCGATTCGTTCGAGGCTCTTCGAAATCACCATCAGGTTGAGGCAACGGGTGATCGTCGTGGGTTTTTCAATCATGTAACTCGAAAGTTCGCGGTGCAATTGTTTGTTAAGCGCATCCACATCCTTGTCGCGAGGGATGACCGCGCGAGCCCGGGTTGGGTCGCGTTGCACAAAGGCGTCCAGGCCCTGCTTCAACATTTCCAGGCCCATCTGGGCCATGCGGGGAATGACGACGTAGGGCTTGAGTTGCGGTTCCTGGCTAAGTTCCAGCGAACGCCGCGCAATGGTCGTCGCCTCGTCGCCCACCCGCTCGAGGTCATGCGAAATCTTCATGGCCACCGTGATCAGGCGAAGGTCGTTGGAGAGCGGGGCGCGGGTCAGGAGGTTGATCGCCATCTCGTCAATCTCCTTTTCGAGCTCATCAATAATGGTGTCGTTCTCCTTCACGCTCCGAGCGAGTTCATCGTCCCGAGCTAGCAAAGCCTTGAGGGCTAGCGTCACCGCGCCCTCTGTGTGGCTCGCCATGGTGAGGAGCTTCTCCTTCAATTCGCCGAGTTCCTGCTCAAAGTGTCGCTGCATACGTGTCTCATTTCATTTTCCATTTCGTCAGCCTGAAACGCCGGAACTCAGCCGAACCGCCCGGTAGCTTAAGCCTCGGTCTGCCGCTTCTCTGGCTTGGTAAAAATCTTCGAAATGATACCGTAATCGATCAGTTCTCCAATGTAAAACGACTGGGTCACCCTCGAAGTTTGCGCGCAGGCCGTCCAGCCAGAGGCCCTAGGCGATGTTGTCATAGATTAATTTGCTGTAGCCGCAAAGCCCGATGAAGGCAACGAGGACTTTGTCCTCGCTCGGCTCAACGGCCTTACTGGTGACCTTGGTTGGCGGTCGTGCGGTTCATGTGAAGGTCAGGTGACAATCTCGCGACGGTCGTCAGAACTTTAAATTTCCTACCCGCTCCTTACGGCAACTGACCACCGGCATTGAAGTGGCCACAGCTCGGAAACTCAACAGGAATGCCCCCTCCACACAGAATCGAATCCTCATGCCATTTGGGCGGCTTTTGGGTCCAGCAAGAACAGGGAGGCGGCACGGTCGGCGAAGCGGAGCCCCTTGGCCGTCAAAGCGAATCGCTCAGGGTCCACGACTGCGTGTTCTTCTGCGACGAGGGTTTGCATCGCCTCCTGCCAGTGCTCTCGAAGATCGAAGCCGGTTGTTTCCTTGAACTCAGCGAGAGGCCAGCCTGCGTTCATTCGGAGCCCAAAACCGGCAATCTCACCGGCTCGAGCCAGAGGACTGAGGCGGTCGTAGGATTCGATGGCGCGTTGACCCTTTTCCAGTTGTTCACAGTAGAGCTGGGTGTTCGACCAATTTTTGGTCCGGACACCCTCAATAAATCCGGCCGCGCTGGGGCCCAATCCGTGGAACTCGCCCCCTCTCCAGTAGTTCACGTTATGCCGACACGCGTGATGCGGGATTTCGGCGGGTGCGGTCTGGGTGATGGTGGCCGTAGGGGCGGCGGGACGTTCCCGCGCAAAATTGGCGACTTCGTACTGCCGGAACCCGTGCGCCCCGGCAATGTCGATCAGATCTTCGTACATCTCGCAGGCAAGATCCTCGTCCACGTCGAACTCCCCAGCCTTCATCTGAGCATAAAGAGCGGTGTCTTCTTCGTAGATCACTTCGTAGGAAGAAAGGTGCTCGCTCCTGAGCGCCACCGCCTCCTGAAGGGTCCGCCTCCAGATCTCTCGGGTTTGCCCTGGTATGGCAAACATCAAGTCGATGTTCAAATTGTGGATCCCGGCGGAGCGAAGAATCTCTACGGAGCGGAATACCATGTCCCGAGTGTGGACGCGGCCAAGCCGCTCTAAAAGCCCTTCATCAAGGGATTGGACTCCCATCGAAATCCGGTTCACCCCATATCCGGCTAGGAGTCGGGCCTTATCTGAGGAAACCGTCGCGGGATTGCACTCGACCGTCCACTCCCCGGCACCCGTCAAACCCAGACGATCCATGGCCGAAAGAAGGGTGTCCCATTGGGCGAGAGTCAGGAGCGATGGGGTGCCGCCTCCGAAAAAGATCGTTTTGGGTTGAAATTGGGGGGCGACCAACTCGAGTTCACACACCAAGGCGGCCACGTAGCGATCCACCTGATCCCCCTGTGGTTTGGCCGAGAAAAAGGCGCAGTAATGACATTTTGCGGCGCAAAATGGCACGTGGATATAAAGACTTCTGACAGACGCGCAATGAAACACTGTGTGAGCTCTTAGCACGGACGCTCCGGGAAAATCGATAACTACTTTTGGAATCAAGGAGCAGATGAGCGGTCCACCTTGCCGGCCTTGAGGCCTTTCATGCCCTCGATGAGTTCGTAGTTCACAACCTCTCCTTCGTTGAGCGTCTTGTAGCCGTCCCCGGCGATGACGCTGTGATGAACGAAGACATCCTTGCCTGTTTCGGTTTGTATGAAACCGAATCCCTTTTTATTATCGAACCATTTGACTCGACCACTGGCCATAAAGTGTTTCTTGGTTAAAAAAACGAAATGATCGGATTGCTTTGAGTGTTCCCCAGGACCCCATCCGTGAGCCGTTCGTGCGACGGACAACTCGATTCATAGTGGCACGGTTGACCGAACTGGAATAGCCGAAAAGCAACGGCGCAGCAGACCCGCCCGCTCCAGTGGGACCCTTCCTATTCCAGACCGAGAAACTGTCGTCCGATGTTTCACTGTTCCTCAGGCCCGATACTAGGGGGGTTCTTTCCCCTCGTCAAACCTCAATGCAGAGTTCGGTCATGGGGGAGGCAAATCCGTGAGTTGATTAAACGGCGCAGGGCGGCTAGTGTAATTTTAAAGCTGAGAAATGCGACGTGGGTGACGATTATGACGCGACAACAGGTATTGGATCTCTATTTCATGGAGGCGCGGAGCAAGGTGCTCGATCTGGCGGCTTTTTTCGACCGCGTGGACCGTGCCGAAGGCGAGTCGGATTTTCGTTTGGACGCGCTAAGGGAAGCATTGAAGTCTTTGGATTCGCGTTTTGCGGACCGCGCTGAAGGGGTGCTTTTGGCATTGAGCGACCGGAGTTTGGAACCTATCCCCGTGGCCACCACGAAGGCGGCGTGCGGCGCGAATCCACCCCGTTCGACCTGACGACCGCCCATGTTCGGCGCATTTTTTTGGATAAAGGATTCAAAAGTTTGACCACGGAATCGAACCGAAAAAAGACCGAAATGAAATCAGACGAACAGTTCACTTACCATACCCACTTCGGTTCCATTTCGGTCCCCTTTCCGCGGTAGATTTCAAGTTTGTTTGGTCAGCCATCCCATTTTTTCATGCGTTACATTGAACCACACGGGCACATGGTCAGCCGGGTTACGGATGACTACCAGGACATGATGAGTTGCGGATGCCAAGCCGTTTGCGAGCCGGCGTTCTGGGCTGGTTTTGATCGAAGCTCAGCGGACGGGTTCTACGACTACTTCTGTCAATTAACGGAGCACGAGCCCAAGCGGGCCGCCCGGTTCGGTCTGCCACATTATTGCTGGTTGTGCATCAATCCGAAGGAATCCGAAGACGTCAAGCTGGCTTCCGAAGTCATCGAATTGATCCCTCAATTCCTGGATCGTCCCACCGTGTTGGGCATAGGAGAGATCGGGTTGAACAAAAACAGCCGAAACGAGCTCAAGGTGCTCGAGATGCACGTCGATCTGGCGGCAAGGCACGATCAACTGATTTTGGTTCACACGCCTCACTTGGAGGACAAGTTGAAAGGCACGCGCCTGATCCTGGACGTTTTGCGGAACGATTCACGAATCCAACCCGGGCGGTGCGTGATCGATCATGTTGAAGAACACACCGTGAAGAGCGTGCTGGATCAGGGGTTCTGGGCGGGCATGACCCTGTATCCGGAATCCAAATGCACGGCCGCGCGGGCGATTGATATTTTGGAAGTTTACGGGAGCGAACGGATCTGGATGAACAGCGCCTGCGACTGGGGTGTGAGCGTGCCTTTGGCGGTTCCCAGGGCTGCCCTGGAAATGCGGAGGCGCGGGCATACCGCCGAGTTTGTTGACCGCATGATCTATCAGAATCCGATCCGGTTCATGAGCCAGTCGCCGAGGTTTAAGGTGGTTTGAGACGTTTCATGAACCAGCATAGTGGCGCAGGCGTCCCGCCAGCGTGCTCAAGAACCCCGAACGCTTGGCCGAGGAATGCACCGTTCTCACCGCTTGGGCGCCCCCTGCCATATTCAATCTTGCTGGATGCTGCTCCGGCAGATTCGTGCGCACCAGCCTGGCCGATCGAATCCTCTAACGGAACAAGTCGTTGTGAGTGCCCGTGCGTTCGAAGCGAATGTGCGCGTCTTTCTCCGTCAACGTGTAAATCAGAATCCAATCCGGCTCGATATGGCAGTCGCGGCTGCCGGCGAAATCGCCACGCAACAGATGATCCTTGCAAGAAGGTGGTAACGGGCTGCCTTCAATCAGCAGATCGAGCACGGCGCGGAGTTTGTCGAGGTCATTGCCGCGCTTTGCGGCGAGTTTCACTTCCTTTTTGAACTGGCGGGTCCGGCTGAAGGTTCTCACAGTCCCAGGTCGGCGTAGAGTGCCTTCTTGTTTTCAAATCGCGTCACGTTCTTTCCGGCCTTGCTCTCGTTGAGGGTCTTCGCCGTCAGTTCGTTGGGAATCCGCACATCGAACGGAAGTCCCCGTTGCAACTGAATCTGCCGGTAGAGCAGATGAATCGTTTCCGAGGCAGTCAGGCCGAGGCGCGCGAGAATGTTTTCCACTTCATTCTTCAAATCCGGTTCGACTCGGGCACGAATGGTGGCGGTTTTGCTCATGGCAAAAATGTAGCCCCATTGTAGCTACAAGGCAATGATTTTGCTGAGTGCTTGCTCCGTTTTTGGACACCCATTCGTTTCAATCAACCACTCTAGAGCGAGACTCTGTCGAGTCCCAGTTAACTCCCCGGCGTCCACCCACAACGCCATCATCAATGCGAATACTTCGAGGAACAGTAAGGACGGTGAATCAACCACATTCTCAACCCTGTCGAAGCGAGTTGTTGAGCGCCATGTCAAGAAGCGAGTGCGCTCGAACAGGCCATACGCGACGCAGGCAAACAGCCGCATCAGCGTGGCGAAAGCGCCCGCGAATACCCACGGGCTTTTTTGCGCCCAGCTCCAGCCCCACCACCATCCACTTGCGGGGCTCGCGAGGATCGGTTCGAAGTTCAAAAAGCGCTCCAACTCCGGCAAAGCCCGCCAAACTGATTTTTGGCAACTGTTCGGGAGAGTGCCCGCGAATGGACGCGAATGGACGCGAATCTCTTTCCATGAACCGTGCTCCTGGGAGTGCGAGACTCGGTCGAGTCCTCCTGATATTGTCCCTGCCTTACATGAACCCGGACGCTTGGACGCTGGCTCGACGGAGTCTCGCCCTCCGTTTGTGGGGGTTTTTCTCGCTGTCGGACGAAGTTGCTGGATCGCCAGGTGGCCTTGGGAAATACTCAAAGCCATGAAACTCGACCATGACCGGCATTTGGCCTATTGCACCAACATCCATCGCGGGGAGACTTGGGATGAGATATTTCAGGCTTTGAATCGCTACACCCTGGCGGTTCTTGACGGGGTTGGCAGGGCAGGGCCCTTTGCGATCGGGTTGCGGTTGAGCGCCGTCGCGGCCCGGGAACTCGCTGATCGGGAGCGGCTGTTGAAGTTCCAACGCTGGTTGGAGGCGGAGGACTGTTATGTGTTCACGATCAACGGCTTTCCTTATGGCCAGTTTCATGGAACACGCGTGAAGGAGCAGGTTTACATGCCGGATTGGACCTCGAACGACCGGGTTGAGTACACGAACCTTCTTTTCGATTTGCTCGCGGAGATCATGCCAGCAGGAGAGGGCATGGAAGGCAGCGTGAGCACGGTCCCGTGTTCTTTCAAGGAATTCATCCAGGGGCCCGCTCAGGTTGCCGCCATGCGGCGCAACCTGTGGCGCTGCGTGGAGCACATCTCGGAGTTGAGCGGAAAAATCGGAAAACCGTTGCATCTCGGCCTCGAGCCAGAACCGCTTTGTTTCCTCGAAACGACCGCGGAGGCAGTTGAGTTCTTCGGCTGCCTCAGGGACGATCGACCGGGCGATGACAGATTGTCCCGACATCTTGGGGTCAATTACGACGCCTGTCATCTTGCAGTGGAATACGAAGACGCTCAGGAAGGGCTCGAACAGTTGCTGAGCGAGCAGATCTTGATCAGCAAACTTCATTTAAGCTCGGCTCTGAAGGCGACGCCTACCGTAAATGTGCGTTCGGCCTTGAAGGCCTTCGTCGATCCGGTTTACTTTCATCAAGTGGTGGAGCGGCGCGGAGACTTGCCGTTGCGGCGGATTCGGGATTTGGACGTGGCGTTGGCTGAGGCGGATTCGGGCACCTTGGCTTTGTCAGAGGAAACGGCGTTGTCCACTGAATGGAGGATTCACTTTCATGTGCCGTTGCACTGTGCGCCGTCAGGGTTGTGGGGAACGACTTCCGATCATCTTCAAGGGGTATTCGGATTTTTGCAGAAGCATCCGGCAGTTTGTAAACATCTGGAGATGGAAACCTACACGTGGGAGGTCATGCCTTCCGAGATGAAGCAAAGGGATGTGGTGACGCAGTTGGTGGGGGAGTATGGTTGGACGTTGGATGAATTAAAACGGCGGGGGATGGCTTGAACTTGGAACGAGCAGTCCAACCAAAGGCGCAAAGACGCGAAGACGCAAAGGGTTTCTAATGTTGTTGCCAACGAAGATTGGGTCGCCATTCAGTGAATTTTGGACTGTAGCCGCACCCGGACAATAACATCCTCTCTATCTCGAAATAAACAGAAGGCCTTGGAACCGGTCGTGCTCGACATACCGCTCCGGCCTGATTGGTTGCGGACAGCACAGAACGCTCCCGTTTGTCCGCAGGATGGCCCAATTCCGCTCCGAACTCACTTTTCGAAGCTTCCGCGAGCGATTCACGTTCAGTTCTCCAGGGCCTGGATGGATTTTCTTGCCCGAAAGATCGTGGAATGACTATCCTGGTCCCGGCTTGCAATAGCAGATTCCTATATGCAGCCATCAATCTTTGACATGCTTGCAAGTGGATTGGGGCAAGCTCGACTTCTTGCTGGTCGATTTGCTGTCGGCACCGGAGATGCCCCGGTTTTCCTTGGGGAGATACCGTTGCACACCGCACCGCCATTTGAGAGGGAGGCGACTCCGAGATCTCGGTCGTCGTCAGCGCCCCACAGGTTGCGCCTGAACAGCCGTTCATAACAATTAGTAAAGCCCTTCTGCCTATAGAATCTCGAAATGGTTCAGAATTGGTTGAGTTGGCGCGAATGAAGACACGGATTCATTCGGCGGCATCAATGGAGAATAGGGATGAAAACGCTGATTATCGAAGACGATCCGATGGCCCGGACGATGTTCTCCACTGTGATGGCAGCGCGGGGGTACGAGGTGACTGCGGTTGTGGACGCGGAAAGCGCGAGGCCCTTGTGCCAGTCTGGAGAGTTTGATCTGATCATTTTGGATGTGGTCCTTCCGGGCATGGATGGGCTCCATTTTTTTGCAGGCAACTACGCGCGCAACCCGGCGGTGGGCACCCGTTTGTGAGGGTCATAACGGCCTACGTCCATCCCGAGGATTTGCAACGCGTTCTCAAAGCCGGCGCCGACGATTATCTCGAGAAACCCAACGACCTCGGGAGGCTGCAGATCCGGCTCTCGATCGCCGAGAACCTGACTTCCGACCGGATCAAGCGTCATCGCGCCGAGGCCCTTGGGCACGCGATTCTCGAGAATGCCCTCGACGGGTTTTGGATCCTCAATCTGAAGGGCGACTTCACCGAGGTAAACCGGGCCTTCTGGCTGATCGCCGGTTATTCCCGCGCCGAAGTTTTGAAGATGAACATCCGGGATCTGGATCTTCGCGAGCCCGAGAACTCTGTAGCGACCCGCATCGAGCAGCTTGTCAGGCTGGGTTGCGGTTCATTCGAGATCAAGCAGCGCCGGAAGGACGGGCGGATTGCGGATTTGGAACTTGCGGTGTGTTTCCTGCCACGCGATGGAGGCCTGTTGTGCGGGTTTACGCGGGATATCACTCGCAAAAAAGAGATTCAGCGCGAACGCGAAGTTCTCTGGCGCAAGATGGAGCAAGCGGAGCGGTTCGAGAGCTTGGGCGTCATGAGCGCGGGCATCGCTCATGATTTTAACAACATTCTCGCGGGTATCCTTGGGAGCGCCATGCTGGCGCGTTTGGACGCGCCTTCGGACGGGCCGCTTTCCCCCAACCTGCCAAATATCGAATCCCTGTCCCTACGCGCCGCCAACAGATCCGCGCGCTCGACAAGGACGCCCGGATCGTGCTGATGAGCGGCTATGCCGAGGATATGGGCGAAGTGACGTCATCTGGACGAGGCTTCGATGCCTTTCTCGCCAAACCATTTACTCTGGCTACCTTTCGAGGCGTGGTCGAACGTTAGGAAGCCATTCGGGGGGCCTTTGGTTGGAAGAGCTTTGCCTGAGGAGTTGACCTGCGCGAGATTCAAACCCAACCTGGATTCGGCGTTCGGACATGCCCTTCTGTGGTGTGAAGCTCAAGCGGAAATTTCTTAAGAACTGGAGTCTCGCGATTCGTGCGCTTCTTCGCCGGATCTGTTTCGATTTGATAGGGTTGCCGCCTTCCGTGTGACCAGGTCCAGGCATTCGAGAACGATCAGAAAGCCTCTTGCTCCCAGTTTTTACGCTTCCTCCGATTCGGAAAGCGGGGTTGCGGTGGCGCCGTGTGCGGAGAGCGTGAGCGGATTCCGCAGGTTGGCCTGGAGCTCCTCGGCTGTGATCTCGTTTTCCCAGCGGCTAATGACGACGGTCGCAACGCCGTTGCCGATCAGGTTCGTGATCGCGCGGCATTCGCTCATGAAACGGTCGATGCCCACGAGCAGCGCGAGCGACTCGAGCGGAATGCCGGGCACGGCCTGCAGCGTCGCCGCGAGCGTGACGAAGCCGGCACCGGTGACGCCGCTCGCACCCTTGGACGTGATCATCGCCACCAGGAGCAGGCTGATTTGCGCGCGCAAGTCGAGCGGAGTGTTGGTGGCTTGCGCGAGGAACACGGCGGCCATCGACATGTAGATGTTCGTGCCATCAAGGTTGAAGCTGTACCCGGTCGGGATCACGAGGCCCACGGTGGATTTCGCGCAGCCGAGCCGTTGCATTTTTTCAATCATGCCGGGCAACGCGGTCTCCGACGAACTCGTGCCGAGGACGAGCAGCAGTTCATCCTTGATGTGGTTCAAGTAGCGGAATATCGAGAAACCGGAATACCACGCGATGCCGCCAAGCACGATGATCACAAAGAATCCCGCTGTGAGGTAGAACCCCGCCATGAGCGTGAGCAACTTGTTCAGAGCGCCGATGCCATAACTGCCCACGGTGAAGCCCATCGCACCAAACGCGCCGATCGGGGCCGCCTTCACGATGATGTGCATCACACCGAGGAATACTTGCGAGCCGTATTCGATCACGTGCAGCAGAGGCTTGCCGCGTTCGCCCATGAACGCGATCGCGAAGGCGACGAGGATGGCGATGAGCAACACTTGCAAGAGATCGCCCGAGACGAACGCGCCGAGGAATGTCTTGGGTATGATGTTGAGGATGAACTCCGTTGTGTTTAATGATTTGGCTGCTTCGGCGTGACTGTGGCTGGTCTCCACCGCCCTGGCTTCCGCGTGAAAAACCTCGCCCGGCGGCGTGAAGCCCTCGCCCGGCTTGAGGACGTTCACGACGACGAGACCGAGGAGGAGCGCGATCGTGGAGATGACTTCAAAGTAGAGCAGCGTCTTCGCTCCGACGCGCCCGAGCTTCTTCAGGTCGCCCATGGACGCGATGCCGTGTACGACAGTGCAGAAGATGATCGGTGCGATCATCATCTTGACGAGGTTGATGAAGCCGTCGCCGAGCGGTCGGAGCGATTTGCCGAAGTCCGGAAAAAGCTTCCCGACCACGATGCCGAGTACCACGGCGATGATCACCTGGACGTAGAGGATGCGATGCCAGGGTTTGAGAAGCGTGTTGGTAGCCATGGGTTGGTGTCGTGAGTTAGTAGCTGCGCGAGTGGGTCGGAAATCTAGCCAAAAAGATTTGAAAGTTGAACCACAGAGACACAGAGGGGGAAAAGCGGATGAAAACACTCCGGTTTCTATTTCTTTTCTTCTCTGTGCCTCTGTGCCTCTGTGGTCGAAAATCTGAGAGATAATTCATCTGGATTTGAGAATTAAGAATCTAAACTCAGTAAACCGACCCTGCTCAGCCTTGTTCTCGAGCAACTCCAATTCCCTGCCCCTGCTCCTGCTCGTAATCGTAATCGTAATCGTAATCCTCCCCTCTGTTTCACCACGGGGTCAGTTCCTGACTATTTGATCATTTCTTGTGTGGAACTGCCGCGCAATGGCAGAGGGCACTTTAGTTTCACGTTCATTGGCGAGCGCTCACCTTTTCCCGGCATGGCCCGTACTTTGGTTGACTTCTGTTCAGTTGTCAAAAACAAGAACTGACCGTGTGCCCTAATGGGTTACCCCATGGGTTTTTGGACGGCCCCGGGTTCGCCCGCGGCATTCAATTTGAATCCAATCCGCTCAGGTGCGGCGTCACACAGGTCGGCAGGACCCACACCAGGACGTTCTTGAATTGGGGCGTTTCGTGGATAGTCAAAGTGACGGCGTTCTTTCCACTCATGTCCAGTTCGATGCGGACAACATCCACTTTCCCATACTCCGTCCCTTCGACTCCCAATAGCACGTTGCACTCTCCGAGCCGCAGAAGCTCATAACGGCCATCTTTTGTTTGGGCGGCCAGGGCTGCGACATCGTCCAGCAACACGATGCGGGCATGCATTTGTGACTTTACCGTCAGGTTATTCAAGAATTCTGACAGACTAATTTCGGGTCGAAAGGCGGGTACGATCAGCAATGCCACTTCCGACACGGCCACGAACTTCAAATCGCGGCCTCCGCCCTCGCCGAGGATGTAGCAGACTCCGGATTCGAGCGGCAATGTTCCCCGATGACGCGCCGCGAAGGATGCGGCGGTCTGGATATCCCGAACCTTCTCAGCCAGGATGGCTACGTCCGCCACCGAGGAAACACGCGCCAGCAGGGCTTCGTCTGAATGGGCCGACGGAATATCCCACGGCTTGATGAATCGGTGCTTCAATTCGTCACATCGGGCGGCGTATCGGAAGGAACTTCCCTCCGTCAGGCTGTTGACGAAACTCACGACCAGGGTAAATCCGGCTTCCCCAAGCAGGTGATCAGGTGCGCTCGTGCTTCCTGCCAGTGACGAAACCTCGATCACCGCTCCTTTCGGACTGATGCGAGCGTCTTCGCCGTGCTTGATATGGGCGAGCCCCGTCTGACCTGCTGGCACCCTCTGAACCATCGACCCCACTCGTGCATACAGGATGTCGGCCTGCGATTTGCCGGCCAGCGACAGGATCAGTTGAAAGGTTTCGCCCACCATCGTGGATCCTTCCAAACTCAGCAACTCCTCAAAGCGCCTATGTTGCTGGATTTCCTGCCAGTCGATCGAACCGCGTCGCACAACCGTGTCACTCAACGACAGCGGCTCCAGCGGGGCGTGGGATTTCCTGGCATGTCCAAGCGAGCGCCGACCGTGCCGCCGAATAAACCAAACGATAAAGGCGCTAATCAGCCCGACGAATACCGCGACGATAACGATCCACATATGAGGCCCCACACGAATCCAAGCACGACTGCTGATGATGCCGACCTTCTGACTCTCACTGGACTTCGTAAAGTCGGAAGAAACTGCCCACTTGAAGGGCATTCAATGTGAAGGCCACTTCCAATAAGTCGGCGTCAATGGGATCGCCGATCTATGCCCACGATTTAAGTCTTCACGGAATGACCCTTAATCTCCAGAAATTGCTTGCCAGCGCGGCACGCACCAAATGGTTTTGACGACCTCCGTTTCCAGTGACAACCGTTCCTTGAGGATTCCAGTTCACCATATCGCTCGAGTTCTCCAATTGATACTTGACTCCGTTTAGCGTGTGAAACTCAACGTCCACCGCTCGGAATATTGCCAAGGCTCCCGTTGGGGCAATTGACGCGTTGGTGGGATTACCGTCCAACGCCACTTCGATTCCATCGCTGTAGCCGTCGCCATCAGTATCGCCCTTGAGGGGATCAGTGTGATGTTTGCGAATTTCCAATCCGTCAGCCAGACCGTCCCCATCAGTGTCCGACTTGTTCGGATCGGTTCCCTGCAGCAGTTCTTCAAAGTCGCTGAGACCATCGCCATCCGAATCGGTCACAACCACCCTGACGATCGCTTCGCCGCTGGTAGTGACCCCATACTGGGTGCTGACCAAAACTCGGTATTTGCCGTTGGATTCAGGGCGAATTCCGGTGAACACCAGCGTCGCCTGATTCGCTGCCGCGATGTTTTGTTGATTCAATTGCCATTGGTAACTCAATGTTCCGGCACCCGAAGCCACGACGGTCAGCACAATCTGGCTGCCTTCGGGTGGTGCTTGGCTGATGGGTTGGGTTAGGATGGTGGGAGGCGGGTTTGCCTGGACGGTGACGACTACCTCCTCACTGATGGTCACTCCATACGGGGAGCGTACCAGCACTCGATACCTTCCTGAAGAGCTCACCCTCACGGCATTAAGGTTTAGGGTGGACTGATTGGCTCCTTGGATATTTTGCTGGTTCAACTGCCATTGATAAATAAGTCCTCCCAAACCCGAAGCGCTCACACTCAGCACCACGTTTGAGTCTTCCTGGACGGATTGCGATCTCGGTTGGGTCGAAATGGTGGGTGGCGGGTTCGGGTTGACCGTCAATGTGGCTGTGTCACTGATCACCGTTCCCGGTGTGTTGCTCACGATCACACGATATCGATAGGTTCCAGCAGCCAGGTTGTTCAACGTCAAAGTGGCTTGATTTGCTGCGGGGAGGTTTTGCTCGTTGAGTTGCCACTGGTAGTTGTAGGTGCCTGCGGTTTGCAATCCGACCGAGATAATGACATTCGCCCCTGCATTTAATGTTTGAGACGCAGGTTGTTGATTGATGATTGGGCCAACCGATGGCTGGGGAACGCTTTCGTAATCGTATAGAGATTTCACTTCGGGGCCCGAAAGAGCCCTGTTGTAGACACGCACGTCATCAACCATTCCCGTAAAAGTTGAGCCAATCACCAGAACGTTATCCTTGGTGGAAAGCGTTGTCGTGGCGGTGCCCGATCCAGGAGGAATGACGATTGTCATGGGGTTCCCGTCAAGATACATGGCTGCTGACCCGAGATTTGATTGATACGTCCAAACCACATGGTGCCAACGACCGAGAATCTGGCTTTCTGATAGCGGTTCGCTCAGCAATGATGCGTAATAGCCATCCATCTGAAACCGATGGTCCTGAGCGGCATTGCTGCCGGTCTCGGGAAACATCAAATGGCTGCCTGTTCCGACAGTGGTGGCTGTCACGTTCCATCCAACGAAATAGCCCGCTGGCCAAGGTTGGTAGACTTTGGCTTGAATCCATGCGGAGATGGTCCGCGGATTATTCCCGGCGATGCCAACATTCCTGGTTGAAGTAATGGAAGATAATCCGTTGTTGAAGACGTAGGCTTGGCCGTTTTTGCCAAAACGGTCAGTTGTGAGCACGGCTCCGCTGACGAGCCCGTCATTCCCACTCCCACTTGCATCATTGGCATTCCCGTCGAACGGATAGTAGGCAACGAGCCCGTCCATGAATCCCGCTTGAGATTGGGTGATGGTTCCCAAGATGACGAGTGCCAGTGTGGTGATTCCCCGATTGTAACTCATAGTATTTCCTTCTTCGGCTGTGCGGCAGAATTTGAAATGAGAAGCCCCATACCGACTTGGAGCAGAATGCCTGTGTTGCGCGTGAATTGTGAAAGGGAATAAGTGGGTTTATTTTCGGGGAAAGTGTAACGCGAAATATTTACCGTGTTGGCGGATCGATTCTGCTTTTGGAAGCGATTTAATGGGTGCCGGCGAATTGACGCAAATAGACGCGAATCCGAAGGACCATTTCCGATTCCCTCCTTCGCCAGGGCTAGGTCGGACAGGACGGTGGACGGGACGGCGGGCAGGGCAGGGCAGTTCCAGACGTTCCATTTGCGTGCATTCGCGTGTGTTCGCGGGTCACATGAACTGCGATGATGCAGGCAACCGTGGCCCACGCATTCACCCGATGGCAGAGGTGGCGGAAGATCGATCGCTTGTTGATCCAGCAGGTTCCCGCCATCGTTCAAAGTCGCTCGCAGTGGGCTTTCCCCTCGTGGCTTCGGGTTCATGCCCCGTTAACCCCGATTAGGATGGGGAGGACGGCTCATCTGGCACAGGGGAGAACCGTAGCTTGCTGATTGGATTTCTGCGGTCTACGAACGCGGCGCTTGAAAATGACCCCCACGCGAGTAGCCTTATGTGTCCAGAGCATGAGAAAACCACGCATCAGTAAACTAAAAACCGAGTCAGTACCCAAGGCGCTCCGCGTGTTCGCCTGGAACTTGGGGGGGGACCGCGTTACCAGCTTTGGAAGGAAGCAAGTGGCGCTGAACGTCATTGAGCGGGGGCGTGCCTGGCATTGGACCAAGCTGCCGGAAGGTTGGTTCGATTTGAAGTTCTGTTTGAAGCACGGGCAGAAAAAAACCCAGGAGACGCTCCGGGAATTATTCCTTGAGAAGACATGAAGCCACCCAAGCCGGTGGACCTGAAGGTGGTCCTCCTGATTTTTGAGGCGATTCCCGAACTGGCTGGTGCCGGTGCGTTTGCGGGCGCAAATGCCCTTTACCTCGAGCACCTTGAGAATCCGCTGGGGCGGTTCAGTCTGGACATCGATCTCCAAAACCAGACGGAAGAAATCGAGACTGTCCATCGCCGCTTTTCATCGCTGTCCA
Source organism: Akkermansia muciniphila (assembly GCA_945865375.1). Classification (GTDB taxonomy): domain Bacteria; phylum Verrucomicrobiota; class Verrucomicrobiia; order Limisphaerales; family F1-80-MAGS106; genus F1-80-MAGS106. The sequence continues at coordinate 348 of CAMBEJ010000067.1, read as the reverse complement.
AGAAAAAACTCGTCCTGGTCAGCCGACTCAACGAGGAGATGTACGAGTACCAAACCCGTGTCTCCCGTCAGATCGTGCGCGTCGAAATTGCCAGACCCTTTCTGCGGCATCGGAAAAAGTACCAGCCTAGCAAACACGTTCCGGGACTGGTTGTGGTTAGTCTGGAGGATTTGTTGTTTGCAAAACTTTCGGCCTTCTCGACGCGCGGGTTTCCCCGCGACTTGATTGATCTCTTCGCTGCGGACCTGCAACGGAATCCAGACTGGCGGAAACTGTTCCACCAGGCCGCCCGCGCCTCGGATAACGACTACAACCCAGCCGAATTCCATCGGAAGCTCAAGTCGCATT